>JASJCW010000322.1 GCA_030065265.1 Prochloraceae cyanobacterium
GTCATCGGTTAGTTAAATTAGATCCGCAATCGAACTGGGAAACTACTGCAATTCAAATCCCACCTGAACTACCCCAATTAAGCTGGCCGACTGGGATTACTTTCGATCCAGATAACAATCGTTTATTAGTTTCTTCCCTTGGAGGTGAAGGTTACTTATATTCTTATTCTTTAGACACTGAAAATTGGCAAGCTTTTAGTTTAAATAATGTCGATTTAACCTCGATCGTTTATCATCCTGAAGCAAAGCAGTTATATGCTTTAGGAGTTAACTACGGACGAACTAAGAATTTAACTCTCTATCGACTTAGTTTAAAAGGAGAAATTCTCGAAACTATCAGATTATCGGACTCGATTTTAGCCGAGTTGCCTCAATTTCATCAAAGTTATTTAAAACCCCAGTTAATAGCTTCTCGAAAAGATCTTATTTTAGTTTCCGGGCAAGAAAAAGTATTTTCCAAGAACGCCACAAAAACTGACAACAAATTGAAAATATATACGATCGCTCCTGAAACTAAAGCAATAAAACTGCAATGGCAAGAAGGGAATTAACCTAAAATTTCTTCTAATTGATGCTGATTCCAAAGGGATTGATACAATCCTTTTTCTACTACTAATTCTTCGTGAGATCCAATTTGAACTATTTTGCCCTCATCCATAACAAAAATGCGATCGGCACTAGCAGCAGCAGAGAGCTGGTGAGAAATGAAGATTACTGTTTTTCCTTTTTGAGAAGAAAGGTTATCTAAAATGTTTTTCGCAGTTTGATTGTCAACGCTAGAAAGAGCATCATCTAAAATTAAAACCGAAGCATCAACTAATAAAGCTCTAGCTAAAGAAGTTCGCTGTCTTTGTCCTCCAGAAAGGGTTATCCCTCTTTCACCAACAATGGTATCGTATTGCATGGGGAAATTAATGATTTCGGGATGAATTTGCGATATTTTTGCCGCTTTTTCAACCAGAGGTTGTCGTTCGAGAGGATCGCCGTAACGAATATTATTTCTAATCGTGGTACTGAAAAGAAAGCTATCTTGAGGAACGTAGGCGATCGCTTTTCTTAAGTTTTCTAATTTTATTTTTGTAATATCGTAACCATCCAAAAACAATTGACCGGCAGAAATATCCAATAAACGAGGAAGTGCATTAGCAAAAGTTGTTTTCCCCGCACCGATCGACCCGACAATGGCAATTACTTCTTTGGGTTGGATCGTAAAATTGAGATTTTTTAGAGCCGGAGTATTCGCTCCTGGATAAGTGTAAGTTAAATTTTTAGCTGTTATTTTTCCAGTTATTTCTTCTGGTTGTAAAACGATCGCATCGGCAGGATTTTTTATCTTCGGTTTGACGTTTAAAATAGCTTCAATGCGATCGATGCTAACTTCTCCCCTTTGATAAGTTGTAATTGTAAATCCTAATAAAGCAGTGGGAAATACTAATAATTCTACATAGATAATTAAACTAATAAAATCGCCGATCGTAATTTGACCCCTTTCTAACGCTCCAGCACCCAAGGCGAGTAAAATTAATAAACTAACCGAAGATACGGCTTGAATGATCGGAAAAAGTTGGTTGCGAGTTTTAGCTAGTTGGATGTTTGCTGCTAGTAATTTTTGATTTTTTTCGGCAAAAGCGCGATGCTCGTTTTCTTCTTGAGCGTATATTTTAATTAAAGCCATCCCACTGACATCTTCTTGAACTAATTCACTGAGATCGGAGAGGTTTTCTTGTACTTCGCGCTGCTGAGTTTGTAATTTACTGCTAAATAATCCAACGATAATTAACATCATCGGATATACAGCGATCGCCGCCAAACTTAAGGTGACATCGATCGATAACATTGCTGGAAGAGTTAGGGAGTAAGCAAAAGTTGTGTTGATAATACTCAAGAGTGCAAAACCCAACAAACGGCGAATATTATCGACATCGCTAGTCGCTCGATTGATTAAATCTCCCGAAGTATTGGTGGCAAAGTATGATGGTTCTAAACTGAGTAGGTGCTCGAAGATCTTTTGTTTGAGATCGAATTCTACTTGCCGGCCGATACCGAAGAGTAAGACTCGAGAGATTACTCTAATCAGCCACATTAAAGAAGCAAGGACGGCCAGTAATAAGATATTGGGATAGATTTCCTCAAAAGTAAAATTACCTTGAAGTCGATCGACATTATTGCGAACTAATCGAGGCAGATAAACGGCCAGAAGGTTTACTATTAGTAAAGCGATCGTGCCGAATAGAACTCTTTGCCAATAAGGTCGCAGATAAGATACTAGTGTTTTTATTCTTGAAGATGCCATGTTTAAGATTTTAGAGAAGCGATCGCTGCTATAGCTTAGCTTAATCGTTATCTGAATGACTGAATTCGTAAATGTAGAATAATTTGCTTAACTTGCCGAGTGACAATCCGATCGCAGTTAGTAAAATTGCTCCTAGAAGTGAGAGCCAAAAACCAATCCCGGGATTAACTGAAAATATAGATGATGTCAGATCTATTTGTTTGCTAGCAACTGCGATTGCAATACTTCTCGAATCTAAAAATATTGCCATAAACAAAGCTAGAATAGCACCGGCAAAACTCAATCTAGTCAAACGATTAATATTTTTTAGTGCATCTTGACAAGTGGTGCAGTCTTTAGTGTGCATCGTCCAAGTATCGAAGAGTTTGCGCTTGTCTAATTCTGCGGGTGGTAAATTAGAATCGCATTCTTCAGACCAGGGTACTTCTCCTCCGGCTCTATTTGCAAGCCACTGTCGCAAAGCGATCGTCATTTTATCTTGAGGGTTGGGGGTATATACTGCTTCTAACCAGCGATTTTTTTGTTTTTTGAGAATTCTTTCTTGATAGTGGAGGAAAACTAGATCTTGATGTACGAATAGAGATCCTAAAACATGACTTAACCAAACAGGCATCGGTAAAGCAAAAAATGCCAATCCTTTAGGGATTTTTCCAGCATCATTTTTAACAAATACTTGACATCCAATCGTACGACACCAACCCGGACGAGTCGGAGTAGCATATAAGGCTAAGATAAATTTACCACCATCTTGCGGCTCTGAGTATATTCTCATATGACAAGGTGGTTGAAAGTCGTGGACTGCTTGTTTAACATTACCTGGAAGGGGAGTTATTTCGTAAGCAAAACCATCTTCTGTAGACATTTCCCGCAGGGGAAGCATATCATAATATTTGTCGTCTCCGTATCTGCTACCCATGATGCCGTGATGGGATACTGAAACGTGAGCTGGATCGCAAACATTTTCCATAAATAATTCCCATCCATAGGGAAGATCCCGATGACTCCAAGTTGTTTTGACGACGCGATCGGATTTTTCTTCTAATTCGGGAATAATTCTCGGTTTTTTTAATTTACTCTCAACTTGTGCTTTTTCTCCAGGTTCTCCCCACACCCATAATAATCCTTGTCGTTCTTGACTAGGATAAACTACAGCGCAAGATCTGGGATTGGCAAAATTTTTGGCTTCAATTTCTTTATCTTTAGACTGGGGAATACTGACGCATTTACCTTGAGAATTAAATCGCCAAGCGTGATAAGCACATAATAAAGTCCCATCGGATTCTATTCTACCTTCGGAGAGGGGAACGAGTCTGTGAGGGCAAACATCAGCAAAACAATTCCATTTTCCGGTATTATCTCGCCACAAAACAATATCTTTTCCCAATAATTGCATTGCATGGGGACGAGTCGGATCGAGAAATTCAATTGCTGCTACAGGATACCATTGTTTCGTCCATTGAAATTGTTCTTTTTCTGGTTGGCGATCGCTGTTATTATCTGGTTTTTGTAATTTGCTTTCTGTAGTCATGTTTTTTTCTTGAGTATCAAGATCTAAGCTAGCTTAAAAAATCTTAAAATGGATCGCTTTTGTTGAGAACATTTTTACTAAGAAGAGTAATAACTTGTTTTAGTTAGTATCTTTTTGTCGATGTAATCTCCCTAGTCAATTTAAATGATTTCCATTTTTTTATGGTAGCGATCGCTTTTGTTTGCTCGCAATTTTTTTAATTTGTTGATAGTTTATTTTGCCGCGATCGCACCTGGGTATTGTTTCTACTTCGAGCCAATATTTGGGGATTTTATATTTACTAATTTTCAAAGCTGTTTTAATCTCTTCAGCAGAAATATCATTCTCTTTAGCTACATATAAAGCAGTTACTACTTCACCCCATTTATTATCTGGTAAACCTATCACACATATATCTTTCACCAAGTCAGTAGCGAGAATTGCTGCTTCTACTTCTGAAGGAAAAACATTCTCACCACCGGTAATAATTTTTTGGGAGTTTCTGCCAATAATATATAAATAACCATTGCGATCGAAATAACCGAGATCGTCAGTCAAAAAATGTTCCCTATCTAAACATAAATTAGGATAGTAACCCAAACACATCGATTTGCTTTTGATAGTAATAATTTTGTCGCTATCAATAGTTACTTCTGCGTGAGGTAAAACTTGACCGCTACTATTATTTTCTTCGAGAAAATCTTTTGGTTTGAGAATAACAACACCAGAAGCCGTTTCGGTCATGCCGTAAGTTGGAGCTAAATTTATGTTATGTTTTCTCGCATTATCTAAAAGCGATCGCGCTGTTGCTGCACCTCCTAACAAAACAGTCTGAAATTTTGATAACCAAGTTGGATTTGATTTTAATAAAAATTGTAGCTGAGTAGGGACTAAAGAAATAAAAAAATCTTCTGGTGCTATTGGGGGTATTCTGCCTTTTTTGAAATCTTTATAAGAGTAAATAGCTATTTTTCCGCCCGTAAGAAGCGATCGCATCAACTGCATTAAACCGCTAACATGATACAAAGGTAAAATGCAAAAAGAATTGATTACTTTGCGATCGAAATATTCATAAAATCCTGCTGCAGATGCTGTTAAAGTTCCCCAAGTGTGGATTGTAAAACGAATTTTTCCCGACGATCCTCCAGTAGGAATTAAGATTGGTGAAAATGGTAAGGCAGTTTCATAAAATGTTTGTGAGGGAATACTGGAGGAATTTTTAGTTAAAGATGCTTCTAAATTACCTAAAATAAGATCCGGTTTAACTAGATTAAATACCTGCTGCCATTCGAGTTGTCCCCAATCAGGATTGCACAGAAATAGCGAACAATTAGCACTTACAGCAGCAATAAAATAAATAAAGAATTTACAAGGATCGCTTTCTGCGATTATAATTTTTTGTGGTGTAGGATTGCGGGTTAACTGCGCCAATAATTTTTCGATGCGATCGATCGCGTTATTGTTGTCGCAACCGAGTAAAAAAGTTCGATCTCTTCTCTGTTTTAAGTATTCTAAAGGTCGTTCCACAAACAATTTAACCAATCTGACTCATCTTCATTAAACCAGTGGTTAACACCAAAACCAAGGGCACGATTTGGATTATTGAATTGAGCTGCTAAATTTAAAACTGCATTTCTACCGATACTAGTTTCAAAAACAGAAGAAAAGACAACATCAATGTTATTTTCTTCGATAAACTGAGACAGACGAGAAGGAGATCCTGCGATCGCAGCTTTTACTACAAAAACCGATCGCCAACCTTTTTGATAACAATTTTCTAACTGGCTTAAATTACTAACAGACTCGTCTAAAGCGATCGCGGTAGCAAAATTTTTACTGAGATCCAACATGAGATCGAAATGTTCTATTGATAGAGGTTGTTCGATAAACTCGATTTTATTGGGATAGCGATCGCAGACTTTCAACCATTCAATTGCATTATCGACAGTAAGTCCACCATTAGCA
>JASJCW010000030.1 GCA_030065265.1 Prochloraceae cyanobacterium
ATCTAAGAGACTTTCTAATTCTTGATGTTCCTCGCCGATCGCTTCTAGCTCGACACTTTCTTCTGCTAGATTTTGATTTTCTAAATCTACGCTATCCAAATCGGATATTTCTAATTCTGCTAAGCTTACTGCTTCTAAAGGCTCTTCAGATAACGAGCTTGCTGGATCTGCTGCTTTTTGAGAGTTTTTTTCTGTGCCCAAAAGATCGTCTAGATCTGCTTCGACAGTTCCGTTTGGCGATCCGTTTCCTACTTCTTCTTTGTCGAGCAAACCGTTTAGTTCTTCGATCGCATCTTTATTATTATCAATCACTTGTTCCGATCGCGCCTCCTCCGTTGAGTTAGAAAATGCTTCTTGTTCTTTAGCTTCAGACCACAAATCCGCCTCGATATCGATGCGATCGTCACTTTCTTCTGTATTTTTTTCTAGTGAATTTGATTTTAGTTCTTCTGCTTCAATCTTGTGCGATGATTCTGGAGCTATTTTTTTTAATTTGTCGCTCACTTCGATCAGATTGCTTTGACCGGCTAAAACTAAGTCTGCTGCTTGTTTGATTTCTTTTACTACTAATTTTCCAGAGCTGCGATAAACATTTTTTGGGTTAGCCAGAATTAGAGATGATATTTCTAATAATTGATTCCAAGCTGGTGAAAAAGGACGATCTTGTCCCATTTTTAATAATTTTTGACAATAAGATTGTAATTCGCTGCGGTGTTCTTCTTTATCTTCTTGCTTGATAATTTTCACCATCTCCCACAACTCTTGGAGGACGTTTTTATGGAATGTTTCTTCCCATCCTGTAGTGTCGGGGTTATCTTCTTGTTTTTTTTCTATTTGTTCTTCCAACATATTGTTATTTTTCCCGAATAATTAGCTATTTTATTGGGCTTCAGTTAGCTTATTTCTTTCTAATATATTTGCCCTTGGTAATAATTGTTTAATTTTTACAATTATCCTTCGCACTATCTTAATTTTATTCTGGTTTGTAGCCAAATTCTGCTAGTCGCAATCGAGATTGTCTCCATTTTGGTTGAACCCTGACGAATAATTCTAAATAAACAGCTCCGTCGATCAACTTTTGAATTTGTTGTCGGGATTTGGTACCGATTTCTTTGAGCATATTACCTTTTTTGCCAATGATGATTCCTTTTTGCGAGTTTCTTTCTACATTAATGGCAGCAAACACTCGAGTTATTTTGGAAGTTTCCTCAATCTCTTCAATTGTAATGGCTACGGAGTGAGGTATTTCTTCTCTGGTATGCAGTAGAATTTGTTCTCTAATTAATTCTCCCATGATAAATCGTTCTGGCTTATCCGTAACTAAGTCTGGAGGGTAATAATAGGGGCCGGCTGCTAAATGTTGGCTTAATAACTCGAATAATCTTTCTAGTCCTTGTTTGGTTATGGCAGAAAATTTAATTGCCGGCCAGTTATTGGCGATCGCAATTTTTGTGTAAGTTTCATCTAATTGGTTAACATCTTTATCTGTTTGCAGGTCGCTTTTATTCAACCCTAAAATAACAGGAGTTTCAATTTTTTCTAATAGCTTAACAATAAATCGATCGCCTCCTCCTGCTGGAGTTGAACTATCAACTACAAATAAAATTGCATCTGCTCCAGCGATTGCTTCTCTGGCATTTTTTACTAATACTTTTCCTAATTCGTGATGGGGTTTGTGTATTCCTGGAGTATCAATAAATATTAGTTGGGCTTTGTCTGTTGTCAGGATACCTCGCAGACGATTGCGGGTAGTTTGGGCTACAGGCGAAGTAATTGCTATTTTTTGTCCGACAAGTTGATTCATAATCGTAGATTTACCGACATTAGGCCGGCCGATGATGCTGATAAATCCAGATTTAAATCCTGCTGGAGCGATGGGAACTATTGCTTTTAGATCTTGTTTTGAATCATTCATCATTCATAATTGATAGTACGTATTCTCCTTGATTGACTGTTTGGTTTGTGGAGCTATCGAAGACTAAACCGTCTTGCATCGCTAGGATATCGGTTACTGTCGGTAGTTCTCCTTTTTTATTAAAACTCAGAATTTGATAGATTTTTTCTCCCGCACTTACGTTGCTTCCGAGACTTACTCTATTACGAATCATTCCTCCTGTAGGTGCGTAATATCGTGCGATTTTATTTTTTTGAACTAATTTAATTTTAGTGCTATCTAGATTGTAATTTTCTAATTCAATGATGCCTTTGGCTACCAAATAATTTTTAATCCCTTTAACTCCTTTGGAGATCGATTCTGGATTCATACTCATTCCCGATCCTAATTCTAGAGTCCAAGATTCTCTAGGAAATTTTATTTTCTTCCCCAGTTTAGCTAATTCTCTTTCTAGGGCTAACCAAGGTTTCATAAAAGCTTCGTCGAAGGCATCTCCGTCGTATTTTGTCATTAAAATTCCGCGATCTAATAAAAAATATTTAGCACTTTCTTCGCGGGTTTGAAAGCAGTAAATATAGTCTATCCCTTGATTGCTAGAACTGTGAATGTCGATAACATAATTAGCGTCCAAACATAGAGATTGCAGTTGATATCGATAATGTTTGTTGTAAGGGGCACTTTTTGCGGTTGCTAGAGCTTCTTTTTGTTGAATGAACGCCTTTTTGATTTCTTGAAAATATCGTTTTTCAATTTCTTTTGGATTTAATTTTAAATAAGATTTAGCCAAAAAACCGAGGTCTTCTGCTTCTTTTTCATAATCCCAAAAAATTCTATTCCAGTCTTTGCCGTCGTAACTGTTAAAGCGTCCGGTGGAAAAAAAGTGATTGCGTTGATTTGTTCCCAGGGGATTACAAACTGGAACTAAACAAATTTCGCCTTTAATTTGCTCGGAATCTAAAGCAATCAGAAATTGAATTAATTGATGAATGACTTCATTACCGACAATTTCACTACCGTGAAGATTAGCTTGTAAATATACTTTTTTACCCGGATTTGCACCGATAAATCTATAAACTTGAAGGGAGAGGAAATCGCCAGATGCTAATTTTAATAGATCGATGGTGGAAATTATCGGATTCATTCTCTATAACTATCAATTGAAGTGGTCAGAATTTAAGATAGCGCAATCGATCGTCAAATAATATATTGAATATAGTTATTAATAATATAATTTTAGCTATTTCTGAGATCTCCGATCGAAGTAAGAAGGGAGTATAATTGCTCCCTCCTCCTTACTTTAAACTCCAATTCCCAAGCGAGCGGCTAAAGTAGGACTGAGGGGAATCAGAGTAGCTAACATTAAAAGTAAGGCTAGCAAGCCCCAGACAGCTCTAGTATCGTCTGGTTCGGTTAGTTCGTTCAGACTGGGCCGTTCTAAATCTCTTTGCAAAAACAGAATTAAAATGCCCCAATATAGAGGAATGGCGTTGTTGGGATTGGTTACTGAAACGATCGCCAGTACGATTAAGGTTGCAATAGTGGTGCGTCTGGCGGTTTTGCGACCGTAAATTGCCTGTACGATCCGGCCTCCGTCTAGTTGTCCGGCTGGCATTAAGTTTAAGGCAGAAATTACTAGACCCAACCAACCAACAATAACCAGAGGACTGATTGAGATTAGGGCTTGGCTCATCTGGGAACCGAGGAGAATGCGGGCAATGCTACCAACTAAAATTGAAGCTTGAAAAAATTGGGTTTCGATTTGAAAGGTGCTGCCAGGATGGGAAATAATGAAGCCAAAAATTAACATTACTAAGGAGACGATCGCTCCTAAAGCGGGGCCGGCGATCGCCACATCAAACAGGGTGGTACGGTTGGGAATTAAGGATTCAAAACGGGTAATCGAACCAAAAGCACCGATTTGCAAGCTGGGTATTAGATAAGGCAGGGATAGGCGCAGTTTGTATTTTCTGGCGGCGAGCCAATGACCGATTTCGTGGCCGATTAAAATCGTCCACAGTCCTAAACCGATGGGAAGGGCTTCAAGATAGCGATCGGGGCTGACAAATAAATCGAAGCCGAGCAGCAATCCGGCGGCCTCTAGACTGGTAACTATGGTTGCGAGGAAGAGAACTAAAGCTAAATTTTTTAATGCTAAGGTCGAGGGCTGGGGATCGTTGCTGGCGGGAAGAACGATAACTACGGGTTTTCCTTCGGGACTTTCGACTAAAAAGAGTCGATATTTTTCCCCTAATGCGTCTTTTAATTTCTGAGAAAGTCGAGCGTGACTATTTTCTGCTTCTCCGCGCAAGTTGCCTTTAAATATTGCCCCTTCTTGATATGAAATTGTTTCGGTGGCGAAGAAGGTATCGATGCCAAAAATCCCTTTAATTATTTTGAGATCTTCTTCTTCGATCGGATGTATTTCCGGCCCGAGTTGGTTTGGGTCTTTTTTCGGTAGCGGATCTTTTGCTTGAGTGGCTACTTCGGGTATTTCTGCTTGAGAATCGGTTCGATCGAGATTGTTAGCATCTTTATCTTTTTCGATCGCATTGGCGAGGCGTTGACGCAAGATAGTTTCTTGACTTTCCGCTCGCAAGCGATTGCCGATAATAATATAGGCGATCGAAGATGAGACGATTAAAAATAGAACCCCAACTAAATTAAGATAAATTCCTAATGCGTAGCAGGCAAAGAATACCAACCAAGGTACGATCAAAACGACAGATTGCAACCAGGTCAGCGTTCCTAGTTTTCCGTAGGATTTTGCTCGGTTATAGCCCCAAACTCCGATTCCTAGGGCGATTAAAACGATCGCAAATATTGTTGTAGTTTCTGTTGCGTTAAACATTTTTATGGCTCGATTTATTTGAATTGAGGGCGATTCGGAGGTTGTTTTGATTTTTTTCTAAAAGTTGGCTGGCACAATTTCTGTCTAGTTTTTTCCAGTGCATTAATAAAGCTAGTTTTACCGATCCTTGACTTTTTTCTAAAAGTTGGCTGGCACAATTTCTGTCTAATTCGGTTAAATCTTCGATAATATTTAAGGCGCGATCGCGCAGTTTTTGATTAGTTACGGCTACGTCTACCATCCGATTTCCGTACACTTTTCCCAAACGGATCATCGCTCCGGTTGAAATAATATTTAGTGCCATTTTAGTGACCGTTCCGGCTTTTAATCTGGTCGATCCGGCTAATATTTCCGCTCCGGTTAGCAAGCGAATATCTAGATCGGCATCGCTTTCGACTTGCGCGCTCGGCACGCAACTGATAAAGACTGTTGTAGCGGCTAATTCTTTGGCTCGTGCTAGTGCTCCCCGCACGAAGGGGGTCGTACCTCCTGCAGTGATACCGATTACTATATCTAATTTATTTACTTGATTTTTTACAATTATCTCAGCTCCGTCGCTGCTACTATCTTCGAGGTTTTCAGAACTTTTAACTAGTGCTGGTTCGCCTCCAGCAATAATTCCCCTAACCATTTCGGGAGGAGTGCAAAAGGTTGGCGGACATTCTGCAGCGTCTAATACTCCCAAACGTCCGCTCGTTCCCGCACCAATATAAAATAGTCTGCCCCCTTGACCCAGGGCTACACTAGTTAGTTCGATCGCTCGAGCTAGTGGTTGTCTGGCTTTGGCGATCGCTTCTATTGTTTTTGCATCTTCTCGATTGAATAGGTCTACTATCTCTTCATTGCTTAGTAGATCGAGATTTTCGCTGTTCGGGTTGACCTGCTCTGTCAGCAGATGACTTCTTTGTTCTAGATAATTCATCTCTTAATTTTATCTCTTCTACCTCTCAAGCAAAGATTAGACCTAGTTGAAGAATTTTTTGCGTGTTGGCGATTGACTTGAGATCTGCTCGAGTTTGACCAATAAGCCGTGCTTTTTGTTGATATGTTCCGAGGACTTTGCTGCCAATTTTGTTACAGTAATCCTTCTAATTTGCGGCGAATGCTATCTAATTCTTCTGGAGACATTTGGGAATTTTTCGCTGTTTCGTCAACGACTAGCTCTTCTTGCTCTTGTGACCAGTCGGTTGCTTCGACATTATTTTCTGGAGGAACTTCTAATTGGCCCGCCTTGATTATTTGATAATCGTAATCGGCACTGCGACAAAATGCTTCAATTTCTTCTGAGTCCATTTCTTCTACGGTTGCGGTAGGAAAATCTTGGGCTTCGAGTAAGAGAGCGTAACGAGTCGCATCGTCTTCGTTTTCAAACATCAAAACTTTATTGCGATCGCCAATCTGAACGGTATGAATACCTTCATTTTCTGTTCGAGCATTAAATAACAAAACAAATACGCGCATAGCTGAAACCTAATAATGATTTGTGACAATTACGTGTTAAGCAATCGCTCTTTACTATAGAATCTATTTTCGATCTTTTTTGAAAAAGAATCTATAAAATATTTTTAATAATGATTTTTATGTACTGAGAAACTTTTAACTATTAGCAATCTCACCATTGCAATTGTGCATAAAATCTCAAATTGCCTTAAGTATGATTGTTAGTATTTTTGGAAAAGAAAGGCTTTTACCTACAATCTAGAAATATTTTGTCTTAATGCATTATTAAGTCTTTTGATTGGTCAGTTTCACCATTAGATTTATGGACTGCTCGATGTTGAAAGCAGGGAATAACTATCTCACACGATTGCCAAAAATCACTAGGAGCGATTTTTATTAATATCTTATCGGAATCAAATCTCTCCAAGAGCGATCGCTTATGAGCGCATCTTTTGACCTTTGCTTATTGTTTAGTAAAGTTTAATCCCGATCGCATAAAAATATCGTCTAGATATTTTCTTTTCTAGACGATTTAAGCTTAATTAGTATTTCGATATTGTTTGTAATTAGGGCGATCGCATTTTGTTGTCAATCGCAAGATCGCTTGCATTTAATTTCTAGTCAGCCATTTTTGACTGTTTAAACGCTGTATGGTGTACATAACCATTAGGTCTAAGGTTATTCTACGCTCGTCAATCATAAAAGACTCTAGAGTGCTTGGTTGAGAACCATTTGTGGAATAAGAAAAGCCTTTTTGTCCGGTGATGCTTTCGTCGGGAAAATAAAGGTTAAACTGACGTTTTCCTCCGTCCCAATTACCTTTAACCTGCCAACATTCTTCATTACTGATATTGGCTATTGGTAACTTCTCCTTAACAAAACTTAATTTCATGTCTTCAACCCCAACTCCTGGAAATGCATCTTTTAATCCTGGAAGGAAATGCTCCTCCATAAACTCCGTAAAGGGTTTCTTTTCTATTGCTGGTGGTTTAGCTTTTTTGGCTTCGCTTGGTTTAGTTTCTTCTGCCATATTTGGTTCGAGATTTCTTGTAAGTTAATAGTAATGAGACTCTTATTAATTTATTTTTGCAGATTTGGGCGATCGCTCTCCTTCTGCTGAAAACTGTTATAGTTTCCGTCTTATTATCTCACACAAATCTTCATATTGGTCGAGCGGATCTCTGGTGACAGTTATAGAGATGAACTCTCTCAATGGGAAAGTAAAGATAAAACTTTCACTTAAAAGATAATAATTGACTCGGGAAAATGTCTGAAAATGTCTATTTTCTAGCTCTTTCGAGCCTGAATATCTCAAAAAAACTGAGGCGATCGCTGCTGAAACCAAATCCCCAATACATTTGACTTAAAAAAAATCATCGTTTAAGTCAGAAGACACTTTAGAATCCTTCGTGACATAATGAAAGAGTTATATGTCTTGAAGATTCATGCCCGCTCTTATAATTTCCTTTCAATTATTTCAAAAAACTTTGGTAATTTAGAATAATTGACACGTTAAACTTTTAACTATGGCTGTATTGTTTCTGAACTAAACAGTGGATTTTAAATTTTTAAGGAAAAATATAAGATTTTTGGAAATCACTTAAGTATCATTACATAAATCCTAGTATTTGTTGACGAACATGACATAATTAAATTGCCAATTCTTCGGAGGACAATCAAGAGGAAAATTCAGTAAGAAACATTGAATTTAAACTTTTTATTCCATCCCAAGAAAGATCGACTCCAAAATTCCGAAACGAAAAAAGTGTTAAATAAATAACTAATTTAATATTAGTTCAAATTTATTAGTTAGAATAAAATTATTTAACAATCGAGCTATTACTAAAGAACAAAAAATAAGTTCATTTAATCAACTAAAAGAAGTTAACAAATGCTGTTATTTACCACTAGAGAAAAATTCGATTTACAAAGCATTCAGGGGCAAAAAAGCTCTCAAATTGTTTTCCGCAATAAAGTTTTGACTAGAGGGCCAGACTTTGCTCGAAAACTCTGGAAAAGCGCGAAAAAATATTGCGAAACTTATTACAATTCCGATAGTTTATGTCTTTTAGTCGAGCATGCTTCTTACGTATCCGTTTGGAAAGAATACGATGAGATCTCAGAATTAAAAGATTCCTCAAAACAAAACGAGCCAGGCAAAACTCAAAGCAAATCTGAAGCTATTGCAACGGAAACAGAAAGCAAAGATCGACCAATTGAAATAGAGTTGAATCAAGAGTTTGCTTCATACTGTCAACAAGAATTGGCAGAATTTATCGGACCGATCGCTGGTGTAGTTTGTACTCGCACCTTAGCAGAAAACCCTAATCTGGAAGTCAAAAAATTTATTGCCGAACTTGCAAAACAAATCCCTGACAAAGATCTAGCCAAGGAATTCGAGCAGCGTTTGCTGGCTTCACTTTAGTTAGTAGCTACAGGAGTTAACTTTCCTGCAGCTCAAACCAAGTTTTAAAGATATCAATCTGTTTTAGCCTCCAGCTACTGCTGGTACGATACTAACTTCATCGCCATCTTGAAGAGTTGTTTCGGGGCCGTCGAGAAAGCGAATATCTTCGCTATTGACATAAAAATTTAAGAATCGACGGGGCTTACCTTCTTCATCGCACAAACGGGCTTTAATACCGGGGCAATTTTGTTCGAGAGCATCGAAAAGTTCGTTAACGTTAGTGCCGCTACATTCGATGGTAGCTTGCTCGTTAGTAAATTTCTGTAGTGGGGTAGGTATTAAAACTTTTACAGCCATTGTTACTCCAAAATAATTAAACTAAAACTTGCTGCCACTCTAAACGTTCTAAAGTGCGAGATCTTTCTAAAGCACGCTCGAAACTGTCTAGTTTGGGTTCGATAATCAAAGGTTCGCCAATGTAACCTTGAACGGCTTCTTGGGTTTTGAGTCCGTTACCAGTAATGTAAGCCACAGTTACTTCTTCGGGGTCAATTTTTTTGTTTTCTACCAATTTCTTAAGCACGGCGATCGTCGTACCTCCAGCAGTTTCGGTAAAAATACCTTCAGTTTCGGCTAAGAGTTTCATCCCTTCAATAATTTCTGCGTCGGTGACTGACTCGATATTGCCGTTTGTTTTCTTAGCTACGTCTAAAGCATACATTCCATCTGCTGGGTTGCCGATCGCGATCGATTTGGCAATGGTGTTGGGTTTGACTGGATCGATAAAGTCTCTTCCTTCTTTAAATGCAGTGGCGATCGGGGAACATCCTTCTGCTTGCGCGCCACTAAAACGAACTTGTTTGTCGTCGACTAAACCTACTTTAATGAATTCTTGGAATCCTTTATATATTTTTGTGTAAAGAGAACCGGATGCTAAAGGTGCAACAATATGGTCGGGCAATTGCCAGCCTAATTGTTCTGCTACTTCAAAGCCTAAAGTTTTCGAGCCTTCGGAATAGTAAGGACGGAGGTTAATATTGACGAAACCCCATTTATAAGTGTTGCCAACTTCAGAACAAAGACGGTTTACTTGGTCGTAGTTGCCTTTGACTGCCATTAAGGTGGGGTTGTAAATTAAAGTGCCGAGGATTTTACCCGCTTCTAAGTCGGAAGGAATGAAAACACAGCAGTCTAAACCTGCATGGGCGGCGATCGCAGCTACGGAATTGGCTAAATTTCCGGTAGAAGCGCAGGAAACAGTGGTAAATCCCAACTCGCGAGCGCGAGTTAGGGCTACCGATACTACCCGATCTTTAAAGCTTAGGGTAGGCATATTGACGGCATCGTTTTTAATATAAAGATTTTTTAAACCCAGGCGACGGGCTAAGCGGTGAGATTTGACTAGGGGTGTCATTCCCGTACCGACATCGATCGGATTTTCGCTTTCTACTGGCAAGAATTCGCGGTAACGCCAAATTGAGTTAGGGCCTTTGGCAATGCTTTCGCGACTAACTCGCTCGCGAATTACATCGTAGTCGTAGGCAACTTCTAGGGGAGCAAAGGTTTCTTCGCAAATATGAATTGCTTTGAGAGGATATTCCGTTCCCCCTTCTTTGGATACTAACTTGGTAAACGTAGGAGCTTTTGATTTTGTTTTCTTGTCGGTTGCCTGGGTCATCTTCTCTATTTTCCTGAATTCCGTCGATGCTGTCAGCGATAGTATCACGCTCAAAAAATTGCCGTCAAACATACCCGACCTTAAAAATCGGGTATAAAATATTACAATTATTTCTTCGGATCGAATCTAAGTGATTTTGACGATCGACTTCGAGATTATTTCCCCTGCGATCGCTTGGTTAGTGCGATCGCGTTAACTTTTTGATGAGGTTGAAAAATCATTTGATGATCTTGAGGTGAAAAATCGCCAGGAAATTGTGTCCGCTCGTCGTACAAAGCTAGAGCAAGACAAGTCCAAACAAGATTAGTATTTTTAAAATTAGTTCCCCTTAAATCTGCACCGCTTAAGTCAGCTCCAAATAAATTACTGTACCTTAAATTAGCATTGCTGAGATCGGTACGATCTAAATAAGATCCGCTTAAATCTGCACCTTTTAAGTCTATTTCCTTTAAATTTTCTCCGCTTAAGCTCATTTCACTGAGATCGATTAAACAAAATTTTCTTTTACCGGCTAAATACATTTTCTTGAATTTTAATAAGTCTAAATCGTGACGATCTTCAAACATTAAATTCGATTGCATGATTTTTAAATTCCTTTTTTTATCGCTTTATTCTCAATTTTTTTTGCTCAAAACTTTCCATACCAACGTTCTTGATATTTGCCAAATTTGCTTGAAAGTTTGATTGACTTGCTCTAACGGAAAAAACAATGACCAGTTAATCTTTTTATCCGTGTAAATACTTAGTCAAAAACAAAGTTTTAATTATGTTCCTACGTATTTTAATGAAGACGAAAAAAAAAGAGATTGTTTGCAACGATAATTAATAATCTTCATCAAAAACTTACATAAACTGCCAATTTATGAAAATAAGGTAAAAGGATTAAAAATTGCAGGCTAGATCCAGAAAATTAGCTTTGCTTGTTAAGATCGATCGGAGTAACGTACCTATTTAAAGGGGAAAAAGTTTAAAATACAGTTGTGGAAATTACTTTTTTAGGAACTAGTTCGGGAGTACCCACGAGGGCGCGAAACGTATCTGCTGTAGCTTTGCGTCTTCCACAAAGGTCAGAAATTTGGCTGTTTGACTGCGGAGAAGGAACTCAACACCAGATTTTACGCAGTCCCCTCGGCATATCGAGTATCAAACGTATTTTCATTACTCACATGCACGGAGACCACATTTACGGTTTAATGGGGTTACTTTGTTCGGCTGGTTTAGCAGGTAGCGCGCAAAAAATAAACATTTACGGGCCGCCAGGATTAGACGAATATATTAAAGCTTGTTGTAAATATTCTTCTGTTAGTTTTGGCGATCGCATCCGCATCAAAATAGTACAACCTGGAATAATTTACCAAGATGAGGAATTTGCCGTTAGTTGTTTGCAACTCAAGCATCGAGTTACTGCTTTTGGCTATCGCATTAGCGAAAAAGATCGCTCGGGTAAATTTATGGTAGATAAAGCAGTTAATTTAGGTATTCCTCCAGGGCCGATATATGGCAAATTAAAACGCGGGCAAATAGTCACTTTACCAGACGGTCGTCGCATTAACGGTAAAGATTTATGTGAAGAACCGGAAATAGGGCGTAAAGTAGTTTATTGTACCGACACAGTGTATTGCGATAGTGCAATAGAACTAGCACGAGATGCCGATGTTTTAATTCACGAAGCTACTTTTGCCCATCAAGACGCTCAACTAGCTTTCGATCGCCTTCATTCTACTTCTACTATGGCAGCACAAGTAGCACTTTCGGCCGGAGTCAAAAACTTGATTATGACTCATTTTAGTCCCCGTTATGCTCCTGGTAACAGTTTGGACGTAAATAACTTGCTAGAAGAAGCAAAAGCAATTTTCCCTGAAACTAGATTGGCTTATGATTTCTTAACTTATCAAGTACCGCGACGCAAACAAAAAGTTACCTGTTAAATTTATTATTGGATAAAATCTGATTTGTTAAGACGAAAACAGATTTTTTTGAGGTGAATTGAATTATCGATTGGAGATCTAGGTTTTGGTAATTCCGTATTCGGCCAGTTACCAAGATCGCTACAAGGACAAGAATTTAGTTGTATGCCCCTATGAATTAAAGCTACTGGCATCTGACAGCGAGCGCAAGGTAAAATATCCCAATTCGGTGAGAGGAGATCTTGAATAGTTTCTCGAGTACCTTCTAAATAACACTCACCAATCTCTGGAGATATTATTTTTTGCCAATATTTTTCAAATTCTTGAGAGTAGCGATCGCCCTTGATTATCGATCTAGGAGGTAGTAAGATTTCTCCAGCGTTACCAACGAAAACCCTCTTACCTAGCTGAAGCCAATAGGCAATATATTGTTTAACGTAGTTTGGTGATGCCATAATCTTAAAGCCTTCCTGTCTGCTCGATCGAGGAAGCTGATAATTCTCCCTAGATATATCCTAGCTTGCCAAATAGGTACAAACTTATTAAATTAATCTAAGGAAATAAAATCTTATTGAGAGGATAAGGGTCGGCCCAAAACGCTCAAATCCAAAACATGTCCTCCAGTTACTAAATATACTTTATCTGCAATACTGCCGATCTTTCTAATTAAATTTCCCAAGCGATCGCGAAATTTTCGACCCGATTCATAAGCTGGAACTACGCCCCAACCAGTTTCTTCTGCTACTAAAATTACATCTAGATCGGTTGATATTAAATTTTCTAACAATCTTTGGCTCGTTGTTTCCCAATCTAGATCGTTTAAAATCAACAAATTAGCCGTCCAAGTACCGAGAGAATCTACTAACAAACAATTCAATTTTGAAGTATTTTCAATGGTTGAGGGTAACTCTTCGACTACGGTTAAAGTTTGCCATTCTGAGGGTCGTCTGCGGCGATGTTTTTCGATTCTAGCAGCCCATTCTGCATCTTCTGAGTCTACTTTAGCGGTTGCAACGTAAATAACATTTTTATTTTTTTGAGAAGCTAAAGTTTCAGCCCATTCACTTTTTCCCGATCGCGCTGGGCCAGTAACTAAAATAATTTCTGTTGATTTTATTGACTCGATCCTATTGATAATTATTCCAGCAGATTTTGATTGATTTACATCTTAGATTACTACTGATACTTTATCTTGCTTCGCTCGAAATCCAAAAACTTTAACTTTAACCTTAAGCTAAATATTATCGAATTGAGCATATTGGTGCGATATCGAAAAAAAAGATCTACTCAAAAGCAACTCTCATAATGTAGCTTAAAGTAGATCGCTAGGCAGATTAGAGCACTTTGATTGTGACCTCAATCAAGAAATACCCCCCATTGGCTAAAATGTTTGGTACGTCCTGTTTTAGGCCTTTCAAGTGATATCAGCCAAAATTACCCTAATATTAAAATCATAGCATTAACAATAATATTTATTGATAAGTTTTCAGGGAATTAGAGAATAAAGATCGCCTTTTTCGCCCCGATTTGAACCAGATGGATAAAATTAAAACCCTCGATTTCCTCTGAGTTTGATTTGAGTTTTCTCGTTCAAGTTGAATGAATAAAACAATTTTGCTGATGCTTTATTGTAAGAATTTTATTAAAAAAAATTCTCAATAGTTTGATTGGCTGTAATCTAAAGATACTTGTTGTTTGAGAGTATCGATTGATATTTAAATTAGAACTTTTCTTACTCGTGGCATCTTCATTTAGCTCGGAAATAGTGAAAGAAGATGCCATATACTTCTAAGAGCAACAAGACTCGAAGCAACAATTATCGATACAGTATCTTCTAGTTAAATCATTCATACAATTAGGCAATAGGCAACAGCGGTAAGAACCCGCGTCAGGCTCACGCGCAAGGCAATGCTCACCAAGACAGGCAATAGAGAGTTGATATTGATATTACCCTTGACTCCTAAGCTTCTACCTAGACCAACCGTAACAATATTAAATAGAAATGGTATGAGTCCTCCTCGATTGCAAAGGAATAACTAAGGTGTGAATGATTTTACATTCTACCAATTAACTTGCTAAATCATATGCGGAAATCTCTACCTTTTGATTCTTGTCAAGCAGTCGCAATAAAAGTTTATACTGAGGACAGCAATTATTTACAACATATCTAGAGTAAAGTAAACGAGGTTATTAGTCATGGAAAATCAAGAATCAAAGTTTGGTTTTAGTAAATTTGCAGAAAATTGGAACGGACGCTTAGCAATGCTAGGATTTGTCATTGGTTTAGCTACCGAGTTAATTACAGGTCAAGGTATTCTCTCCCAACTAGGTTTAATATAATTAACCTATTCCCTACCGCCCTACCGCGAGTTCAAAAAGATAACTCCGGTAGGAACGCATTAATTATTTTTCGCTTTAATATTAATTAGTTATTATTTTGCGATTAGCTATTTTGATTGATAGAGCTTCAATCGACTTCAGTATAGTTGTCAAGGGTTTGACTTTGTAATAAAAATTATATCTCAAGCTTATGCCAAAGCTGAAGGTGAAAAGACAATTTAAAAAAAACAGTTCAAAAATTTAGATACTGTTTTCTTTTTAAAAATCCAGTTAAGATTGCCAAAGAAAAAGTTCCTAAAATAGCCAATATTAATAATATTTTTCCATCTGTTAATAGTCCAGCCCCCAAAGCAACTAATGGAGGGTTGGAGATAGCAATACTAAAAACTAAAGCGATCGCAAATCTTTGCCATTTAATTTTAGTTAATCCCGCCCCGTAACAGACAAAATCGAAGAAACCTGTCATTAAAAACCCGCTTAATAAAAATAAATTATCCTCTAAATATTTTTGAGCGAGGCGATCGACCCGATCTATATATTTCGGCCCGATTATTTTTTTTACTAGGCTACGGCCGTATTTGCGAGCCAGAAAAAAGCTAATTTGACAAGCAACTAAATCAGCCAAGCAAATAACCGTTACACCTACAGGTAAACCCAACAATCCTCCAGCAGAAACCGAATAGACAGTACCAGGTAAAGCGGGAATAACAATACTCACCATCCGTAAGGAAAATATCACTATT
Source organism: Prochloraceae cyanobacterium (assembly GCA_030065265.1). Taxonomy (GTDB): domain Bacteria; phylum Cyanobacteriota; class Cyanobacteriia; order Cyanobacteriales; family JASJDA01; genus JASJDA01. The sequence continues at coordinate 15,258 of JASJCW010000030.1, forward strand.
GGAATCAATATGCCAAAATTTTCAATATTACTTCTGACTTGCTCGATTCCTACTTTATTAATCCACCAAATTAATAAACAAATTAAAACTGCAAACGCAATAAAGCTAAAAATCCTGATAAATTGTTTCTTGTTTACAGTCATTTTGGGTTCTCATAGATTGACTACAATAACATCGAGCGGTCTTTCCACTTGGCAAATGTAAATGTTTAATCGATCTCGATTAATACAAATCAACTGTGCCACTTTAGTATATGATTCAATTGCTGAGAATATCTCTTGCAACTGCTCGCGGGACATTTATTTATAAACTAAAATTTATTTACAAACCTTGATTAAGTTTCGTAAAATCAAAAACAAAACAAGGAACGAGCGATAAAAGCGTACGGCGATCGCCCTCGAGGAGGCTTTTGATGTTAAGACTAGAACGGATTGGTAAAATATATCCCACAGGAGAAGTTCTCAAAGATGTCAACTGGGAAGTAAAACCAGGGGAAAGGGTTGGTTTAGTTGGGGTAAATGGTGCAGGAAAGTCTACCCAGCTCAAAATGATTAATGGAGAAATAGAACCAACCACAGGAGAAATTATCCGTCCGGCCAGTTTGCATATTGGTTATTTAACCCAAGAATTTGAAGTAGAGTTAAGCCGTACCGTCAGAGAAGAATTTTGGCAAGTATATACAGAAGCAAACGAGATTCAGCAATCCTTAACTCAAGTACAGCGAGAAATGGAAACTGCCGATCCAGAAACTTTAGATAAATTAATACACAAGCTAGATAAATTACAACGTAAATTTGAAGCTTTAGATGGTTATAGTTTAGAGGCAGAAATAGAGAAAATTTTACCGGAAATGGGTTTTACTCCCGAAGACGGCGATCGCCTAGTTAGTTCTTTTAGCGGTGGTTGGCAAATGCGAATGAGTTTAGGGAAAATATTGCTCCAAAATCCCGATTTATTGCTCTTAGACGAACCTACCAACCATTTAGACTTAGAAACGATCGAGTGGTTAGAAGTTTATCTTAAGGGTTTAAAATCGCCGATGGTAATTGTTTCCCACGATCGCCAATTTATCGACCGCCTCTGTACTAAAATTGTTGAAACAGAAAGGGGAGTTTCAACTACCTATTTGGGAAATTATTCAGCTTATCTACAACAAAAAGCAGAAGCAAGCTCGGCTCAATTAGCAACCTACGAACGCCAGCAAAAAGAAATTGAAAAACAACAAGCTTTTATTGAGAAATTCCGGGCTAGCGCAACCCGCAGCACTCAAGCAAAAAGTAGGGAAAAACAGCTAGAAAAAATCGATCTAGTCAATGCTCCTACTAGTAATTTAAAAACCTTAAAATTTCATTTCCCTCCGGCACCAAGAAGCGGCAAAGATGTAGTCATAATTAAAGACTTAACTTATACTTACAACGATGATATCCTCTTTTTAGGTGCAGAATTATTGGTTGAAAGAGGCGATCGCATTGCAATATTAGGCCCGAATGGTTCGGGTAAATCTACCATTTTAAGATTGATTACTAACAAGGAAACAGCAGATTCCGGTCAAATAGAAATTGGCAAGCACAATGTTATTCCCGGTTATTTCGAGCAAAATCAAGCAGAAGCTTTAGACTTAGAAAAAACAGTTATCGACACTATTCACGATGAAGTTCCTGAATGGAAAAACTCAGAAGTTAGAACTTTATTAGGGAATTTTCTTTTTAGTGGAGACATGGTTTTTAAAAAAGTCAAAGCCCTTAGTGGAGGAGAAAAAGCTCGCTTAGCTTTGGCAAAAATGCTGCTTACTCCAGCAAATTTATTAATTTTAGACGAGCCGACCAATCATTTAGATATTCCAGCTAAAGAAATGTTGGAAAATGCCTTAAAAGAATACGATGGTACTCTAATTGTTGTCTCCCACGATCGCTATTTTATTTCTCAAGTTGCTAATAAAATCGTTGAAATTAGGGATGGAGAATTGATAGTTTACGCTGGAGATTACAATTACTATCTCAGAAAAATAGCAGAAGAGAAAGAGCAGGAAAGACAAAGAATTGAAGCAGAGAAAAAAGCAGCAAAAAAAGCCGCTAAAAAGAAGAAAAAAAAGGCAGCAACTAAGTAGCAATAATTCTATTTGACCGTCCTAAAATCAATAATTCAAATAGAGCAAGATTGTTAAAATTACGTCAAAAATTCAAAAAACGAGTCAAATTGAGGAGATAACTAGCTAAACGCAGGATTCAAGAATATGGTCAATTAGAGACAAAAGAGTTTATGATAGATTGTTATTAGTTTAAAAAGGGAAAGTCACTTAATAAATCTTGATATTAACCTCTAACAATTAATTATAAGAATTATGAAGCTCTTATTGGTTGAGGATGACTTAAGTATTGCCGAGCTACTTAGAGAAGCATTGGTTGAAAATCATTACGTAGTAGATGTGGCTCACGACGGTCAAACAGCAGTAGATCTAGTTAAAGCGTTCACTTATGACTTGTTATTATTAGATGTAATGCTGCCAAAATTAGACGGAATCGGTGTTTGTCGTAAATTGCGCTCTCACGGCTGTTTGATGCCGATTCTGATGCTAACGGCCAAAGATACGACTAAAGATCGAGTTACGGGATTAGATGCTGGGGCAGACGATTACGTTACAAAACCTTACAATTTACAAGAATTACTAGCAAGAATTAGAGCATTGCTCAGAAGGGGAAAAACTGCGATCGCCCCAATCATGAAGTGGGAAAATTTAACTTTAGATCCGTCTAGCTGTCAAGTAACTTATCAAAAAAAACCATTAACATTGACACCGAAAGAGTATCGTTTAATGGAACTATTCTTGCGACACGGATCGAGAGTTCTCAGTCGCAGTGCAATTGTTGAAAATCTTTGGTCTTATGAAGAAACACCTCAAGAAGATGCAGTTAAAGCACATATTAAGCGTTTGAGACAGAAATTAAAAGATGCTGGAGCGTGTAGCGATCTTATTGAAACGGTATATGGTTTGGGATATCGCCTCAAACAAAATTCCTAATCAAAACTTTAAATTTTTAGGGTTGCGATTGCTATTAGTTTACATCATAGCAATGGCAGCTATCTTAGGCATATCAGCAGCATCTTTATACATCTATTTTGCCCGCAACTTAAACGCCAACTTAAACGAGAGATTATTAGTATTAGTGCAAGCAGCAGTGCCGAGTTTAAATCCGATCGGCGATCGCAACAGTGAAAACTTAGATCGGGATTTACTCTGGCAAAATCTATTCGATAAAGGCAAACAAAGTCTAGAATGGTTCGACGAGGGGGGGAATCTGCTCGCTCGCAAAGGCATTTTTTTTCCAGAATTTCCTCTAGTCAAACAAGTTGCTACTTCTCAAGTAAAACCAGGATCTCCCATTATCCAGCAACAGAATTTAATCCGCAGCGTGACAATTTCAGTCTACGCTTACGACCTCGATCGCAAAAATTTACAACTCAAAGGTTACATTCGAGCCAGCCAATCAACCCAACAATTAGAAGCGACTTTAGAAAAATTACGATTCGGACTGTTTTCGGGAGGAGTCGGAGCTTTAATCTTGATTTTAATCAGCAGCCTTTATTTAACCAAACAAGCTCTCAAACCAACTCTACAAAGCTACCAACAATTAACTCGCTTTACAGCCGATGCTTCCCACGAATTGCGCCATCCTTTAACGAGCATTAATATTGCTGCCGATATTATGCTCTCTCATTCAGAAGGAATGAAGCCGACAGATATCAAAAAACTAAAAATGGTTAAAAAAGCAGTAGCGCAAATGAAAGATTTAGTTGAAGATCTATTGTTGTTAGCTCGTAATGACATTGAACATCTCTCTCAAACTAAAGAAAAAGTGATTTGTTCTTTGAAGGAAATGCTCGAAGATTTAGTCGAAAGTTTCGAGCCGATCGCCGCAACTAAAAACATTAGTCTCAATTTTAACTGCTGCGAAGATATTTTAGTTCGAGCCAATCTCTCTCAATTAAATCGAGTATTTGCCAATCTCGTCGATAACGCGATTAAGTACAATCGACCTGGTGGAAGCGTTACCATTTCTCTGACTCGAGTTAAAGATACCGCCTTAATTTCTATTCAAGATACTGGTATTGGGATTCCTGCAGAAGAATTACCGAACCTGTTCGATCGATTTTGGCGTGCAGATCGAACCAGATCCGGCCCTGAAGAAGGTTTTGGTTTAGGTTTAGCGATTGTCATCGCGATCGTCGAAAAACACGGCGGCAAAATTCAAGTGAAATCGGAGTTAGACAAAGGCACTTGCTTTGAAATTTACTTACCGCAAGCAACTAGAAGCGGAAATTACCCTAAAAGCGAGATTAGCTCTTCAATAATCGATAATTGTTAATTTCTACTTTTGCTTTGCAAAAATAACATTCGCAGTTCTTCTTTGGCTCAAACAAGAAAAATTTTCAATCTGCCTCTTTGCTATCAACCTCTTACTCGTTACTTAGTTTAAAAGACAACTACTGTGCAAAAATATTAAGGTTGGATCGATCGGGAAACCTCGATTAGTAAATTGACCAGAAAAGAGAAGAGAAGAGAAACTATATGAAAATTGGCGATCGCGTTCGCGTCATTACATCTGTAATTGTTTACCATTTTCCCAAAAGTAAAAACGAGCCTTTTGATATTCAAGGAATGGAAGGAGAAATTAAAGACATAGTTACAGAATGGAAAGGAAGGCCCGTAAGTGCTAATTTACCGATTAAAGTTAAATTCGATAAAAAATTTGTCTCTCACTTGCGCGAAGACGAATTAGAAGTAATTTTAAGATCCGAGTAGTTGCTAAATTGTTTTCTAGAACGGGGTCAGGGGGTCAAGAGTAATCAAATACAATTGACACCGTAGATCCTCCCCAAAGCCTAGAAAATTTAAAGAATAAGTATGCAAATTTTAAAATATCTCTCTGCCCCGTCTAGTAATTTAAGCAAAAAGGTGCGCGCAGGTCTTATAGTAGTGTTAAAAAATAACTCTATAATTCTATTAAATAATCGTGAAAGTAATATCTATTCTCGGATCTACCGGTTCGATCGGAACTCAGACACTCGATATTGTCGCTCAATATCCAGACCAGTTTCAAGCTATAGCCCTTGCTGCAGGGAACAATATCGAACTGCTTGCAAAGCAAATTAGACAATTTAAACCAGAAATTGCCGCAACTTATTACGAAGAAAAATTGCCCGAATTGCGAGCGGCGATCGCAGATTTAGAAAATCCACCAATAATCTTAGCCGGAGCAGAAGGAGTTGCCGAAGTAGCCCGCTACAGTAAAAGCCAAACCGTAGTTACTGGAATAGTCGGATATGCCGGACTTTTGCCGACTATAGCTGCGATCGAAGCAGGTAAGGATATTGCTTTAGCCAACAAAGAAACTTTAATCGCCGCAGGGCCGGTAGTTTTGCCTTTAATCGAAAAACACGGCGTTAAATTATTGCCGGCCGACTCAGAACATTCAGCTATTTTTCAGTGCCTTCAAGGAGTTCCAGAAGGGGGCTTGCGTCGCATTATTTTAACAGCTTCCGGCGGAGCTTTTCGCGATTTACCAGCAGAAAAATTAAGTACGGTTAAAGTCGCCGATGCCCTCAAACATCCTAACTGGTCGATGGGTCAAAAAATTACGATTGATTCTGCCACTTTAATGAATAAAGGCTTAGAAGTAATTGAAGCCCATTACTTGTTCGGTTTGGATTACGATCGCATCGATATTGTAATTCACCCTCAAAGTATCATTCACTCCCTGATCGAAGTCCAAGATACTTCAGTTTTAGCCCAATTAGGCTGGCCCGATATGCGCTTGCCCTTACTATATTCCCTTTCTTGGCCCGAAAGAATTCGTACCGACTGGGAACAATTAGACTTGGTTAAATCGGGAAATTTGACCTTTAAAGAACCAGATCGCCAAAAATATCCTTGTATGGAACTAGCATATGCTGCAGGGCGCGCTGGAGGCTGCATGCCAGCAATTTTAAATGCCGCTAACGAGGAAGCAGTAGCCTTATTTTTAGCCGAGAAAATCGGATTTTTAGACATTCCTCGCATTATCGAAAAAGTTTGCGATCGCCTCAGCAGCCAAAACAAAACTAATCCAGCTTTAGAAGATATTGTCGCTGCAGATCGACAAGCCAGACAAACATCACTGCAAGTTAATCGAGAATTAGACTCTCAAGGTCAGCTTTTCTGTGTTTGATAAAATTCAATTACTCTAAATCTGCTGATAATTAGTGATTTTACTGCCCGGCTCAATTTTAAATCCTGCAAAAAGCAATCTAATTGACTAGAGGGTATTTGCGACGATCGCCTACTGCGCTAAGCTTGATTAGAGTTCAATTTATATTCAGCCATGCGGGCTATTGTGAAATGGCAAATGAGGAACATCTCAACCAACTCCGTAAAGGAATAAGAAACTGGAATAAATGGAGAAAAAAAAACCGCGATATCACTCCAGATCTCAGCGAAGTCGATCTGACGGGAATGGAGATCTGGCAAGTTGATTTTGCTGGGGCTAATCTCTCCAAGTCCAGACTTCGTTTTGCAGATCTCAATAATTCAGATCTTAGCAATTGCGAACTTTGGAAAGCAGATCTCAAAGGAGCTTATCTTTGGAAAGCCGATTTAACCAATGCTTATCTCTGGAGGACTAATTTAGAAGAAGCTAACTTGCAAGAAGCTAATTTAAATGGAGTTCAAGCTTTAGGTGCTAACTTTGAAAAAGCCAACTTGACTGGAGCTTCGATCGAAGATTGGAACATTAGCGGCGATACTAATCTCAAAAATATCATCTGCGATTTTGTTTATCTTAAGGACAAACAGCAAGAGCGTTGCCCTAGCAGTGGCAATTTTTCTCCAGGAGAATTTAGCAAGTTATTCGAGAAATCCGTCAAAACTATTGAATTGATTTTCCGCAACGGGATCGAATGGCAAGCTTTTCTTGCTTCTTATCAGAAGCTACAAATGGAGGTCAACAGCAACGAACTATTCATTCAAGCTTTGGAAAATAAAAATGATGGCGCGCTTTTAATCCGCTTGAACATACCTCTCAATGCTAACGAGGAAGCAGTAGAAGAATTTATGCGTAGAGAATACAATCTCGCACTGCAAATGGTTGATGAAGAATATCGTATGAAAGGTGCTAAACAGGATCAATTGGCAATCTACCGCCAACAAAGTATCGATCTTATAGAAATTACTACTATTGTCGCTAATGCTCTCGCTCTCTAGATTGCGATCGTGTAAACAAATATAAAGATAATTCGCTGCTTGTAAACAAATGAAAAAAATGGCAATTGCTCGCTTCGGGCAATTGCTACATTGAAAGTGTAGCTAGGAAAAACATAGTTATGGTTGAAGCAGCTAAGCAAGGATTAAGCCCGATTAACAGAGAAAATGCTTTAATTCTCTGGTTTGAAGATGTCGGAATTAAAGATGTCGGTTTAGTCGGGGGAAAAAATGCTTCTTTAGGAGAAACGATCGCCAATTTACAACCGGAAGGAATTAAAGTTCCTGGGGGTTTCGCGGTTACAGCTTTTGCCTATCGTTATTTTATTGAATCGGCGGGAATAGAATCTTCTTTACGTCAGATTTTTGCCGATTTAAACGTTGACGATCTAAATAATCTCAGAAGTAAAGGCAGAAAAGCCCGCAGCCTCATTCTGAACACTCCTTTTCCAGAAGAGTTAAAACGGGCGATCGCCGATGCTTATCAGAAATTATGCGAAATCTACAGTCAAGGCGATCTCTCCGAGACCCGCTATGTTGACGTTGCTATCAGATCTTCGGCTACGGCTGAAGATTTGCCGGAGGCTAGTTTTGCCGGGCAACAAGAAACTTACCTCAATGTTTGCGGGGTTAAATCGGTTTTAGAGGCAACTCACAAGTGTTTTGCTTCTCTGTTTACCGATCGCGCTATTTCTTATCGCCACAATAACGGTTTCGACCAACTTCAAGTTGCCCTTTCGGTCGGGGTGCAAAAGATGGTACGCTCGGATCTGGCTGCGGCTGGAGTGATGTTCAGTATCGATACGGAAACTGGCTTTAAAAATGCTGCTTTTATTACGGCTGCTTACGGTTTGGGGGAAAATGTCGTTCAAGGTGCAGTCAACCCAGACGAATATGTTGTTTTTAAACCTACTTTAAAAGCAGGTTATCGCCCGATTTTGAAAAAACGAATCGGCACGAAAGAGTTAAAAATGGTTTACGATCTCGAAGGATCTAAACTGACTAAAAATGTTAGCGTACCCAAAAAAGCAAGAGAAAAGTTTTGTCTTTCTGACGAGGAAATTTTACAATTAGCTCGCTGGGCGATCGCGATTGAAGATCATTATTCTCAAGTTCGCGGCCTCTACACTCCGATGGACATCGAATGGGCTAAAGACGGTATTACTGGGGATTTGTTTATCGTTCAAGCCAGACCGGAAACAGTTCAATCGCAAAAGTCAAGCAATATTCTCAAAACTTATCAATTGCAAGAAACCAGCGAAGTTGTAGCTACAGGTCGCAGCGTCGGTAGCGCGATCGGATCGGGAACTGCACGGGTGATTTTAAATGTTAATGAAATAAATTTATTTCAACCTGGAGAAATTTTAATTACAAATCGTACCGATCCAGATTGGGAACCGATCATGAAAAAAGCCAGGGCGATCGTCACTAATTCTGGGGGAAGAACTTGTCACGCAGCGATTATTGCCAGAGAAATGGGCATTCCGGCGATCGTCGGTTGTGAAAATGCAACGGAAAAGGTCAAAACCGGACAGGAAATAACCGTTTCTTGTGCCGATGGTGAAGAAGGTAAAATATACTCTGGTTTGCTCTCTTTTGAGATTAAAGAAGCGGCCTTAGACGAATTGCCCCGAACCCGGACTCAAATTTTAATGAACGTGGGCGATCCGCAACAAGTATTTTCCTTAGCTAGCATTCCCTGCGATGGTGTCGGTTTGGCCCGCTTAGAATTCATTATCGCCAACTACATCCAAGCCCATCCGTTAGCATTAATTAACTTTGACAAACTAGAAGATAAATTAGTCAAAGCAAAAATAGCCGAACTTACCAAAAGATACGAGGATAAACCCCAGTATTTTGTCGATAAACTGGCTCGAGGTGCGGGTACGATCGCCGCAGCTTTTTATCCCAAACCGGTCATAGTTCGTCTCTCCGATTTTAAAACTAACGAATACGCTAACCTACTCGGTGGCAAACAATTCGAGCCAAAAGAAGAAAATCCGATGTTGGGATGGCGAGGTGCATCTCGCTATTACGATCCGCAGTATCGCCAAGCTTTTGCCTTAGAATGCGCTGCAATCAAAAGAATTAGGGATGAAATGGGTTTAACTAACCTGATTCCGATGATTCCCTTCTGTCGTACCCCCGATGAAGGTCGTCTGGTTTTAGCAGAAATGGCAAAACACGGCTTAGAAAGGGGCAAAAACGGCTTAGAAGTCTATGTGATGTGCGAACTGCCCTCAAATGTGATTTTAGCCGACGAATTTAGCCAAGTTTTTGATGGTTTTTCGATCGGATCTAACGATTTGACTCAGCTTACTTTAGGACTCGATCGCGATTCTGCTTTAGTCGCTAAATTATTCGACGAACGCAACGAAGGGGTCAAGAGAATGGTCAAACTGGCGATCGAAACTGCTAAAAAAACCGGACGCAAGATCGGTATTTGCGGTCAAGCACCGAGCGATTACCCCGAATTTGCGAAATTTTTAGTAGAATTGGGCATCGATTCGATGAGTTTAAATCCCGATTCTGTTTTGAAGACTTTATTGATGGTTGCAGAAGCGGAAAGTTAAAAAGATACTATTTTGGCGATCGCAAATATATCTGCGATCGCTGTTGCTAAGAATTTTTGAGAATACCTCTTTGTTTGATGCTGGTTTCGGTTTTCTGAGAAAGACTCGGCCAAGGCAGTAAATTAAGTCTTAGAATTCGCTTGCTCGGATCTCGATCCGATTCACTGTAAATATTCTGCCAACTATTAAGAAAAATTGGCTGAACTTTTCCTAGTTTTCGTACTAAACAACTAAAAATTATCTCGGTAGTTTTTAGATCCGCAGATACACCTTCTTTTATTTCTAGATCGAAATTTAAATACTGTTTATTATTTTCATAAATAATTTTGGCGCGATACAATCCGGTAGTCAACTCTTGTAATTCCTCACATTTAACGGCTTCATCCAACATATATTCAGTCAAATTGCACCCATTTAAAACTAAAGTGCTATCGGAGCGGCCGGTAACAGCAATGAGATCGCCAACTAAATTCTTAGCTCCAGTAATAACGTTGATTAAAGGTCTATCTTCGGGTAAGATAAGATATTTTGAAGCGAGAATTGCTTCTGTGAGTTCTTGCCAACTATAAAAAGATACTCGATCGTAAAGAATGTAGCGTACTAAAGGAATTGCTTGCCATTTGGTGACGGCGAGGTTGCCATCTATTATTTCCACGTAGGTATCGGCAGCAATAAAATGAAAGAAATGAGGAATTGTAGAATCTTTAATTAGTTGCTTGGCCAAAGTTTGATTTTGATACAAGAGTTGGCGCAGAGCAACTGTTTCAATGGATTCAATCCCCAGTCCTCCAGTATCAGCACTCCCATAAGCAGAAAACATAAATGGGGTTGTTTCGTCTAATCCTGCAAGTTTTTGAAGAGAAATGCGGACACTTTCTGGAAAAGGTTCGCCCGTTGCAATATATTTTAGTTTATTGAGTGGAAGAGGTTTGTTTAATTGACTTGCTTTGAGATGGAGATGGGCAATTGTTGAAGGAACGATAAATATAACAATCTGGTCTACCAAAGCATCGATCCGATCGATCAAATTAATAATTTGTTCGATTTTGTTGCCAGGAGAGAATACCCAGAAGGGATAAGGAGTATCCATGATGATTGATTTCAACATCCAAGAGAAATGTTCTCCTCCAAGCCAACTTCCCAAACTAGTCCCTACAATTGCTAGGGTTTTTTTCCGATCGATAGCGAATCTTTGCTCGAGAAATTTGCGGAGATTGCTGGGTGTAGAGCGGTTGGTCGATTTAAGAGAAGGCCAGTAGAAGAGATTACCAGAAGAACCTGAAGAGCTAAATATCCCTAGTATATCTTCATAATCGTCCCCTAGGAGTTCTTCAAAAGGATAAGCTAAAGCATAGGATTTTTTATCCGATCGCGGTAGCATCTCGAAAGGTTCTCCGATCCTAATGTTGTTATCTGTCAAAAAACGCTGATAAGCGGGTACGACCTTTTGCACTCGTCTTGCTGTTTGCTCTGCTATTTCTTTTGAACCTAAACAGTCCTTTATATATGATTTTTTCACTTGAATAAAATTTCTCCTGAGGCAAAAATTTAACCGGAAAATATGCCTGTAAAATACGTCATTTTATTTTCTGGATACTATTTATTCAGAGTTATGTCTTGCTTTTTACGCAATATTTCAGTAGTTTGTAAAAATTATTTATAAAAATAATTGCTCGAGAGTATTTTTCGCGATCGCATATCATACCAATTCCTCAAAATAATGCTGCAGATCTATTTTTCAATTTTTTTACCTCTTGCCTCTTGCCTAATTACCTGCTTCTGCCTGTTGCCTATTGCCCTCGATCGCAGAAGTGTAGCAACTTTAAACAGAATTGATATTATTGCCATGAAATTGTTTTGCTCTAATCCTGATTGGTCTGGATATCTAAAGAACAGGCCGGCTGGCAGTTTCGATCTTGCCAAATAAACCGCCAAGCTGTTCGGTAGTAGCAATTAAGACTTGAGCATCTGTACTGGATAAAGGTTTAGCAAATAAATATCCTTGTCCGTATTCACAATTTAGTTCTGTTAAGAGAATTTGTTGTTGGATTGTTTCTACTCCTTCGGCAATGACATCCATTTTTAGAGTTTGAGCTAAATTAACTATGGTACGAATTAGCTGTAATTTATCAGTATTGATATCTATTTCCCGAATAAAAGACTTGTCAATTTTTAAAGTATCTAGGGATAAATGATGTAAATAATTTAATGATGAATAGCCCGTGCCAAAATCATCCATTGACAATTTAATTCCGAGTGCTTTAATTTGTTCGAGAACTGAATTAGCGCGATCGAGGGACTCCATAATCGTACTCTCGGTAATCTCTAATTTTAAGCTCTGAGATTGCAACCCTGTTTTCTGGATAATTGTTTGAATGCGATCGAGACAATTAAAAGGATGGTCTGAGGAGAAATTTTTTAATTGAACTGGGGATAAATTGACGCTGACAGTCATCTTGCGAGCAATTTTATATTTCTCCTGCCAAATTCGCATTTGACGACAAGCTCGCTCCATCACCCAGTAACCAATCGGTAAAATCAGTCCGGTTTCTTCTGCGATCGGAATAAATTCGATGGGGGATACTAGACCTCTAGATGGATGTTGCCAGCGCACCAATGCTTCAAAGCCAATAATTTCCCGATTGCTTAATTTCACAATTGGCTGGTAAAAAACTTCAAACTCTTCGCGCTCGATGGCTTTACGTAGGTCGCTTTCTAGTTCCAAAGTATGCACTGCTTCTGCATACATCTGCGGTTGAAATACCGTATAGCGAGCTTTACCGGCAGCTTTCGCTTGATACATGGCAGTGTCGGCATCTCTAAGCAGGTCTTCAACTTGGGAATAATTATTGGTCGAGGGTGCAATTCCAATACTTGCACTAATGAATAATTCCCGTCCTTGAATCGCAAAACACTGCTCTAATTGTTTAGAAATTCTTTCGGCGAGATTAATCGCATCTTTCAACTCTTTGAGGTTGTCCATGAGAATAGCAAATTCATCACCTCCGAGCCTGGCAAAAGTATCTGCTTTTCGCAAAGATTCTTGAAATCTACGGCTAAAATTAATCAGTAGTTCGTCTCCGACTAAGTGTCCGAGACTATCGTTAATCTTTTTAAATCCATCTAAATCTAGGAATAAGACTGCAAAAATTGCTTTTGGATTTTTGTTAAAGCGATCGAAGGATTGCTTTAACTTATCTAGGAAAAAACTGCGATTGGGCAAACCGGTTAATCCGTCATACAAAGCTTGATGGCGTAATTGCTCTTCAGCTGCTCGAGCCTTCGTAATGTCTGTTTGAGAGCCTGTCAGTCGGGAAATTTCTCCTCGGTCGTTTTTGACGACAATTGCGCGACAAAGCATCCAACGATAATTGCCATCTTTGTGTAAGATCTGATAGCTAATTTCCAAGGGAGAATTAGGATTTTGTAAGTAAGAAATAATTGTTTGAGAAACTTGCTCTAGCTGTTGGGGATGGATCCGAGAAAACCATTCCTCTGGATTATTTTGAATATCTCGATCTTGATAACCGAGCAGGTATTTCCAACGAGGAGAAAAATAGATTTCTTTAGAAATGAGATTCCAGTCCCAAAGTCCATCATTGGC
>JASJCW010000323.1 GCA_030065265.1 Prochloraceae cyanobacterium
TGACTGGCATGATGTGTAAAGGGTATGTCGAAAGCGGATAAAGTCGCAGATCTAAATCACGAGCTGCTCGCAAGCCAATTTTCAGTGTCTTGAGATATTCTGCTGTTAGCTGGCTCAGGTTATAGACAGGGATCGTATTTATTTCGACAATACTCTTGACAAACTCTGCTACAAAGCATTGAGGATCATGATTTTCAGCTTCAGCTATTTGCCAACAACGCTGCAGCAAAGCATCAGCTTGATTAGACAAAACTCCTTCTCGATCCACCAGGAAAAATTCTTGTTCGATTCCTAAACGTCGCTCGCTAAAATCTATTTTGCTCATTGAGGTTTACTAGCTCAGCTTCGTTCCGGCGCAGATGGCTTGAGCTAATTACAATTAGCCTAAAAGTAGCCAACTTGACTAGAGCGATTTTTTAAATGTTTCTTAATATTTTTTTTTAATAGACTTCTTGCAAAAGTCAAAAATATTTGACCTTTTATAGCAACTGAACTATAGATTAGGACACTAATTGTCAAAGCAGAGAATAGGTAGTAGGTAGTAGATAAAATTGTCATAACCTTTACTTCGACTGCTATAATCTCAAATCAAGCCTTGGATTTTAGCTTTTATAAGTTTCCTTACATATTTATTACTACCCAAGAAATAAAGAGCTAAAATAGGATCTTGGATAATAGATTTTCTTAAGGGTCAAAAAGATCAATCTATTAAGTAATAGAATCAAATCTATTGGTTGTTTTTCTTATTTTTGGCAATCTTTACTTCTCTGTCTGTTTGATGAAAAAATCATTAAAGAGGGTTGGCGACGGGATTGGCGATCTAAGAGGGATAATCTAGCGGCTAGATTATTTAACGTGAGTTCGACGAAACAAAAAGAGCTGAAATCAAGGCAGATGGGACTATACCGATACGCCTTGCATATCGGTATAGTCCCCCAACAGCCAAACTATACGTTCTAGTTTGAATACGGTTAAGACAAAATAGATGTTTATATCAATATGAGCGGCCGGATAATACTTCTAATTAATCGATTTTTATTAGAAATTATCTGAGATGATAAAATTTTACTTCGTAAACGTTCTTTAATTGAAACAGTAAACGCCCCGCTTGCGGCACGAGGAGCGTAGCGACGACCTCAATTAAAGAATATTTCTCAAATTGAACATTCAAGGCATCGCAGTGTTTGGAATTTTTTCGTTAATCTTTTCTCTGGATTAATTGCTTATACCTACTTGCCTGTTAAACCACATCTAGATCTAGAACCAAAAGGCAACTTGGCTTTACCAGATGCTCTTTTCTAACTTTATCAAAAAAAATAACTAGACCGTCTAGTCTGCACATCGGTATATCTCCAAATACCTTTAATTACAAGCTTTCTAACTTCGTCGAACTCACGTTCAATAAGCAAATTGAATGGCTGAAATTTCGGTCATTTTTCTGAAATCTTTTCGATTTCTTCACAAAAAATTTCTATATTAGACAAGTATGAGATAAGTTTTTCCTTACGATTGAAAAAATACCTGCTTAACTAAACAGGTATTGAAAACTTGTCTTATTTCATGCTTCTTTTGAAGTCATTAGTCATCTGAGGAAATACCTTGAAAACTAATCAATTGGTTGGGTTTCAAGGTATTTTTTTGCCTACATTAGATATACCATTTTCAAAGTGACTTTTAAGTGACCTAGATTCCGATCTCTAAGAGCAAAAAGCTAATTCAGGACAATTTTTCCAATTAATAATCAAAATTCTAGATTTTTGCCGACGGATCTTAGAAGTAGGGACTTTAGATCGTTAAACCCGCTCGACAAAGTGAAGAAATCTAAGGTTAAGCTTTTGTTGCTCCGGCGACAGCATTTAAGTAGCTCCAATCTTAAATATTGTATTCTGAGATTGGAACTAAATTATAATTTTCCCAGTCGAAAGGGTAGATAAGGTAAATTGTAGCAAGGCCAAAAGCCGATCTGCTATCTAAACTACCATTTTCTTCAATTTTATTAATGATGTAGGTTATCTCTAAAATTATGAAACTAAAGATCGCTCGATTATCTTTGTTTGGTGCAGGATTACTAATGTTTTCTGCCATTCCATATAAAACTCTTTTAGCAGAAACTTCAACACACAAACAATCTATTACAATTGCTTACGAATATCCGCAAAATTTTGTCAAAAATTACCTTGAAGATTGTTTCGAGCAAGCTAGCGATCATTTAGAAGCTGAAGATGCTCGTCAAGTTTGCGATTGCACTCTTGATAAATTTCAAACTGGGTATAACTATAAAGAATATAACGAACTTTCAGCCGAATCAAAGCAAGATATCGGCTTAACTTGCTTCGAGGAAATGGAACTAGAAGAATAGTAAAATTTTTCAGCAGCTTTAAAATGCACGAACTGTTTCTTCCGTCAAGTGAAGCTAAATTACTGTGGAAGAAACAGCAATTTAAAATATTTTTGCGGCGATCGCGATCGCAGGTTATATTAATCTTATTCGAGATAATTATTGTATTATAAACAACTATAAAAGCTTAAATTCAAAGAGACGGGGATAACCAACGAGCCAAGCAAAAACAAACAGCTCACCAAATACGATCGAGAAAATAGTAAAAATCTCAGAATTCCCAAGCAAACTATTATTGGCAATTTCCCACCATCGTAATGAAAGATCCGGGCCAAAAAAAAATCTCATTTAGAGAGCGTTTCAATATTTCCCGTCTAGCAATTAAATATTCCTGGATAACGATATGCTTTTGGTTGGCCGTAACAGTAGCCGGACTATTTGCGTTTAGTTCTCTCAAATACGCCCTATTTCCCGATGTTACCTTTCCCGTAGTCGTAGTCAACGCAAAAGCACCCCTAGAAACCACGATCGCTACTGAAGCAGCTTTAACTAAACCGATCGAGCAACAGCTTTTATCTTTAGAAGGAAAAGACGAGGTAAGTTCGACGACTTATCCCGGACAAAGCGTAATTAATGTATTATTTGAGGCGGGGATCGATCCAGAACTAGCCACCCAATCAGCTAAAACTGCTTTACAAGGAGTCGATCTGCCCCCAGATAGCAGTTTTGAAGTGATTCCTTTTAATTTAAACGAATCCTCTGCTAGCAGCTACGCTTTAATCGGCAATGGAAAAAGCCTTAAAGAATTGATTGCGATCGCCCAAACCAAGATTATTCCAGAGATCGAACAATTACCAGGAGTGCTTAAAGTCAACCTCTTAGGTAATTCTAGCCCGCCAAAAACAGAAGTAGACAGCGAAGTTGCCCTTAAAAATACTCCACCAACCTTAGTAACTTTTAACAATCAAGCAGCGATCGGTCTTGACATCATCAAACGCAGCGACGCTAATACCCTCGAAGTCGTCGAAAAAATCGAGACGGAGATGGCGAAATTGCAAGCTGCTTACCCAGAAATAATTATAAACTTAGCCAAGACTCAAGCTAGTTTTATCTCCCAAGCAACTCGAGCCACCGTTGAGGATCTCATTTTTGCAATTGTCATAGCTGTTGCGATCGTTTTTCCTTTTCTACGCAATTTTAAAGCAACCGTAATTACCGCGCTAGCAATTCCCATTTCTCTATTGGGGACATCGATTGTTATGGCAATATCGGGGTTTAACTTAGAAACAATTACCCTCTTAGCCTTAGCTTTAGTAATCGGTATTGTCGTCGATGATGCGATCGTCGATGTAGAAAATATTACCCGTCATATCGAAAAAGGCAAAAAGCCCCTACAAGCAGCTATTTTAGGTACTGACGAAATTGGCTTAACGGTGATTGCTTCTACTTTAACTATCGTAGCCGTATTCCTGCCTGTAGCTTTAATGGGAGGAGCGATCGGCAAGTTTTTTAAACCTTTTGGTTTGACTGTTTCTGCAGCCGTACTGATTTCTTTATTCGTCGCGCGCACCTTATCCCCAGTTTTAGCAATTTATTGGCTCGAGCCGAAGCAAAAGAAACAAGAAGCAAAAAAACCAACTAGAAAATTGATTTGTTTTAATCAATTAATCGTTCAACCCTATCGCAAACTGCTAAATTGGTCGTTACAACATCGCAAAGTAGTTATTGCCGTAGCCTTATCTAGTTTCGTTTTCGGTATCTCCTTAATACCTTTAATTCCGGCCGGGTTTATCCCCCTACTCGATCGCGGCGAATTTAACATTATTTATACTACTTCTCTACCTAATTTAAGACCGGCTCAAAAACCCCCAAAATCAACCACAGAGCAAAAAAGCGATCGCACAAATTCTTTAAGTTGGCTGAGCGAGCTAACTTCATCCCCAACTAAACTACTATTGCTCAGAACTCGCAGAGCTGGCAAAAAAATCGAACAATCAGTTTTAGAATCTCCCTATGTCGAATCAGTATATACCGTATCGGGAGCTAGAGGCATACCCAATCGGGGAGAAATGCACGTCAGTCTCAATAAAGAAGCACTTAAAGAGAATAATTTAAATACTTTCGACATCAAAGAACAAATTAGAGCTAATTTACCCCAACTACCTCGGGTTACCATTAGCGTTGAAGACATTCAATTTGTCGATACTGGAGGCGAAAAACCCCTTAAACTAGCTTTAGTTGGCGATAATTTAGACGATTTAAATCAAAGTTCGATCGACTTTAAAAATCGCATCGCAGAATTACCCGGATTTGTCGATATTACAGCGACAGGAGAAAATGCCGACGGCCCGATTGAAATAATCGAACGTAAAAACGGCCAGCGCGTCGCTTATGTTAGTTCTAACCTTGCCAAAGATTTAGGATTAGGAGATGCCACCCAGCAGGTGGTTCAAATAGCTGAGGACATTTTACCCGCTAGCGTCAGCTTAGATTTACAAGGTGATTCGGCCAAAATGAGTGAAGTAATCGGCAGTTTTGCAATAACTTTGAGTTTATCAATTATTTGTATGCTCTTGTTATTGCTGTTACTTTTCGGCCGATTTTTAGAGCCAATTGTAGTTATTTTATCTTTGCCTTTATCTGTCGTCGGTGCAACGATCGCACTTTTAGTTAGCAGCAGCGATTTTGGCATGATTTCTGCGATCGGATTGATTTTCTTGGTCGGTTTGCTCGATAAAAATGCACTTTTATTGATGGATTATATTAACCTAAAACGGCGATCGGGAATGAGTCGCACCGAGGCAATTCTCGAAACTGGTACTGTAAGATTAAGACCAATTTTAATGACAACAACTTCGACTGTTTGTGCTATGCTACCGATCGCCCTGGGGGTTGGTGCTGGTGCAGAATTAAGGCAACCAATGGCGGTAACAATCATCGGTGGCTTAATTACTTCTTCTGCTCTAACTTTAGTCGTAGTTCCGGTTTTATATACTCTTTTAGAAGATTTTTGGGGTTATTTTTTTGGTAAAGCCAAACAGAATTAAAAGGGAAAAGGCAATAGCGCACCGCCTCCGAGTTCCTCCAGCATAGCGACGGAGCAAGAAAGAATGAGGGAAAGATTTGCCTGGTTATTTGCCCTGTTGCCCGTACCCTGTTCCCCGTTGCCTTCAGCCGAAGGCTGATAATTTTTAATCTTAATTTCAGTTATTGCTTTGGCAGTTCTCAGAATATTTGGGAATACTAAGAATCAGATTGAAACAGCTAAAATTATGAAACTCAGAAAATTAGCATCTCTGACTGCAATAACAATTCTCAGTTTTACTGCGATCGCCGCTTGTAATAATGTTAATTCGGATCGATCCGTATCTAACAAATCGACCGCAGCAAAAGTATATAACAAAAATGGCGTGGCGATTCAAGGAATAGATCCGGTGGGTTATTTCAAACAAAGTAAAGTGGTTAAAGGCAATAATAGCTTTACCCATGAATGGAATAATGCTACTTGGAAATTTGCCAGTGCTGAAAATAGAGATTTATTTGCCGCTAACCCCGAAAAATACGCCCCTCAATATGGTGGTTATTGTGCTTGGGCTGTCGGACAAGGCAACCTCGTTCCTATCGATCCTTCAGCTTGGAAAATTGTCAATGAGAAACTATACCTAAATTACAATAAAAGCGTCCAAAAAACTTGGGAAGAGGATATTCCAGGAAATATTGCTAAAGCCGATCGCAACTGGCCCGGACTGCTTAACAAGTAATAAAATTTTGTTTTTTGCAACCTCGGTCGGAAATAAGAGCTAATTTCACTTAATAATTATTATTGATAATTAATTCGCGATCGCCCATAAGGAATGCTTCATTAGATAAAATATTATTAAGGAGAGTAAAAAACATCTCAGATTTTTCCAAGCATTTCGGAGAGATAAATTAATTTGCTTTATCAAAATCAATCGGCTCGAGTTTTTTGAACTAGCAAGGAGGGGAATAGAGATGACAAACGAAATTTACGATACTTTGTTAGTAATACTCAGCATTAGTATTGCTTGTGCTGTCTTAGGGCCAATTCTATGGTGGATATTGCCAAATAGAAATAAATCTGCTTAACTTAGTTAGTTAGAGATCGCTATATTTAACAAGGTATAATTGCTTGCTGTAACTGTTAATTTACCCTGTTTCTAATTTTTTTTAAAATTGGCGATCTTTTTTTATTTCGATCTATTATAAATGTCTAATACCAATTCTATTTAGAGTTGCTACATTTCGGAGATGAAGGGCAATAGGCAATACGCAACAGGCAATAGATTCGGAAAATTGATTCGTAGCATTATTATTTTAACGTGAGTTCGACGAAGTTAGAAAGCTTTAAATTAAAGGTATTTGGAGATATACCGATGAGCCTGCGTATCGGTATATCTCCCCATCCTTGCAGACTAGACGGTCTAGTTGAAGTTTTTTGATAAAGTTAGAAAAGTGCCGAGGGTATTGCTAGGTTGCCTTTTGGTTCTAGATCTAAATGTGGTTTAACAGGCAAGTAGGTATAAGCAATTAGTCCAGCGAAAAGATTAACGAAAAAGTTCCAAACACTGCGATGTCTTGAATGCTCAATTTGAGAAATATTTTTTAATTGGTCATTAACAGTTTCAATTAAAGAACGTTTACGAAGTAAAATTTTATCAATGAGTTTAACTAATTTTTGTTTCATCTTCTTTTTATAACGAGTAATCAATTGAAGTCCTCTTTCGTACAGTTCTTCAAATAATTTTTGAGAGATATAACCTCTATCTCCAAATAATTTTCCAACTAGATCTTTAGTCAAATCTGGTACAGGTTTAC
>JASJCW010000324.1 GCA_030065265.1 Prochloraceae cyanobacterium
GTTTAGTAGCGCAGTTAACTGATTAATATTTTTGTATTAATATCAGGAAATCAAGAGCTATTTCAAACTAGAACGTCTAGTATGTTAGGAGGGGGAGGCTATGCCGATACGCTTGCGTAGAGGTATAGCCTCCGGTTTCTTCTCAAGCTCAAGAACTCTGCACATTGCTGTAGATCAATTAGTTGCCATCTGTAACAATTTCGTTGATGGCATTGAACGTTGCCATTCACCCCGGCGAGCCGACAACAAGCACTTATTTTTCAGACTAGAACGTCTAGT
The DNA here is from genome assembly GCA_030065265.1 of Prochloraceae cyanobacterium. Lineage (GTDB taxonomy): Bacteria > Cyanobacteriota > Cyanobacteriia > Cyanobacteriales > JASJDA01 > JASJDA01. Next base: position 280 of record JASJCW010000324.1, read on the forward strand.
ATTGTGCGGGGGGAGGGGTGGATATGACAACCATGTTGCCATATCCACCTTTTTTTTTGATTCGGCTCATATACTTTGATAATGCTACATTAATAACTCGCGGAAAAGGGGTTGGTATACCACTAGAGGCAAACATCCCTTCTAACAAGATGGCATAACAAAATTGTCCGAGGTCACTATCATAAACAACGGTATAACCTTCTTCCGTTTCGTGGCGTGCATAAACCCATTTATCTCACAAACTTATTTGAGAACCTAAATTAGAGGTTAGAAATTGAAATTTGTTGACAAACGGATAAAAATTTCAGATTTTTGATCGATAATTTTATTGAATTAGTTTAAACGATCAAAATCAAGCTCTAAGGAGAGCGATCGAGAAAAATTTTTCAAGACGAAATAGACCTAATCTATTCTCAGCCATTTAAAAGAATATTTAGTTATTTTCAAAATAAGAAAACTTACCTTGTATCGGGAATAGCTTTAATTTTAGAATAAGCGATTCCTAAAATATCTTGATAGGGACAGGAGCTTGAGATTGCAATTAAAACTCTTCTAAAACTAACAGTAACTCTCGCTCCTAGTTTAAGGAGGTTAAGACGAATTGTTCCAATTGTAGATGTAGCAAATTTGGTTTTATTTAAACAGTATTGTCGAAAAGCTTGTAGTAAAACATAAGCCATAGAAGACAACCAAAGCCTTAATTGGTTACTCTCGAATGTTTGAGTTGAAGTGCGGTCAGCAAATAAATCTAATTGCTGTTCTTTTATCCGATTTTCCATATCGCCCCTAGGACAATATTTCTCAGTATAAAGTTTAAATGGAGAGATTTTCTTGGCAGATAAAGAAGTAACAACATGGCGAATTTTTAAGCCCTTACTGCCATAAACTACTTTAGTTACAACTCTTCTTTGGCAACTCCAAGATTTTTCTGTTTTATAACGTATAGAACGAAAATAAGTTGAATTAGGAACTAATTCCGCAACTTCTTCTAATTCTTCTTCTTTAGAAAAAAGAGTTTCCATTAATTCAAATACAGGCTCAAGTTGTGCTTGATAATCAGCTTTAGCTTTAGCAATAATATCATTTGCTCGTAACTTTAATTGACTATTAGTTGAGATCGCTATAGCATAATCGACATTATCTTGTTCTTCGCAGAATTTCATAATTTCATCACGAGCATAAGCACTATCTGCACGAATTAAGATATGAGTTTTTTTCCATTTTTTTCTAATTATCGGAAGAATTATTTGTAATTCTTCTAATGCTCCTGCGGCTGGATCGACATTAGAAGACCTAAGTTTAGCAGCTAATAAATGATCTCCACAAAAAATATACAAAAAAGCATAACATACAGAATTATAATATTTATTGAAAAATGCCCCTTCTTGCTTTCCGTGTACTTCGTCATCTGTTACATCCAGATCTATTATAATACTTGATGGAGGTTTCTGATCCGACTCCAAGAAAAAATCAACAAAGGCTTTTTCTATTTTTTCAGGAGAATGTTCTATTTTATGATAGCGACTCGCTCGTTGCTCGATAATATTTTTAGGGCAATATTCTAGTCGGTTAATTGTACTTTTTCCAGCTAAAAATTCTTTGTTTGAATTATGAATACAGAGTTTTTCTAAGGCGATTTGCAAGGCAGGATCATGACGTATTTTGTCATGATCGTTAACATCTTCATAGCCTAAAATAATTCCATAAAGTCTTTGAGCCAGTAATTTCACAAGGGAATAATTTGGATAATTTTTATGCCGATAATCTTGAAAACATTTGGCAAATTTCTCAGTAATCTTAAGTTTTTTATCTAACTCTGCTATTAAAATAATTCCGGCATCTGAGGTGATTTTACCCCTTTAAAATTAGCTATTATTTCTCTCCCCTTGATTCTTCCTAACTTAATTTTTTTACCGATAGGTTCTTTTAAAGAATATTTCATTGATTGAATATAATCGAATTATTTCTATAATTTAATTATAAATTATTATTGATTTTTTTATTTATTTTTCCTTTTTTTTCGCCTCTATTAATATCATTCTTTTTGAATTAATAGGCTGTTTTTCTTAAGCTGAATCATTAATGAAGCTATGTTCAAACTTGACAACAAACTGTTATTTTGTGGCATCGATCGCCATCACCCTCAAGCTTAGATTTCATAAACCTTTCAGAGTTGGCGATCGCACAATTTGTGAGATAAATGGGTATTGTACAAGGCTTGTATAAATCCAAAATATAGGGGCGAGTTTTTAAAAAATTTAAAATCTACTTGCTGCTTTATATTGTTATTTTAATTTTACCCAAATTGCAGAAATAACAAATAGATGTTTTACTTTTCTTCGTAATTAAAATAAATCCACCTGCAAATTTTCCGTTGATGTTGATGCTCACTCCAGATATTTCCATCCAGTTTTGCCTCATCTCAACTATCTTATCTACTATAGAAGCTAGCGATTAAGCCAACTTAAATAGCTAGAACAATAATTATCGAATGCCATCCAAACAAATCTACGTCAAAGCATACCAAGTTAAAGGCCACTGGCGCACTCTACAGACTCGCACCTTCAAATTCATTTGCGCTCCGAAGCGCACCGCATAGCGGATCCCTGCGGGATCGGGAATCTGAGCGCAGTTTTAAATCAACTTTTCCGAGTATATACCTGATTTTTTCAACACAATTACTACTCTATATTACAAAGAAATCACTATCAATGAAGAAAGGTAAAATATCCATCGCTTTTACCATTTAAATTAGATAGAATTACAACATAGAATCTATGAATTTGGCACTTTAACAAGAAAAAACCTTTTTAGATTTCAAAATTCAGATTGAGAAAGTTGTCAACTAGAAATGATATTATTTAGACAGATTTTTAAGAGAGTAATTGGCTACTAAATAATAGTTTCTTAGTTTTTTTTTGAAAAGATCGATAAAAATATTTGCTCGTAAAAGTTGTCAAAATCCGAGTAAATGTTTACATCAATAGTAAATATCTCCTTTCTTTAAAAGTAGGTTAGAAGCTTTGTCTTTGACCAAGGAAGATATTCTCAAACAAAGTTTTCAAAAAGGCACTATCGATCGCAAAAGTAATAAAATTTTTAAGATTCTCAGCCAAATTTGGGAGAAGCTTGTATTGAAGAAAAAATCTTAAAGCTGATTAAGATTAGGATTGCCCCTGATGTCGATTCCAACAAAAACCAGTAGAACTTCACTTGCCCCCGTCCGTTATCCCCCTTATTCTGTTAAAAGTAACTGGACTCTCAGACAACTGCTCAAAGGTTTTACCGCAACCTGGCCCACTATCAATCCCAAAGCGATTGTCAAAAGAGGAAACCTTTCCTCTACCGTAGCCGCGCAAAATTTCCAATTAGGTGAATTCCTGATTACCTGGATTGGTTCGGAAACCGAACCATTTCAGTTGCAGATCGCTCACACAGCTCGTCGGGAGCAGAAACTTTTCTCTTCCCTGCCCGGAGAAAACTTTATTGGGGGCGCAGAGGTTGAACTGAAAATTTTTCAAGAACGCGGTTCCGTTGAAATTGAAGAAATTCTCAAAACTTCTTTTGCCAACCAAACTGTCGAGGAGATCGCACTTGATGGTGAGACTTTAGTTATTTCGGGGCATTTGCAAGCAGAGTATTGCTACGAATTCAGCCACCAATATGCCTTATCTTTGCAAATCTCGAAACCCCTTGTCCTCGACTTCAATCTCCAAATTGTTGGAGAAAAAGTTAATCAAGCCCAGTTGCGCTTTGCTACCTCAGCCGCGGAACATTTTTATGGCTTTGGAGAACAGTTTTCTCGCGTCGACTGTAAGGGCTATGAAATTCCAGTAGTGACTGAGGAAGGGGGCATTGGTCGCGGCGATGCCGGACCCTTTCTCCTCAGATTACTTGGTGTCACCGGAGACCTGTTCTCTAGTTATGCCCCTGCGCCACACTTTCTCACCAATCAAGGACGATCTCTGTTTCTGAGCAATGGGGAACCTTCTGTATTCGACCTGCGTCACCCAGACCTGGCCACGATCCGCGTTCAAGCTAGCCAGATGCAGGGACATATTCTTACTGGGGGCACACCTCTGGATCTGATCGAAATCTATACTGAATTAATTGGACGCTTGCCACCCCTGCCTGATTGGGTTCACAAAGGTGCCCTTGTCGGCCTGCAGGGCGGGACTGAAAAAGTTCGTCAAGTTTGGGACAAGTTAAAAGAATACAATACTCCCATCGCTGGATTTTGGCTTCAGGATTGGGTCGGCCAACGAGAGACTATCGTTGGCAAACAACTTTGGTGGCATTGGGAACTCGACCACAACCAATATCCTGACTGGGATCAGTTCCTCGCCGATCTCAACCAAGCCGGAATTGCTGTCGGCATTTATGTCAACCCCTTTCTAGTGGAACTGCCCCCCGAACGCCAGCGGCGACGCAATTTCTACCAAGAAGCCAAAGACAAGGGTCTCCTGGTCAAGCGCGCCGATGGTACCATTTATCCCGTCCAAAATACTGATTTTTCCGCTGCACTCCTCGACTTAACCAACCCCGCAACTCAATCCTGGTTTAAGGAGATTATCAAAACAGAAATGCTCGGCATTGGGGCTCAATTTTGGATGGCTGATTTCGCCGAAGCCGCACAATTCGACGGTCAATTTGCTTCTGGGGCATTAGGTTTGTCTTATCATAACCAATATCCCGTCGACTGGGCTAATCTTAACCGAGAAGCGATCTCCGAAGCTGCTTCTCCCTCTCGGGTCTGGTTCTTCACCCGTGCTGGTTTTCTCAAAACCCCTGGTCAAACCACCGCGATGTGGCTCGGGGATCAGAATGTCACCTGGAAGGAAAATGATGGTTTGCCCAGTGCTGTAGATGGCATGCTCAGCAGCGGTTTTTCTGGATTCAGTATTAACCATAGTGATATTGGCGGCTACACTAGCATCTCCAACCGGCTTTTACGACTAATCGGACGTGGTTTTGTCCGCTCCCAGGAGCTGCTTTTCCGCTGGATGGAAATGAATGCTTTTACACCAATCTTCCGTACTCATGAAGGGAATGAACCCGACAAAAATGTTCAATTCTACAGCAATGAGGAAACCTATGCCGTCTTCTCTCGCTGGGCTAAAGTCTACGCTGCTCTTTCTAACTATCGTCAGAAGTTAATCCAACAGGCCTGCTCGAGAGGATATCCTTTGGTTCGTCATCCTCTGCTTCATTACCCCAACGACCCTCTCTTGTACCGACTAGAAGAAAGCTGCCTCTGTTTTATGCTCGGCAGTGAGCTATTAATTTCGCCAATTTTATCCCCAGCCACAAGCCGCAAGCAAGTTTATCTCCCTGCCGACCAATGGATTCACTTATGGACTGGTCAACCTTTTGGTAACAAAGATCGTGGCACTTGGCTTGAAATTGCCGCACCCCTGGGACAACCACCAGTTTTCTATCGTCAAGGTTCCAGCGATGCTCAAACATTTGTAGAAATTCTCAAGCAACAAGCAATCCTTCCCCTTTAACTAATTTCTAACAAATATTATTCAGCCACGATCCCGATTGCTAGGAGACAGATGCCCCATCCAAACACGAATCCGATCGTCGCCAGTTATAAATGTTTTTTAGCTCACAACTTTGACCATCTTTACTAACTTTAGCTCTGAGACTAAAAACCGCAACTAACTTATGGTTGGTAAGATTTTGTTAGCTCGAGTTGCTCAGTTGATCTTTTGTGATTCAATTGTCAGCTTGCTCGGCAAAAATCAATTCCATACTTGCGGCTAAAGCTGCCTCACTAGACTGCTGAGAAAGAAACTCGACTTGTGCTTCTAACTGGTCACAACAGTAGCGTACTAGTCGCAAACCTTCAGCGCGAGATAGCTCTTCTGTCGTCGGGGCAAACTCTGCCAATAACTTAGCTTCTGTAGTCCGATATTCGCCAACTGCGCTTCTCAATTGACATTCAACTTGAGAGATCTTCTCTTCTGAAGCGACAAACTCTAAGAGCGAATCCAAATAGCTTTTGACGGCTAAACTGTTTACTCCTTCAGTTACCGCCTCATAAAGTAATTCGCCGTTGAGATATTCAAACTCGGGTACATTTAGTTGGTCCCTATCGAGCTGAAAAGTCTTGAGTCCGGCTTGAGGTCTGACAATCAGTTCTCGAGCGCGGACGCGCTCGACGGCATCGACAATCAGAGCAATCAATGCTAGGGTGACTTCAGGATAATTACTGTCGATCCCTCTCAATTCGATCGTTCCGAGTCGGTTGAGTCGCACTGGATTCCAACCGACCTTGAGCAATTCTCCGCTCCACTGCTGCAATAGTTGTCCCTCGATCCCGGCTCGAGCCATTGCTTGATGCCAAGTGTAGTAACGCTCGAATAACAGCTCAACTAACTCTTCGATGCTAGCGACATAAGGCAGTAATCCGCCCACCGGCTGCAAATGAGTGTAGACTCCTTCCCAACCAAATTCTTCGCGACCCCGATAGTGCAGCGTCCGCACTGCCATGCCACTGACTCTTCCTTCATAAAAAGGACAGGATCTCGATAAGGCAATCAAGGCCGGATCTAAAGCCGTGACTAAATTATAAGTATTCAGCAGTTCGGCTCGCTCTGCCGCCGAGGAATTATAAGAGCAGCCCACACGCCGATTCACGATCCCGGCTGGCAGTTCTAGGTGCAGATGAGTCCCGGTACACTTAGCCGCATTTTCAAACCGCGCTGCACCTACAGTGGCCGCCTGAAGGTGATAGTTGGCCTGATTGCGTCTGACTGGCATGATGTGTAAAGGGTATGTCGAAAGCGGATAAAGTCGCAGATCTAAATCACGAGCTGCTCGCAAGCCAATTTTCAGTGTCTTGAGATATTCTGCTGTTAGCTGGCTCAGGTTAT
>JASJCW010000325.1 GCA_030065265.1 Prochloraceae cyanobacterium
AGATGGTACGGTGAGACTGTGGGATCTAACTGGGAAAGAATTAGCAGTTCTTCAAGGTCACACAGATTATGTCGAGTCAGTTGCATTTAGCCCCGATGGAGAGAAAATCGCCTCTGCTAGTGAAGATGGTACGGTGAGACTGTGGGATCTAACTGGGAAAGAATTAGCAGTTCTTCAAGGTCACACAGATTATGTCGAGTCAGTTGCATTTAGCCCCGATGGAGAGAAAATCGCCTCTGCTAGTTACGATAAAACTGTGAGACTGTGGGATCTAACTGGCAAAGAATTAGCAGTTCTTAAAGGTCACACCAGTTTTGTCAATTCAGTGGCATTTAGCCCCGATGGAGAGAAAATCGCCTCTGCTAGTGAAGATAGGACGGTGAGACTGTGGATCGGAGATTGGGAAAATTTACTTGCTAGAGCTTGCAATAAATTACGATACAATTCCATATTATTAGAACCATTAACCGACGAAGACGCAAAAAATGCAGGGGAAGCTTGTTTAAATCTGGGAGATATTAATACACCACATATTAAGTGGAATAATAATGACAAAGCTCTATTTCAACGCGATCGAGCTTTAAATATTGCCAGAACAGGTGATTACAATCTAGGCTCAAAAGAATTAAAACAAGCTTTCAAACGAAACAACAATATAGATCTTAATCCAGCAACACCAGAACAAGACAAAGATGGCGATCGCGTAGCTAAAGAACTGGCTGCACCATCAATTGTGCTTGACGGAATCGCTAAAGCGAAAAAGAACGATATTAGAGGTGCGATCTCGAAGAGATCCGCTACGCGGTGCGCACTATTCAAAAAAGCACAAAGATTAAATCCTAATGTCGATCTTAATCCTCGTACTAAAAGATTAGACAAAAATCCTGAAGCCATAGCAAAACAAGTAGCTGCCCTATCGATTGTGACAGATGCGATCCGCACGGCGGATCTCGCCAGAGGCGAGCGCGCCAAAGCTCAAATTAATGACATTAAGGGGGCGATCTCGAAGAGATCCGCTACGCGGTGCGCCGCCCAGTATAGATTTAAGCAGCTTTCATTTTGGCTCGAAGAATTTGGCGAGGTTCTTGCATTAGAGAATAAGCTTTCGGACGACGCTTCTTAACCCTAGGTTCAACTCTGCCACGTCTTAGTTCTTGATAACTATCTGCGACCGTTTCTAACATGATTACGTAAAATTTTTTGTCCTTTTACTTTTGTTTTCTGAATAAATTGTGGAATAAAATTATCAAAATGTTGTCTAGTTGTTTGTAGAGAAAGACGGATACAATCTCGATTAAATTCAGTTCCAGCTTGATACATTATCGTTCGTAGTAGATTATAAGCTAATAAATAGGTATAAATTTCTTTTCTTACCATTTCTGGAGTTTTGCAGCTTAAAATATCCATACCCAGAGTGCTTTTTATATGTCTGAGATTAATTTCAGCTTCCCATCTATCAAAGGGAAAACGCGCCAAATTGGTGAAATCCTTGTGAGAAGAAGGCTTGATTTATTCAATTCAATTTTTACTGCATATTGTTCTTAATAAATGGCGATCTCTGCGAGATCCGCTTCGCGGTGCGCTAGTAAAATCAATTTATAAATTCTAAGGATCGAGCTTTTTTTGACCGAGATCGTTAAAAATAGACACCACAAAATATTTCAGTTTTAAACTAAAAAAAAATATTAATTAATATTTAAATAATTAGATTCCTAAAACTTTAAGTAAGTAATTATCTTCCCATCCTGCTTTTTTTTGTTTATTTTTTATGCCAGTTTTTTCAGTTTTCTCTTGTTTCAAAAGATTTAAAGCTATATGTCTAATAATTGCTAAATTTTCAGGAGAATTATCCTTTCTAATCCGGGAATCATCTTCATTAAAGCTGACATCTAAAACCCAGTGTAATTGTTTTTCTACACACCAATGTTTTCTAATAGCTCTGGCTATTAATTTATGATTATCTCCATTAATACTACTAATAAAATATCGCCTTTCTAGGGTGGTTTTGCCTTTTTCTGTTCGTAAATAATCAATAAAAGCTACTGAATTTAATCCCTGCCATTCGCCGTTGGGGTCAATTTCTTTATTAATATTGGTGAGAATTTGACAAAATCTTGTTTCTTCGCGACCATGTTCATTTTCTGATTTTCGATATTCACTTTTTATTAAACCTTCAAAATTATTAGCTAAAGCTGTTTTAAAGAGTTTTTCAATTCTTTCATAAAGACCTCCCTGATTTTTCTTGACAGCAATTAGATAATCAGCATTTTGATATATAATTTGTTTGGTTATCTTTTTCTGGCAACCGATAGCATCAATGGTGACAATGCAACCTTTTAACGATAAAACTTTTAGAAGTTCTGGGATCGCTGTGATTTCATTTGACTTAGAATCAACATTTCTTTGTCCTAAAACTAAACCATTATTTATCGCCGGGAGAGGTCATACAGCCTTAATAATAAATTAATTGGTCATCAGCAGGATTTATCGGTACACGAAGGCTGTATGACCCTTCCACCCCAAGCACTAACCATATGAATGGCTGCTTTATCTTTAGTTTTATCGTAAGATCGTCGTAAAGTTTTCCCATCAATAGCTACTATTTCGCCGAATGTGATTCGGCTAATTGTTTCCACCCAGCTCAAAAAACATTCTTGTAATTTATTTGGATCTAATAAAGAAAAAACTCGAGAAAATGTATCGTGAGACGGAATACCATTTGGAAGTTCTAAAAACTTTTTAAGCCATTTATACTTGGATTTTCCATAAGTTTCAATCTCGATCCAACCATCTGCTCCGCAAATAACTGCACAAATTGTAATGGTAATAATATCAATTAATTTGTGTAATTTACTTCTCTCTATTCTCGGATCTTCTAGTTCTATAAAATGGTCAGTAATTGTTATTTTTGGTCTGATTTTCATCTATTAATTAATGTTTTTGAAAATTATAGCAGTTGCGCTTAGTGCTTCGATCGCTAGTTGAATCTCTCGATCGCCGTTTGAATTTCTCGATCGCCAGTTGAATTTCTCGATCGAGGACAACTGAATCCATAAAAGTATTATTTTGTCAAGAGTCTCAAGATGCGATTCCCCTTAACGAACCGCATTTATCGCATCGGTAGCATTAGCGCAGCGAACGATTATTGCAGGACGCTTATCAAACATTCCATTCCAAATCTGACGTGCTTCATCGTAGTTGGCATCGCCCGCTCGAATCAGCGAGCCGTTTAGTTTGCTTTGTAAGACATTTATCTCTTCAGTGGATATTGCAGCTTTACCACCGTTTAGCTCGGTCGTTGCCAAGGTTGTCATTTTGCTGACCTCCTAATTCATTGAGAGTAATTTCATTAAGAGTAGAAAGCGATCGGGAAAAACCAGAGAGATAAGTTTTTATCTACTACGAATTTCCTTCATTACTTAGCATTGTAGAGTTGAGCTTTTACCAAATCTGCAAAAGTTGTAAGTAGCGACCTACTCCAAACAAAATCTAAGAATAAAATTTGAAGAACTCGTGATGTTCTCAAAATAGATAACATTTCTCGACAAATATATACAGAAATTTACGGTTTAAAAACGCGATCGCCTTTTATAATTGATCGAGAAATAAGAATTGAAATAAAATTTCTTAGTTAATCAGACTATGCTGTTCTCCGACCATTTGCCAGCTTATCTCCTGACCTGCCCCTAAAGGCACTAGCCCAGACTCAGTAAATGGCACTTCCTCAGGAATGCGCCAGGACGTTTTTGTCAAAGTAATCTGTCCCCTATTGCGCGGAAGTTGATAAAAATCTGCTCCATAGAAGCTAGCAAAGGCTTCAAGTCGATCCAATGCATCAGCTGCTTCAAACACTTCTGCATACAACTCGATCGCGTGCAGTGCCGAAAAACAACCGGCACAACCACAGGCACTTTCTTTGCTGTTACGAGGATGGGGGGCACTATCAGTACCGAGAAAAAACTTCCGATTGCCCGAGGTTGCTGCCTCTAAAAGGGCTTGACGATCCTGCTCCCGTTTCAAAATTGGCAGGCAGTAAAAATGGGGGCGGATGCCTCCAATAAACAGGCTATTACGATTAAATAACAAATGCTGCGGCGTAATCGTTGCAGCGATATTATCAGTAGCCAAAACAAACTCTACCGCTTCTGAGCTGGTAATATGCTCGAGCACCACTCGCAATTTGGGGAATCGTGACTTGAGTGGCAACAATTCACGCTCGATAAAGATTTTCTCGCGATCGAATATATCAACCTCTCGATCGCTTACTTCCCCATGCAATAATAACGGCATATCTACCTGTTGCATTGTTTCAAAGACACGATCGCACTTACGAATGTTTGTCACACCGAGTTCTGAATTGGTCGTTGCCCCGGCTGGATAGTATTTAACCGCTTTGACAAACTGAGATGCTTTGGCCGCGATAATCTCTTCGGGACTCGTGTTGTCGGTGAGGTAGAGCGTCATCAAAGGCTCAAATTGTTTCCCTTTGGGGATGGCTGCTATGATGCGCTCGCGATAGGCTACCGCATCCTCTACCTTACGTACTGGGGGCTTCAAATTTGGCATAATGATAGCGCGGGCAAACTGATGCACCGTGTGAGGCAAAACGGCTTTGAGGGCCAACCCATCCCGGAGATGGAGATGCCAGTCATCTGGTCTGGTAATTGTCAGCTTTTCCATCTTTTAATTATAAAACCGCTGAACCTATCCCACTAAGATTTTTTTAGGGTTTTCAAAATGTTTCAAAACAGGCAAATTATTCAAAATCTCCCCTCGAAATCTTGTTTTTCCATAGTCCAAACTACCTTCAGATTAATAGTGAGATAGGTTCAATTAAGATCGTTGTTGTAATTTTCTTGAGTTTTTTGCCCAGCTTTCGGCAGACCGCACCATCAACTATCCACTGGCAAAATTAACCGATTCTGGATTTACTCCCAACTTCTGCCCTATTAATACAACCCATCGCGAAAGCTGACTTACAGTTTCTTGTATTCCTTCTACAGCTAATACTAATTCTCTAGTTACGGTTAAATCAATCGCTTCTTTGTTAGTTTCGGTCTTTTCTAACTCTTCCCCTCTAACTGCCTCTGACAGATAACCATAACTAACAGCATTAGATAACAGTTTTTCATATAGATCCATTAACTTGTCGTATCTTCTTTGTAGCTCTTGTAATTCATTTCTCCGTCTTATTGCGGCTTTATAAGAGAGATATTTAGGATTCTGTTTGTTACCGAGATATAGCTTTAATTTACCCTGGATTGAACCCGATTTAGACTTCTTATCGCAAGCTTCCATTAATCGATAGTAGTAGTACCGTTTGCCGTTCTTCTTTGGAACTACAAATCGCTGTATCCAAGTACGTGAAGGGGCTATATGACCTTCTGCGCGAATCTTTGCCATTCTTTTGTTGATGAATGACATCCGATCTTCTAATCTCCCTAATTCTCGTACTTTTTCTGACGGCATCTCGAGCGACTTAGTTAGTTTATGTTTTTTATTTTAACCTTATCTAATTTTAAAATCAATATTTGCCCGCTCTTACAAGGCAAAATCTCCCTCGAACCAGCCTTATTTCTAACGAAACTCACCTCAACCTTTTGCTACAAACAGTAACTAACTAATCTTGGAGCTGGATTCCTGGATAAGAGTTTGTTTGCTTCTGCTCAAATCAAGACCATTAAT
>JASJCW010000326.1 GCA_030065265.1 Prochloraceae cyanobacterium
AGCTTCTTATTTCCAGAAATGTTTCATCTAGTCGTTAACAGGCGATCGGGAATTAACAGCGTCAGCGATCTCAAAGGAAAGAGAATCGCGATAATGCCCAGAAAAAGCGGCTCGTATGCTCTTTTTTGGCCTCTGAGCCAGCACTACGGCTTAAAAAAACCAGATTTTGCGGCATTTCCGTTACCTTTTGAAGCAGCCAGCCAAGCTTTAATTAACGGTCAAGTTGATGCTATATTTTTTATTGGAGCTTTGGGAGGAAAAAGAGTCACTCCATTACTTCAAGACGATCGCATTGACTTAGTCAAGATCGAACAAGGTGCAGCTCTCAAACTTTACTTACCTGCGGTCGAAAGTAGTATTATTCCTAAAGGGACTTATAGCGGTGGAATTCCGATCCCAAAAGAAGATTTACCGAGCGTAGCAGTAAGAGCAATACTTTTTACCCACGAAGATATAGATTTAGAGATAATCTACGAAATTACCCGCATTCTCTACGAAGCTCGTAACGATTTAGTCGAACAATATCCACAAGCTACGTTAATTACAAAACCAGAACAAGTTAGAGAACTGGGTTTTTCCTTTCACGATGGCGCGCAGACTTATTATGACAAAGATCGACCCTCTTTTTTACTAGAATATGCCGAACCAATGGGTTTGCTCCTCTCAGTTTCGGTACTTTGCGTCTCTGGAATTTGGCAATTGCGAACTTGGTTGCAAATTAATCAGAAAAATCGCGCTGATTCTTACAATTTAGAAATAGTTAAATTGATCCAAAAAATCAACGAAATCGAAGAGTTAGAAGAATTAACAAAAGTACGCCAAGAATTGTTTGACATTTTTGAAAAAGTGATTATCGATTTAGATAAAGATCTTATTTCTCCAGAATCATTTCAATCTTTTACTTTTCCTTGGGAAGTGGCATTTACCAACCTGCGCCATCGAGAAAATTTGCTAATTCATATTCGAGATTCAACCAAGGTATGAGTTGGATTGTGAAATAATTTAATTACAAAAATATCTAAAAATAACCGCGATCGCAGATAATTGTCCTGCCATAAACACTAACACTAATAATAGATTGACTGTTAGAGTTAAAAAATAAACTATGAACGGGACGAGTGTGACCTTTCATTATGGCTAGTTCTTGACCTGTTAAATTCCATAGACGCACCGTCCCATCTCCACTACCAGTAGCGATCGATTGACCATCTGAGCTAAAGGCGACAGTATTGATTCCTCTGGTATGACCTTTCATTATTATTTGTTCTTTGCTAGCTAAATCCCAAAGGCGCAATATTTCATCGGAACTAGCAGTAGCAAGTTTTTGACCGTCTGGGCTAAAAACAAGAGTATGAACCCACTGTGTATGACCTTTCATTACAGCTAGTTCTTGACCGGATAAATCCCACAGACGTACCATTGCATCAGAATCACCACTGGCAAGTTTTTGACCGTCTGGGCTAAAGACTACTGAATTGACCCAACCCTTATGACCTTTCATTACAGCTAGTTCTTGACCGGATAAATCCCACAGACGTACTTTACCATCCGCACCACCAGCAGTAGCGAGTTTTTGACCATCTGGACTAAATTTTACTGGTTTGAAAGTACCTATAGAAGTTTCGATCGCTGCTATTTCTCTACCATTTAGATCCCACAGACGCACCATCCTCTCGTAATCACTAACACTAGCCAGACTAGCAGTAGCAAGTATTTGACCGTCTGGACTAAATTCTAGAAAAAAGACTGTATTTGTATGTCCTTTTATTACAGCTAGTTCTTGACCAGTTAAATCCCAAAGATGCACAAGTTTATCTGCATCAGCAGTAGCAAGTTTTTGACCGTCAGGGCTAAATTTTACAGCTTCGATCGTATTTGTGTGACCTTTTATTACAGCTAGTTCTTGACCAGTTAAATCCCAAAGATGCACAAGTTTATCGCCACCAGCAATAGCGATTGTTTGACTATCGGGGCTGAAATCTACAGCTTTTATAATTCGATCGTTATTATCTAAGATCGGCATATTAGTCATTTCAATCGATCGGCAATTACCGTATGTGAGATCTGAATATTCTTGATTAAAATTAGCATTATCTATAGCTCGAACTTGTTTAAAAACACCAGTAGCTAATCCTGTGAGAATCAGAGCGGAAATTATATATTTCATTTAAATATTCTAATCCTCTTCTCCCTCTTCTTCGTCTTGAACAAAACTAGGTAATTCTGGAGAACCAGCTTTAGAAGGAATAGCCGCAACGATCGCATCGATCACTTTATTAACTGGGACGATCTTTAAACCCAAATCGTCCGAGTAACTTTGTCCTTTAGGAATAATCGCCCGTTTAAAGCCCAATTTTGCCGCTTCTTTCAGCCTCAAGTCGATCTGAGAAACCGATCGCACTTGTCCACCCAACCCAATTTCCCCGATCGCAACGGTACGAGGATCGACTACTCGATCGCGAAAACTGGCAACTATGGCGATCGCCATTCCTAAGTCTGCGGCTGGCTCTTCAACCCCCAAACCTCCGGCCGATGCTACATAAGCGTCTAATTTAGATAATGGTATGCCGACTCTTTTTTCTAAGACTGCTAAAATTTGTTGCAAGCGATTGTAATCTACTCCCGTAGTCGATCGCCGCGGAGAACTGTAACTTGTAGGACTGACTAGAGCTTGCAATTCCACCACTAGAGGACGAGTTCCTTCACAGGCGACTACAATCGCCGTTCCGGGGGCTAATTCGTCTCGGTTGCTCAAAAATAACTCCGAAGGATTATCGACCTCTTCTAGCCCTTTTTCAACCATTTCAAAAATGCCGATTTCGTGGGTCGCACCGAAGCGATTTTTCACCGATCGCAGCAGTCGGTGGGAAGCATAGCGATCGCCTTCAAAATACAGTACCGTATCGACTAAATGTTCTAAAACTCTCGGCCCCGCGATCGCCCCTTCTTTGGTGACGTGACCGACGATAAATAAAGTAATATTTTCTTGTTTGGCTACTCGCATCAATGCAGAAGTACATTCTCTTACTTGGGCAACAGATCCGGGTGCAGAATTTAAAGAAGCAAAATAAAGAGTTTGAATGCTATCAATTACTGCTACTTGCGGTCTGAGAGATTCTAATTCTCTTAAAATTTCTTCTAAATCCGTTTCAGGCATGACATAAAGATTTGACTCGATCTTTTGATTTTCTTTGCCTGAAGATTTGCGATCTTTTTTTACTTTCCCGTTACTTTTTTCTGATTTTTTTTCTGTTTCTGCATAAACACAAACACCCAATCTTGATGCTCTTAATTTTACTTGTTGTCCCGATTCTTCAGCACTAACATATAAAACTCTTGGCAATCGCAATCCTAGTTGATTAATTACTTGTAAAAGTAAAGTCGATTTTCCGATCCCCGGATCGCCACCAATTAAAACTAAAGAACCCGGAACTACTCCACCACCTAAAACTCGATCCAATTCTCCGTAGCCAGAATTAAATCTTTCGGTTGTATCGTTAGCAATTTGGGAAAATTTTAAAGAAACTCTCGGCTGAGCCGGACTGTTCGATTTTGAATTTTGTCTGGTGCCAGTTTGCCACCCTCCTCTACTCGGTAAACCAGAAGAATTTGAGATGACAATTTCTTCTTCTAACGTGGCGAATTTACCGCAGCCAGGGCATTTTCCAAGCCATTGTGATGACTGTTCTCCGCATTCGCTACAGATATAAATTGTTTTTGGCTTGGCCATCTTAACTTGCTTAAAATTGACTATATAATTCTTAAATATTAATTAAAATTTTAAACTAAAAAAGTATTTAAATATAGTAAAGATGATTAAGAATAAAGTAAATCTTAAAAAAGGTCTAAATTGAAAAATAAATAAGTGAATAAAGCTTAATAAATAGCTTAAAAGAGATATTCTATAAACAAAGGTACTAACAATGTAACTTAAAAAATATCAATTCAAATTAAACAAGGAGCGTTGAGTAACTTGGAGAACCATAAAGAAAAAATTCTAGTCGTTGATGATGAAGCTAGTATTCGCAGAATATTAGAAACTCGTCTTTCTATGATTGGTTATGACGTAGTCACTGCGGCTGACGGAGAAGAAGCACTAGATACCTTTCATCAAGCAGATCCGGATCTAGTGGTTTTGGACGTGATGATGCCAAAACTCGATGGCTATGGAGTCTGCCAAGAACTACGCAAAGAATCCGATATACCAATCATTATGTTAACAGCCCTAGGCGACGTAGCCGATCGCATTACGGGTTTAGAATTGGGTGCTGACGATTATGTAGTTAAGCCTTTCTCCCCCAAAGAGTTAGAAGCAAGAATCAGATCCGTATTGCGAAGAGCGGAAAAGAACGGCGCGCCAGGAATACCCAGCTCTGGAGTAATTCATGTCGGTTCGATTAAAATCGACACCAATAAACGACAAGTTTATAAAGGTGACGAGCGCATTCGCTTGACTGGGATGGAATTTAGTTTGTTGGAATTATTGGTGAGTCGATCTGGAGAGCCTTTCTCGCGATCGGAAATATTGCAAGAAGTTTGGGGCTATACCCCCGAGCGTCACGTCGATACCCGCGTTGTTGACGTGCATATTTCTCGGCTCAGAGCTAAATTAGAAGACGATCCGAGCAATCCAGAATTGATCCTGACTGCTAGAGGTACGGGGTATTTATTCCAAAGAATATTAGAACCAGGAGATGATTAAAATTGTTATTTGTTATTAGGTAAATTTTAAATTACCGATAACTGATAACTATTAAATATAACCAATAAATAATGGCTAAAACTGACCCAAATCGAGTATTGCGGCTTTTGCCCCTTTTTGCCGGAGGGTTGGGAGGGGCCCTTTTGTTAATTAATCGCTTAACAACGGCTCAATTATTAGAATCTCAAGCTCGATCGGACGCGCTCGGCGTGATTTTGAGTGCCGTTCTCATTTTAATTGGTTTAATCTGGCAAGAAATCGAACCGCGATCGCCCGATGCGGTTACTTTAGAAGGGGTTGAAGGCTTTGAACTAGCCGAAGAGCTTCCAGAATCAGTAAAAATCGAGCTAGCTTGGGCCAGTCGTTTGCTGTTAACTAATACTGTGACTCAAAGTTTGGTGGTTTACTATGACGATCGCACTTTGCTCAGACGGGGAATTTTAGGGAAGGGAGATCGGGTTAACCCAGGTAAAATTTTGCAAAGAGCGATGGAGCTTGAAAAAGCAATCTATTTAGTCGATCTCAAACTCTATCCCGGGCGAATCGAATTTGACTATTTACCTTCTAATACTCAAGGTGTTATCTGTCAACCCCTCGGAAAACGCGGTGCTTTGATTTTAGCAGCCAATCGTCCCCGCAGTTACACTAAACAAGATGAGAATTGGATCGCAGCAATTGCGGATAAACTTGCAAAAACTCTCGATGGCGATCGCAACTAACTCGATAATTTTGACTATTTATATAAGTAAAACCTAATTAAATTATCATAAAAAATAATGTTAAAAAAGGTTGCATTCTTGTAAAAAAACGTTATGATACAGATGGTTAACAAAAAACCAAAATTAAAAAAACGCAATTATACTGCACCATGACAACTACATTACAACAACGCGAAAGTGCTTCCCTATGGGAACAGTTTTGTGGTTGGGTAACTAGCACAGACAACCGCTTATACGTAGGCTGGTTCGGCGTGTTAATGATC
>JASJCW010000327.1 GCA_030065265.1 Prochloraceae cyanobacterium
CAGGTTATTACTCATTTTCCCCTGCTTGCTGGGTTAGCCTTAGTGCGTTAGGGAACACACTATCTCTTGGTAGTTTTTACTCTCCTTGAGCATTACCAAAGTACGCTTCGCAGCGCACTAACGCCACCTTGCGGTGTACCGTTGTTAGAAGGGAATAATTTTTTATCTTCTAATATCCCTGCCTTGAGCCAGGCTTTTATTTGCCTTCTCATGGTGGGGAAGGTGTTTAGCTTGTTAAGTAGGTATTGGTGGTTTATCCTGTCAAAACATTTTGCTATGTCTGCATCTAATACGTATGCTGTTTTAGAGCGTAGTGCATTAAATATTGCTTCCATAGCATCGTGGCAGCTTCTACCAGGTCTAAAACCATAACTGTTAGGCTCAAAACGAGCCTCCCATTCAGGTTCTAAGGCTAGTTTGACTAGGCATTGTCGCGCTCGGTCTTCCATTGTTGGAATTCCTAGCGGTCGTTTTTCGTCTTTTCCTGGTTTTGGTATCCATACCCTTCTTACAGGGTTGGCTTTCCCTGTTAATGGTACGAGTGTATAAACCATTTTTAGACGTTCTTTTGGATTTAGGAATTTGATTCCGTCAATGCCTGCTGTTTTCTTGCCTGTGTTGTCCTGACTTACTCTTCTGACCGCTATTGCTTTGGCAAAGAAGCTACTGAGTAGCAATTTTTGTAACCTGCGAATTACTTTGACATCATCACGTTGACTAGCTTGATAAATACGTTTTTGTAGAGAGAATACGACTTTTTCCGCCCGTTTCCAGTCGATTTGATGCCAGTATTCGATTCTGCTTTTAGGTCTATGATTAGACTTTGTCATCGGTAGATATGCTCTTGAAATACGTCCTTATCTTCCATGTTTCCGTGTATATGTCAGCGTATCCTAGAAGTTACTCAGTCCTTTTGGGACTATCAATCGAATCGAAGATTTTCGATTCGATTGATTAGGCGTTTGCTTTTTATACAATCTTGCCTTTAAGTTACCTGCGGGTTTGCAGTTTGTTGCGTCTTGGTTGACTACTCCGTATTCTCGACCTTACGGAGAGTAATCCTAAAGGTTAATTCGTTCCTAATTAGCTTTGGTTTCTAACTTTAGAATCTCTTTCAATCACCGGAGATTTTTTGGGTGTAATTCACATTTAAGGGCGCAATGTGAACTTTTGCTGTTTACGGATTACAGCTTTCTATCTCGTGGTCTTGTTTTGACCGCAGCGTGTCAGCCTGATTTCGCTACTTCGTGGCGGTGTCGGTGACAAAATAGAATTCGCGAGCTATTCATAGTTAGTTACTAGCCGGTGTTTCCATATTGGGCTTATAGTTGCCGACATATCACCCCGCTTCAGAGATTGATGACCATTCGCTACTCTGGGGGTTACGTTTTTACTCCTACACCTGGAGAGATGGACTTGTCTGTTTCTTACATGATTATTAAGATTAGGTATTTACTTACATTTCTTAAATCTATCGACTTTAGTTGTAGCTATTTATACCAAACTCACCATCAAGCTAATTAAGTTATCAAGGTACTGTTAGTCTTGATTAGACTGTATTGTTGACCTTGTGGTTAGTCCCTCAAAACCTATGATGGCTTTGATTTTTAACCAACGAATCGCACCCCGTAGCCAACTATATGTGAACCAATTAGCATGATTTTGGCATCCACAATATCACCTACACTAGGCTTGCCAATAGCTATATCGCGTTTCCAATTTGCCAAGAGTGCGATTGACCTGCTATTATGAATCGAACCAGCATAAGAAATTTCGAGATTTTGTGATTTGAAAGCATTGTAAGCTAATTCGATAGTTTCGATATTTTGCTGCGGAATCCAGCGATCGGTACAAGTGTTTAATTCGATTTGCTTGTCGGTACGAATTAAACTGAATTTACCTGGAACTGCGACATAATTGCCATTATATTCAAAAGATCTAGGTCTTTTCTCCACAGTCCAATCTAATTTAGCTCCTATTAAAATTTCATAAGGGGTTGCACCAGATTCGATTTTTGTTAGCTGGGATTGTAATCTCATAATTAATATTTTTCAATTTGCTTCACTCCGGTTGCGCGCAGCGCAGCCTTTTTTTTGTGGGAGCAAGTATTTATTAAGCCACTTAATTATTTGACTTTATTTTCCGCCTAATGCTAATATTGATTCTTTCAAAAGAACGATCGATATCACTGAAATATAATCGATTTCGGCATTCTTCTAAGAGCTTAATATTTTCTGAAATTAATTCGCCTTCAATCGTAAAATTAAAACCACTATTAGAATCGCCAATTATTGCAAGCAAATTAATACTTTCAGGAAAGACTTCGTGGCAGTAATTAAGAACTTTTTGGGTAAATTCTAAAGAATGTTTGCGATGGAAAACTATCTGGTGAGCAAGATAAGTTTGTTCTCCTCTCCAATATTTTAGGCGATCGGTACTTAAATTTAAAATATCGATTTCCGATTTGAGCGATTTATAACCAGGCCCGTTTTCCCAAAAGATATCGATCAATTTCTTTTTACTGTTATTTTGTACCAGGAAATTTGTTTGGCGAAATTTTACTTTTAATTCGCTACGAACTATTTTAAGAATTTCTCTGGCTTTGAGAATTTTAATCATAACTTTCTCCTTAACTAAAAACATGAAAACTCAATCGAAGTCAATTTAAACAATTAACTTCGATTGAGTTATAGATGAGAATTGATTTTTGAAAAATCTTAGACTAATCGATATTTAAGCAGTCAATAAAAATCAATTAATCTTCTTCGATATATTTTCTAAATTGTTGAAGTTGTTGTCGGTTTAATTGATTGTTTTGGGCGATAGTATTGAAAGCTATTTTCCAATCTTTATTATCTTGGGCTTCTTGCATTTCCCAATCGATCCAGCTATTGCCAACCCTTTCATAAATGTCTTTATCGTCCCAGTCGGGGTTGAAATTTTCCATTATTTTAATGAGATTCGAGCATTCTTCTTTCCAACAAAAACGATGTATCGATTGAACCAAAAGAACAAATTCTTGACCTAATGTACTCAATTTTTCCTGAGTTAATCTTTGTGGGGTTAATTGCATTATTTTCTCCTGGTTAGATTAATTTATTTTGAGATAAAGTCAAATTAATTACTAAAAAACCTGAAATATTTTATTTTTAATATCTCAGGTTTTCTCCAATATTTATTTGAGACTCTTAATCTTCTTCTTTGTCTTCGTCTTCTTCTTGTTCGTGGCGATAAATATCATAAATTTCCCACTCAGGTTTTTCTCTAATAGCTTGAATTACTCTATCTTTAAGTTCTGGACTAACTCGTCCAGTCTCTTCAAAATGCTCTAATTCTTTATCAGAAATTTCGACTATTTGTGCAAGATAAGCTTTTAAGAATATCTCTACTTTCGGCATTATTCTTTCCTAATTTTATAGATATCTGCTTCATTTAAGATTGCGCGCAGCGCAACTATTCATAAGTTGTAAATAAAATTTATAAATTTATTTTTAGCTTTATTCTCGATTATTTTTATACTAGTATAAAATCATTATATAACAATCAAAAAATATAATCTTTAAGTTTAATAGTATGATTTTGACAGCGCAATTTCCGTATAGCCTTTATTTCAATTTGACGAATTCTTTCTCTAGTTAAATTAATTTTTTCTCCGATTTTTTGGAAGCTTTTAAAGTTACCATCATCGAAGCCATAACGCATTCTGATTACTTCAGCTTCTTTAGGAGTTAACGTATCTAAAATATTATTTAAATCCTGCTTGAGCAGATTGTAAACTAAATTATCTTCTATCGAGTCTTCATCGGAAGTTAGAAAATCACCGATTGTTGTTTCTTCCTCTTTACCAACGGTGCGATCTATTGAGTCGATCCCGCAGGGATCTGAGCTTCGCTCAGCGCGCACGAGCAGATTCTACGGTAAATCTTAGTTGCTCGAGTCTAGTATTAGTCGCATCAGCAATTTCAGTTTCAGTCGGTTTTCTGCCTAAAGATTCGCATAATTCTTTAGTGACTTTCTTGATTTTGTTAAATTGCTCCCAGACGTGGATAGGTACACGGATGCTGCGACATTGATCGTGAAGTCCTCTAGACATCGATTGCCGAATCCACCAGGTAGCATAAGTCGAAAATTTATAACCCTTCTCTGCATCAAATTTCTCCGCAGCTTTAATTAAACCGAACGACCCCTCTTGAATTAAATCTTCCAAAGGTAATCCGCGATTAACATATTTTTTGGCGATGGAGACGACTAAACGTAAATTAGCCTCAACCATTTTATTTTTGGCAAGACGACCTCTATAAAGCCGACGACGCAATTGTTTTTTGGAAATATCCATTGCGCTTGCCAGTTGCTCGTCGGTTACAAGAATGCCAACTGGATCGGCAATTTGCTCTCTTTTTGCCTCAATAAACAATAAATCTTTAATTTGGCGGGATAGTTTAATTTCTTCAGTTGCACTGAGCAATTGGATGCGACCGATTTCTCTGAGATATTTGCCAACTGAATCTTCTTGTCGATCTACCAAATTAGCCACCACAAACCATTAAGTTAAAGAATTTTATCTCACAAAGTCGCGCTAAACATTAACAATAATCACAAAAAGAACTCGATTCGAGAGAATTTGAGGTTATTTTAGATTTCAAAGAAAAATCCCTTTGAACCAATTGACATCAGGCTTCCTGCGGTACATTTTACAACTGAAATTTTAGAAAATTAATAGATTCTATTCGCTCGTGGTATATGCCCTAGCTGAAAACCTCGCTGCTGCCGAGCAAGTGCAAGGTTCAATTTTTTACTCACCAGCAAACTTTTTATATGAAATCCGCTTAATTAGTTATTGTCTGAGGAGACTGGGAGACTGGGAGACGGGGAGATCTAAGTTCAACCGATATCAACACTTTTAGGATTTTAGACTAATTATAAAATGAATTCTCCCCGTCTCCGGTTCTCCCCGTCCCCCCGATCCATCGTTAATTATAGGAATCCGATTTGATATTACTCACCAGCAAACTGTTTAGCTACGACTTCGGCATCTTGGTCTAGTTGTGGGGTGTTGGGGTTGAGGTCTATATATGGATCTAATTCCTGGGCTTTTTGAAAGAGTGCGATCTCCTAAGCAGTGCGTCTTTTATCACCAAGTTTTATTTAGAATCTAATTCTTCTAGAGCTTGTATTACTCCCTGGTAATATTCGATATTACCTTGTTTTTTATACAATTTTGCAGCAGTTTCTAAAGAATTCCGTGCTTTTTGCTTTTTTCCTAATTTTGATAAGATATCTCCTTTCCCCCAATGTGCATAAGCATAATTTGAATTAATTTCTATAATTTTATCTAAATCTTCTAAGGCTGAATTGAATTCTTCTTGCCCGTAATAATTAATAGCTCGATATAAATACGCAGAGATAGATGGATTTTTATCTAATTCTTCTGTATGAGGTATCAGATCGACATTAGAATTCAATTTCTGAGCTTTTTGAAATAGTGCGATCGCACCTTTAATGTCATTACTTTTTGCTAGTGCGATCGCATCCCTAACAATCGATGGTGCAGCTAGTTCTTTTGCTAGGGCTTCAGCATCTTGTTCTATTTTGTCTTTAGTATCAGGATTAAGATCGACATCAGCATTCAATTCTTGTGCTTGTTTAAATAATGCGATCGCATCTTCAATATCGTTATTTTTTGCTAGTACGATCGCATTTTGAACGATAAATGGTGCAATCGTAGTTTGAGGATTTGTATCTAATTCTTTAGTATCAGGATTAAGGTCAATCCCTGGGGAGAATTGCTCAGCTTTTTTGAATAGTGCGATCGCACCTTCAATATCGTTAGCTTTAGCAAATGCGATCGCATTTGCAACTATAAAAGGTGCAATTGTAATTTTTGGATCTGTATCTAATTCTTTAGTATCAGGATTAAGGTCAATCCCTGGGGAGAATTGCTCAGCTTTTTTGAATAATGCGATCGCACCTTTAATGTCATTACTTTTTGCTAGTGCGATCGCATCTGTCACAATCGAGGGTGCAGCTAGTTTTTTTGCTATAGCTTCAGCATCTTGTTCTATTTTGTCTTTAGTATCAGGTTTGAAATCTATATTCTTATCTCGTTTTAAAGCTTGTTTTAATTGATGGGTGGCAAGTTTATAATCACCATCTTTAGCAATATTTAAAGCTCTATTTCTCTGAAATAGAGCTTTTTGA
Source organism: Prochloraceae cyanobacterium (assembly GCA_030065265.1). Taxonomy (GTDB): domain Bacteria; phylum Cyanobacteriota; class Cyanobacteriia; order Cyanobacteriales; family JASJDA01; genus JASJDA01. The sequence goes on from JASJCW010000327.1 coordinate 6,199, forward strand.
TCGGCTTCCCAACGGCTGTATTTTAAACAACCATTCCCTGCTGCCAGAACATCTTCAACTTTAGTATCTAATAATATTGAATGATATTGAAGTCTATTACAAGCTATTGTAAATAAACTCTTCCAATCATTTTCCCAGACTCTGACCGTACCATCGTCATTAGCAGAGGCGATTTGCTCTCCATAGGGGCTATATGCCACCGATCTGACAGTATCTGTGTGACCCTTGAACTTAGCTAGCTGATTGCCTTTGAGATCCCAGACTCTGACCGTACCATCGTCACTAGCAGAGGCGATTTGATTGCCATCCGGGCTATATGCCACTGAATAGACATAACTGGTGTGACCCTTGAATTGAGCTATTTGCTTCTGCTGTTTGAGATCCCAGACTCTGATTGTTTTATCCCAACTAGCAGAGGCGATTTGACTGCCATCCGGGCTATATGCCACTGAATTGACAGAACTGTTGTGACCCTTCAATTGAGCTATTTGCTTCTGCTGTTTGAGATCCCAGACTCTGAGCGTATTATCACTACTAGCAGAGGCGATTTGACTGCCATCCGGGCTATATGCCACTGATCTGACAGCATCTGTGTGACCCTTCAATTGAGCTATTTGCCTCTGCTGTTTGAGATTCCAGACTCTGAGCGTATTATCGAAACTAGCAGAGACGATTTGACTGCCATCGGGGCTATATGCCACTGAATTGACAGCATCTGTGTGACCCTTCAATTGAGCTATTTGCTTCTGCTGTTTGATATTCCAGACTCTGAGCGTATTATCACGACTAGCAGAGGCGATTTGACTGCCATCGGGGCTATATGCCACTGATAAGACATAACTGTTGTGACCCTTCAATTGAGCTATTTGCTTCTGCTGTTTGAGATCCCAGACTCTGAGCGTATTATCACTACTAGCAGAGACGATTTGACTGCCATCGGGGCTATATGCCACTGATAAGACATAACTGTTGTGACCCTTCAATTGAGCTATTTGCTTCTGCTGTTTGAGATC
>JASJCW010000328.1 GCA_030065265.1 Prochloraceae cyanobacterium
TAAAGCTTTTATTTAATATTAAAAAATTTTCTAAACGGACAAAAAGTTGTATGGCGGTTTTGCTCGATTTCAAGTCCCACTTTTAGCGCACCGCGTAGCGGATCTCCTTGAGATCGCAAAATATGTGTCAACAGTTAGCCTCGAAATAAGAGTAAGCGGATATGGCGAGATTTTTCAATTTTACTATTTGCGATTATACAATATTGTCGCTAAGTTTTTGGATTTGATTTAGCGGCCCGCGTAGCGGATCTCTTCGCGATCGCAGAATAGCAAAGTTGATAAGTTTTTTTATTCATTATTTTTTCGATAATCAACAGCCTAGGCGATCACACAATATATGCTAACAGTTGTCATCGAAAGAAGAGTAAGCGGATGTCGTCAGGTTTTTCAATTTTATTAGCGCACCGCGTAGCGGATCTCCTTGAGATCGCCTTCAATATGTTGAGAGTCTTGCTGGAAAAGAGTGAGTGGATAATTTAACATATTAACGCATATTAGATATCTTTTTCAAGGAAAAATTATCGGGATATTATAGCCGATAGTATCGTTATAATTTGCTCTGGGATTTGACAGTACGATATAAATAACGAAATATATACCGATAAATTTTCGACTAAAAGTTGGGGGTGAAGATTTTCTCAAATTTCAATCCCCAGAGGGACAGAAAGTTGGATGATAATTTTCCCTGATTTGAATCAAAATTAACCAGCAAATTTCAATTATCTCGTCTCAAACGACCTTTTTTCGTTCACAAATTTAACACGCCATTCAAGTCCCATCAACACCCTAATTCCCAGCGAACTATTGCCTTACTCCCATTCTGATCCTTCTCTTTGCCTCTTGTCCCGGGTTAAGTTGGTAGCTTTCTTAGCTAATGCAATTATAGGCGTAAACAGAACTTCTACAAGCTCTGGAGAAGCTTCTTTTTTATTGACCTCCCAAGTAGTAATGCCATTAGCATCCTTTACGCCCTTGAAAGTAGTCGTTGCATTGAGCAGTGTCAAATTGACAAGTATTCCTAAGAGAATAGCCTCTTCAATGAATAGGGTGTCGGTACTCTGAACATTCTCCCAAGCTTGTTGTACAAATGAATCGAGTTCAGGATTTTTCGCATACATTTCAAGTACGAATCTACACGTTTCGGCAGACTCGGCGGTCGTCATTTCATACTCTAAACTCTCGGGACTCAGTAATAATGGTAGGTTTGCCTCTGTAAGTCCCTCAGAATTTTGGAGTACTTCCTCATAAGGAACCCGAGTGTAGACTATATTGAAGAGTTCCTTGGTGACCTTGACCACCTCTGAGTCGGAAAGGTTTTGGATATTTGCTTGAATAGTTTGCATGGTAGTTCTCCTTGTCTAAATGGTGATCTGTCTCGTTAGCGAAAATCTCCAGTTAAGCTGAATGCAGCCCACCTTTGAAGCGCATCCCGAGTGCAACTTTGAAACGCATCCGGAGTGTAGTTTTGGTTCAGAAGTTCGAGGGTAGTTTCTCGATAGGCTGAGGCTCGCGACTGTTTGCCCTGGATCCATTTCTCGTAAAAACGTATAAAGAATTGTGCAGCACAAGCTGGCGTAACTTCCCAGTGGGTAGAGATTAAACTTGAAGCACCAGCCTGGATGAAAGCCCAATCCAACCCAAGGGTATCGCCAGCAATGCCCTCCTTGGCAAGACCGCTAACACAAGCCATAAGAGAAACACAACTGTCTTGGAGATTGAGCTGTTCTTCTAGGATCACCTTTGGCGTTAATTTTCCCTTGAGTTTCTCAATCTTTTGCTTCTTGTCCGGTAGACCCTGCTCGTCGGCTAATAATAGAAAGGAATCATGGTAAGGATTCCCTTTTACTGGAAAGTGACCATGAGTTGAAAAATGGACGATACGGTGGTCTAAGGACTCTATCGTCACACGATCAAGAGTTGCATCAGTAAGACGAATTGAGTGTCCACACCCGTGCTCTTCGAGCCATTGAATTGGTGCGTCGAGATTAGCTACAAACTCTTTTTTACCCTCATATTCCTGAAGGCGCGGAACAACAACACCCAGGTATTGGGTTGACGGTGAACTAATTTTCTTTCTCAAAACTAGGTCAAGGTGAAATACGGAATGAACTCGTGAGAGGGAAAACCAGTCAAGCAAAATGCCATCTTTGAAGCGCAGATACTGAAGCGGCACGTTATTAAAATCTTCATCGGACGAATAACAGATATGATCATCTTTCTGAATGATGCCCTGCTTGAGTAAGTTTTCAAGCCACACTACGAGCGGTGCAAGACAGTCCGAAACATTAGGGATCTTAGCTCTTGGATTTCTCGGACTTGGAATGGGATTACCCCAATTTTTGGGATCCACATTTTTGGCCGCATTTTGCAGAACACTGTTCTTAATAGGTACTGGATCAATCGCGTAGACCTTACCCTGCTTACTTACAAAGGATGCATATACCCTTTCTTCATCAACAAAGTAGGTGAGGTAGTGGAATCTTTTGCTTTGGGTAAGGTCGCGCAAGCGTTTAACGCTCTCATAAATCGCTTTGTCTGAGACAATTGCATCAGATTGTTCTGTAAGCCGATCAGCGATTACGCGTCCCTTAGAAGACTCAATGGCTTCCAGCAGATCCTCAGCTCGGCCCGCTTTCTGTAGATGTTCGCACAAGGCATTGAAAAGATAGGGATAAGTGCTGAATATACCTCCTCGTTTTAGCGGCTCTTTAATGCCACGACGCATGCCTTCAAGGTTTCCACGCAATTGGATGAGCGCATCGGCTGCCTCAGAGGGCTGATTTAGTCGGCTGTTACAAAGGTAGATGCCCCATAAAGCATCGTTTTCAAGCTCTGTAATCCCGTGTTGATTAGCCCATTCCAGACTGGATTTGAGCACAGACAGAGAATCCCTGATTACGTCCGGTGCTGGTGTACCGCGAACGAAGATTGCGGATGCATTGCGAATCTTACCGCGAACGAAGATTGCGGATGCGTTGCGTATCTTACCACCTACAGAGAGTTCCGAGTCATTGCCTTCTTTTCCCAGAAACTCTTCACCTTGATTTAGAGCTTCCAGCATTCGACTATATTTTTCTATATCTTCTTGATTATATTCTGCTGGTTTTTTATGAATGATAGAGCTGATAGAATTGTCTAGGTTAAGCTGATCGACTTGCTGTTTTAAAGACCGGCCTGCCTCGCCTTCAAAGCCGAGGTCGATAGCCGCCTTCATAATGTCAAGCAGACTTTTGGGACTAGGCGGCTCAGGTGAATGCTTTGCCTGGGATCTCAATGTGGTAGCATCTATCTTAAATTGATCTATCCACCCCTTAAGACGTTCTGCTTCTATACCACTGATCGGGTTCTCGAACAAAGAATCATCTTGCAGCTCCTTTTCTGCTTCGTCAATTTCCTTTAAATTGATTAGAGCTTCAATTTTTAAAACCTTTAGGGATGTTAATCCCTCGGTCTCTTCAAGCTTTTCTAAGAACTCGATGTATTGATCTGCTTTCTTAATCACCTCTTCTGAATACCCAAGGAGCGAGAGAGCTTTAACATGGGAATACGCTAAGTTTGAGAAAGTAGTCTTTTCTAAACCGTGATTTTGAACAGTCTTCCAAATTTCATTAGCCCGCTCAAACACAGCTTCTGCCAAAATTGCACCATATTCAGGGTTCTTGCCCTGGCAATATTCTAAGATTAGTGACGTGAGTGCAAGTATTACTACAGTCGGATTATTGGAAACTATCAGAGAAGCCGCTGCCTCCTTGAAACTATTTGGAGGAAGGTTGTTCAGAAACTCGAGGCGTTTTATAGAAGTTCCTTTCCTTAGTAAGTTTAAAACCTGTTCCTTCGTTATTGTTTTCATTATCCACCTCACTTATCCAAATCTTTGCGTATCCAGGCTAGGTGACATGAGTCTTGGAAGGCTTGAGTATTAACCGTTTGATGTATCCAACTTTTCACCATCCACATATCGAAAAATGTTAAATTTCCTGAGAGCTTTTTTCATAGAACTTCTAACTTTCGACATCTCAGGGTGAACGAAATTTTGTGTGGCGGGTTTTGATTTAAAACGACCAAATTATTTGACAGTAGGCTTTTTAGCGTTTTCCCTCGATATTCCCACAGCTTTTTTCGTTCACCCATCTCGATCTACGTTTAACTCGTCTTCAATTAAATTGAAAATTTTCTCTTCGATTGCAGATAAAGTAAAATTTCTTCTCGATCCAATACCTCTACGAATATCGTTAATCATTGGATGAACAATCTCAATCTTTGCCAATTTTTGTAGTCGATTCATGATAGCTTGTGCTTGTTGAGTATGTTCTGGCAAGCAATTTAAATCCATCAGATATTCGGCTTTGATGAATTGTAACTTACTATCATAAACATCTAAATCACAACTCAAATCGTACACCTTGGTAACAATCCCCCAATAACCCGTATATCGTCTCAACTCCTGATTATCTTTTGCTTGTACCAAGACCACTTCCCCCACCTGGTAAGGAAATGCTTCACCCGTTTTTTTGCTTAGTTCTTCTGTCACTTGTCTGTACCAGTCTTTTCCATTTTTTGCAGATTGATATGCAAGTTTTACTATAACCGGATCGTCAGTTGCTACTTCAGCTAATTTCTTTGTGCTGTCTTTAGTTAATCTAATTTTTCTTGTTAATAATTTAGGTTTGAGATCTGGTGTCTCTATGGTGTCGCTCAGAGTATCGATTGCATTAGCATACTCACCGTCACGCTTGATAGTTGAAGCACCTACGGCATATTCATTAGCTAATTCTGTAGCAGTATCTAACTTTAGTTCATTTTGACCTAAAGTTAAGTCAGTTCTTTTACCTTGTTGTTTTTGAGAATTATACAAAGCCCCCCGATAGTATGAAATCGCGTTATTTGAAAGATTTCTTCTGCCGAGCTGATGACGAATCATCCACTGTTTAGCTAACTCCCGATCTGAGAAACATAAATACTTGATTTGATATTCGATCTTGTGTTTTGTGCATATAGAGTAGCGATTGTGTCCGTCGAGCAGAATATTTGTCTCTTGCCAAATAATTAAAGGATCGATACATCCATGTTCTTTAAGATCGGCTTCTAAAAAAGAAAATTCGTCATCTGTAAGTGGAGTGATTAAAGATTGAAATTCAGAGTCAATCTCAATCTCAATACTGCTTTGGTCGAACGGCTCATTATTAGGATTATTCATTTTTTAGGGAATCGCTGTTCTATCTTGAACTGTAACAGGACATCTTGATACGTGTCAATTCAAGAGCGAGAAGCGCGACAATGAGAGATAATGAGGTTGTCACAAATATTAGTCTTATGCTCGAAAAAAGTTCCAACTGGGGAGGATATCGCGAAAATACACCAGAACCAAACTGGCACTACGGCAAAACTAAAACTGTAAGAGTTCCGATCGCTTTGGCAGAAAAAGTTTTAGCCATTGCGCGCTTGTTGGACATGGAAGAAATAGAATTGAGCATCTCTGACGAAGAAAAATTCAAAAAAGCCCTTTCTAGTTTTAAGCCTGGTAGATTTGATGAGGCTTTAGAACAACTAGAAAAAGTTTGCCAAATTAATTTGAAGAAAAAAAACTGATTTTTATCTGGAGTAAAGCTAGACTCTTTTTATTTAGATTAATTCAATTCTCCGAACTTCTTACTCCACCAACGTTCTCGCGACCAGAAGAAAGCTACATCCTTATGTTTCCTTTTACTCTTATCGGCAACCGAGCAACGCAACATTTTCTTGGTTTGTCCGTCTTTGATGTACTCATGCTCTACCAGAAAAGCATCACATACGGGGCATTTAAAATCGGTAAATTGCTCAGCTGTGGGGATATTTTGACCTGGCTGCACCCAATCATGCTTTTTCTTATCGTAGAACATGACTAGATTTTTACCTTTTACTTTGCAGTGGATACATTTGAGAAAGTAAGGTACAGCTAAGTTTTCAGATCGCGATGGAATTTTGCTGAGTAATTTATCGCACTCAGGACATCTTACATCGGATAATTCTAGTTCTTTCTTGCTATTAGAACCGTTATGGCTTTTATTAGCATATCCGTTTTTTACAAGATAATCGTTAGCATTAGCGATTGCACCTTGAAAATAGTCTCGATTCCAGCCAGTTAAATAACGTTCCCAATTTTGTTTACCTTCGGCGATTTCATCTAAAGAAGCTTCCATCTGTGCGGTGAATTGGGTTTCGAGCAGATCTGGCAAAACTTTCTCCAGAAAATCGTCTACTTCTAAACCTAGTTCGGTTGGTTTAAGTTTGCCTTTCGTTAAGGATACATATTTGCGATCTTTAAGCGTTTTAACTGTAGGTGCATAGGTACTAGGTCTGCCAATGCCTTTGCGCTCCATCACTTGCACCAGTTTTGGTTCGGAGTATCTTGGCGGTGGTTGGGTTACTTTTTCTTCCGCCCCGGCTTTTTCTAGGTTTAATTGCTGTCCCGATTTGACTTCAGGTAAAATCTTGTCACTGCCCAAATTCTTCCAATATTTTGCATAGCCAGCCAACTCTACCACAGAGCCTTTTGCTTGCCAATATATCTCGCCAGACTGAGTAGTAATTGTAGTTTTTCTGAGCCGAGCAGATTTGCATAAACTAGCGACCGATCGCAGCCAAATAATTAAATATAATTGAAATTCTTCGTCGCTTAATTCAACTTTGAGTTGTGCTGAAGGTTTGTTGATATCTGTGGGGCGGATTGCTTCGTGTGCTTCTTGGGCATTTTTGTTACTTCGGTGGCTAGGTGGGCGATCTGGAATGTTATTAGGATCTTTTCTCTGCAACCAATCTCGCACAGATGCACAAAAATCAGCACTCAACGAGACTGAATCCGTACGCATATATGTAATTAACCCCTTTTCGTAGAGCTTTTGGGCTAATTCCATCGTTTTTTTCGGATTATATTTAAGCCTGCTTCCTGCTGCTTGTTGCAGAGATGAAGTGATAAAAGGTGGTGGTGGTTTCTCCGAAGTTGTTTTACCTTCTACTTTAATAACTTGATGAGGATTGGTTTTTGCTATTTGAACGAGGCGATCTGCATCAACTTTCGATAATACTTTGCTACTTTCGGGCTTTTTCTCATCTTTAGCCGATTTAGTATCATCGTTATTATCAGAGTTTTTCGGAGTTTCAGCTTGCTTCGGATTAAAGTAAAATGCTCGAAAACCTTCTTTATAATCGACGAAAACTGACCAATACGGTGTCGGCTTAAATGCGATAATCTCCCGCTCTCGTTGGCACAAAATGTGCAAAGTGGCAGATTGTACCCGTCCCATGCTTTTTGCTCCGTTATCGAGCTTCCAAAGCAAAGGCGAACCTTTAAAGCCGAC
>JASJCW010000329.1 GCA_030065265.1 Prochloraceae cyanobacterium
TTAAGATCGATACCAAACAAAACATTATGGTCGACTTTTCCAGTCGAAAAATTTCCCTCAATATTAGTGTACAAAGTAAAGTTATCTTCCTCTCGGTCTTGAGCGGCAAAAGCACGCACTACCTCATCAGTAGTACCTGGAAGGATTAGAATCGGAACGGATACAGTACCGTTATCGCTATTTGTTTTAGCAGAGTTAAAGATATAGCGAAAAGCATTTCTAATTTTCCAATTCTGATTGAAATTATGCTCGAAAGTATAGCCAGTATTGATAAATTCTGTTTTGCCGCGATCGTCAGGATTGTTGGTAATTCTTTCTCGAGGAATATCTGCTGGTCTTCCGTTAATAAGTACAGTACCAAAATCTACAGGCCCTTCTTCTGCGGTATATTCGAGATTAAAAGATAAATCGGTATTCTGGGAAATTTTCCAGGCTAAAGTAGGAGCGACAAAAAAGCGATCGTAACTATTATTGAAATCGCGAAAGCTATTTACGTGTCGATATAATCCATTTAGTCGATAAGCAACTTTACCATCTTTAGTGACAGGGCCGGATAAATCGACGGGAAATCTGACCAGATTTCGATTACCTAATTGCAGTTGAAGGTTATAAAAAGGTTCTGATAAAGGTTTTTTAGAAACTAAGTTAATTAGTCCTCCAGGTTCGCTTTCCCCATATAAAACAGAAGCAGGCCCTTTAACGATTTCGATTCGCTCTAAGTTAGCTATTTCTGGTATTCCCTGACTACCGCGCTGGTAGATACGAAATCCATCTCTAACAATGGGAGCGCGATTAAATCCGCGAATCGCCAAATCTAAACCGCGACCGTCATTATTACCAGAAAATATCACTCCACCAACATTAGTTACAACTTCTTCAATTCCAGTTGCTTGTTGGTCTTCAATTACTTTGTCGGGAATGATTTGAACTGACTGAGGAATATCGCGAATTTCTGCATCGGTTCTTGTGGCCGTGCTAGTATTAGGAGCGTAATAATCTCCTGGTAAATCTTGTTCCCTTGTTGAGGTAATTTCAATTTCCGGTGCTGGTTGTTCTTGTTCTGCTTCAGTAGTCGGTTCGGACGATCTCGCAACTGGGATTGCACTGATAACTAATCCGCCATTGTCAAATTCTGCAGCAGCAGCAGGAGCAGAATTAGTACCTGTTATTGTTACTCGGACTATATTATCTGCAACTGATGTAACTGTAACTAATTCAATTCCTTCATAAGGGTTTTCTGCCCTATATTCTGAGTTTCCCGGTAAATTGAGACTCGTGTCGATCGCATCTACTTGTAGCGTTTTGCCTTCTGTTCGAGTGATAAATTCCGGTTTACCGTTGGTTTCTAAAATTACTTCTAAAAGTATATCGGTTTTATTGAGACGTACTCCTGTGATTTGCGCGCTTTGTGCTAAAGTTGGCTCGCTAACTAGAACGATAGCAGCACTTGCGATCGCCAGACAGTTAAAGGGTTTGACTCCAAACATTTTTCCTCACATCCAACCAATTGGCAAACTCTTACATAGAGATTTAAATAAGAGTTTTAATAAGTTTTGGTATCTTACCATACATTAATTGGAATTTAATTTTACTTAACTACTTCGGTAAATTAAGATTAATTTAGATCTTTTTTTATGTTAAATTTTTTAATGACAAAATATAATTATTATCCTCACTATTTATTGTTAAATATTCGGACTGGATTGGTTGCTATTAAATCGCGATCGCATTTAGTCGATCGCAATCGGCAAATAAACCGGATATTTTGCTCCTAGTTATTTCGAGAAATAAAAAAAATATCTCGATTAGATCGAGTTTTTAAATAATTTTCAAATCGAAAAACCTATATAATTCGCAACAAAATTATTGATATTTATTTTTAATAAAATACAGATTGGGTCTCTCTAGATTTTGAGAGAAAACGATCTCGAACTGCAACATAAATGAAATTATAAATGTGACTAGTTCCCTCGTCTTGAAAACAAAGCAGCAATATTCTGTAACAAAGTTGAAAAAAAGTAAAATTAACTATAAAATTCTAACAATAATCGGCAATTATTAATATTTTTAATAAAGATCGGGATTTTATGCTAGAAAAATAGATTATATAAATTTAGGGGTTCGATATGACATTTGAAAGTTTTTTTACAGCAGGTGGAATAGTAGCTTATCCACTGTTAGCTTTTTCTTTACTTGCTGTAGCTCTGACGATCGAGCGTTTATTATTTTGGTTGCGGATAAATCGTCGTCAAACAAAAGTGATTAAAGAAATAATAAAATCTTATCGTTTCGATCTTAATGCTACTTTAGCTAAGCTCAAAAAAAATATAAATTTGCCTGTTTGCCGCATTTTCTTAGAAGCTTTAGCATTAAATAATCCAACTCCAGAAGAATTTCGTTTGGCATTAGAAAGCGCAGCAATGGCAGAACTGCCAAGCTTAAAAAGATTTAATACTGTATTTGAAACCATTATTGCTGTTTCGCCATTATTAGGATTGTTAGGAACAATTTTAGGACTAATGAAATCGTTTTCTTCTCTCAATTTTGGTGATTTAGGAGGAAGTGCCACCGCAGCAGTAACAGGAGGAATTGGTGAAGCCTTGGTATCAACTGTAATGGGATTAGTAGTAGCAATTTTTACACTTTTATTTGCTAACTTTTTTCGGAGTTTGTATCTGAGACAAATGGCTTTAATTCAAGAATATGGCGGTCAATTGGAATTAATTTACCGACAAAAATACAATCAAAATCAAGATAACAAATCCGATCGAGAAAAAGAATATGCGTTTACCAAAAGAACCGGATTCTCCACTGACAATTAATATTTTGCCGACGATCGATGTTATCTTTGCGATCTTAGCATTTTTCATTGTCTCAACTCTGTTTTTAAGTCGTTCTGAAGCGTTAGATGTCAATTTACCCCAAGCTAGTACGGCTCGAGTAGAAGCTGCAGCGCAAATTACAGTAACGATCGAGCCAAACGGAAATATAGCTCTCAATCGCCAAAATATTCAATTAGAAAATTTACAAAATTCCGTTCGTCAATTAATAAAAAGCCAAAATCAATCCCTTGTCATAATTAACGCAGACAAACAAGTTACTCACGGTAAAGTAATCCAAGTAATGGATCGATTGCGTCAAATTGAAGGTGTTAAACTGGCGATCGCGGCAGAAAATCCTAATTAATCTTTTTAGCTTTTATTTACGGACAAAAAACCTAAAATATAAAAAATTAAAATCCGTTCGATTTCGCTCGGGTTTTCTCTTTTAGTAATTGTATGAGATAAGGAATTTAAAAATATGAATTTGGAACAATTATGCGATCGCCAAAGACAGAAAGAGAAAAAAACAATAAGATTTTATCTTATCTTCGGTCTAATTGCCTCAAGCTGCTTTCATTTTATTGTTATTGATAATTTTAATTGGTCGGCAGAAAAACAACCCAAAAAAACTAAAAAAACAATTGAATTTATCCTGGTCGATCCGCCAAAGCAAAAATTAGAAAAGCCAGTCGAAAAGGAGATCGAGCAACCAAAACCAACCCCAGTACAAAAAACAGTTCCTCAAGCACAAACACCATTGCCAACGCTCAGAAAACCCACTCCAACCCCACCAGTACAAAAAACAGTTCCTCAAGCACAAACACCATTGCCAACGCTCAGAAAATCCACCCCAACCCCAGTACAAAAAACAGTTCCTCAACCTAACCTACCATCCTCACCCGCAGTCACAAACCAATCCAACTCAACTGCAGAACAAGAATCTAATTCAGATCGAACCAATTCAAATCCCGTCGCAGCCAACACTGATGCGATCGATAAACCGCAAAAAAAGATCGGAACAACTCCAACAATCAGTTGCGTGAGTAACTGCAAACCTCAGTATCCATCAGTCTTAAACGGCAAAGAAGGTAGTGCTGCAGTTCGGGTTGCGATCGATTCAAATGGAAATGTTACTGGGGTTCAACTTGCAAGGGCCAATCCAAATTTTAAAATTAATCAACAAGCTCTTTATGCTGCCAAGAAAATGCGATTTACTGCTATAGGAGATAATCAAACCGGAACAGTCATAGTTAATATTGGTTTTACAGTTGCCGGATCTGATTTCGATCGCCAGCGTCGACAAGCCGAATTAGAAAGAAGACGACAAGCCGAATTAGAAAAACAGCAACAACGCCAACAAGCAGAATTAGAAAGAAGACGACAAGCCGAATTAGAAAGACAGCGTCAACAAACAGAATTAGAAAGACAGCGTCAACAAACAGAATTAGAAAGACAACAACGACCCCAACAAGTGGAATTAGATAGGCAACAAAGAATTGATGAAATATTGAAACGCAATAATGAAATATTGAATCGAGAATAATCACGAAAGCTTTAACTAGAATATTTCTTGATATCAATTCTCTTGAGAGTTGCTATATTGCGATCGCGCAAGTCAGTAAAATAGATTGGGAAAACCGATCTTTAGCATTATTCTGAGGAATTGGTATTACAATACGCTCGATATCTTCTTTGTAACTATTTACGATTTAACTCTGACAAACGTAAACCCATAATATTATTACAGGAAAAAGTTGCCAAGCTTTTTTTCCTTCGAGATATTAATTCAATAATTTGTCCTACTGAATTGCTTAAAAACCATTGACATAAAGAACCATCATCTTGCGGGCGATCGGATAAAGGGAAAAAACCCTTTTTTTTCCATATTTCTACTGCTGTAGATACGTCATCTACAAGGATTGCAACGTGATGAACGATGTTAGGCCCCCGTTCTTTTAACATCTTTGTTAGGGGATCTTCTGGTAAACTAGGTGCAATTAGAACTAGAATGACTCCCGACGGCATTGAAGCTGAAAGAAAATACATCGATAAGCCTTGAAAAAGTTCTGATTCTAATTCTGGACAAAACTCATCGGGCCATTGTCCCGGGCCTTCGTTAATTTTACCTCCACATTCAACTAAAGTTTTCGCGTAATTATTTAAAGTCTCATTGCGATCGAACAACAACACATAATGATCTACCACTACCTGCTCTTCAAATAGTAAGATTTGAGATGATAAGTTGAGAAATTGCGGATTTAAAAATTGTTGTTTGTAAAATAAAGCTCCTTCCTTAGTTTCTACGAAAGGCGAGATAGTCCTATCTTCTGGCTCTCTTGGATGACAATCGATTAAAAAATTGTTTTCAATCATGATTCACTCATGAATTATTTGCTTGTTGCTAATAAACTTTAATAATTGTAACAAATGACTAAAAACTATTGACTTATGGCAACCGTAATAGTGCAGCTTTTTGCTTTTTTTATCTGTCTTAAGTGGAAAAAATTTGAATTTTTATAGCAAATCAAAAATCCCAACCACAAGAAGCGATCGGGATGAATTAATTAATTAACAATCAATAATTTAGATAGTTGCCACCACACTTTTATCTCCATAAAGAAGAAGACCTTGAAAGTCGAGACTTGCTAAAGACATTTCTGTGCCTTGTCCGTAATATTTGCGGATTGGCACGCCAAATAAATCAATTTCACCCGTATTCTCTTGAATGTTTTCAGATGAAACCAAGTTTTCAAACTCAATTATTGCTGTTTCCGTCTCATCGCTAGAATTGTCGCTCTCAAATGAATTACCCGCAGCGATCTCATATCCGCTTAAATCTTCAGCAAAAGAAGGAACTTGTTCGACTGAGGAACTGTTTAAACTGCTAATTGTAGTGCCAGTTGAATTGCTACTAGTAAAGTTATTAATGCTTTGAGTTCCAGAACCTGCGGTTGAGTCGATTAGTATTTGTCGAACTTGTAAAGGAGTTAAATTAGGATTAGCACCCAGCATTAAAGCTACAACCCCAGCGACATGAGGAGTTGCCATCGAAGTACCACTTTTATAAGCATATCCGCCACTCGGCATAGTCGAATAAATACTTACTCCAGGAGCAACAACATGATTGAGGCTCGGATCTAAACCTGCTCGGTTAGAAAAAGAAGCAATTTGACCGTTAATATCAACAGCACCAACGGAAATTCCAAAGTCAGTAGCATATCTTGCTGGATAGCCAGGTTCGCTCAGACCGCTATTACCAGCAGCCATAACTACTACAGAACCTTGATTTTGGGCGTATTCAATTGCATTTCTAATAAGCAAGCTGCTCGGGCCGCCTAAACTCAGATTGATTACGTCAGCACCATTATCTGCAGCATAACGAATTCCGTCAGCTATATTTTGGAAAGAACCAGATCCAGTATCGCCAAGCACTTTAACTGGCATAATTTGAGCGTTATAAGCTACTCCAGTAATGCCAATACCGTTATTCAGACCGGCGATCGTTCCTGCTACGTGAGTACCGTGGCTTTGAATGTCATTGGGATTATTGTCATTGTAAGCAAAATCCCAACCAATTACGTCATCAACATAGCCATTTAAATCGTTATCAATTCCATCTCCAGCAATTTCTCCAGTATTAGTCCAGATATTGTTTGCTAAGTCTGAATGATTGTAGTCTACTCCCGTATCTAAAACAGCAACTACTACATTTTGTCCTGTGTAACCTCCTGCCCAAACTTCAGGAGCTTTAACCAAGTCGTTGCCCCAAAGATTGCCACCTAAATTTGGTACGTCAGCAAAAGTAGTTTGTCCGATCGCTGTAGCTACTGCCGCTGCTGCATCAACCAAACCATAACCATAGGTACTGTCAAATGCGGGAGGATTAGAAGGTGGAGTCGAACCAATTAGTTTAGTAGTAAGGGTATAAGCACCAGTAGCATTGCTAGCCCAAGAAGTGGCTCGAACGATGTAGTCAATATTACTAGCGGCGGTAAAAGTAAGTTGAGAATTTAAACCAAAACCACCATCATCATCAGAAAGAATCAATGCTCCAGTATCGGCATTGACCAACTGTAAGTAAGTGTCGAAATCAGCATCGAGATTAATTTGGACTTGCTGACCGGCTTGTAAGTTACTTAGATAATAACCATCGTACAATCTTCCGCTACGAGTCGGATTATTGGGATCGCTATTAACGAGATTCCCAGTAACTGTTTCATTGGTGTTAAGACGAATACCTCGAGTTAAACTTCCTGCTGTAGTAGCAAGGGTATAAGCACCAGTAGCATTTTTAGCCCAAGAAGTAGCTCGAACGATGTAGTCAGTATTACTAGCGGCGGTAAAAGTTAATTGAGAATTTAAACCAAAACCACCATCATCATCAGAAAGAATCAATGCTCCAGTATCGGCATTGACTAATTGTAAGTAAGTGTCGAAACCAGCATCGAGATTAATTTGGACTTGCTGACCGGCTTGTAAGTTACTTAGATAATAACCATCGTACAATCTTCCGCTACGAGTCGGATTATT
>JASJCW010000330.1 GCA_030065265.1 Prochloraceae cyanobacterium
GTTTCCCGATCGCGATCGGGCCAAATCGAGAGAAAATAGAATTAACCTTCATTGAGACACGATCTTAATGATTGCGATCTAGGTTAACATAGTCAGTTCCAAATTTAATGTAAACATTTGCACTTCCTTTTTAAAAAGAGTTATTTTTTATAATTTATTTTGAATTATCAGGGGATCTTCACCTCATTTCATAACTAGTTTTTTACAAAAATTTATTTCAATAATTTGAATAATTTTTTTATAATAAAATCGTCCTAACTGTCAATTGGAATTCTAGAATACCTTCGATTATACTGCTTAAATTTTTAGTAAAAATTGAATGTTTTAAATAGTTTTCAAGCCAAACTAATAAAAAGCGATCGGCCCTCAATTGATTCGAGCAAATCGCTAATCTACCGTAAAAGAAAAATAACTTAAATTTTAAGCAACTCCAACTACAGCATTTTCTTTTTGAGGTAAGTGGAGGCAAATAGTTTGCAGCCAAGCAGCAATGCGATCGTCTGTTTTTTCGCTTTCGTTAACTTCATCGATCGGCAATCCCACAAACTTGTCATCGCGCACTGCAAAAGAATATTCAAAAGTATAATCTTCGGTAGGCATTTCTCCGACAATAGTGGCACCGGCTTCGATAAAATGGTCGTACAATATACCCAAAGCACTGACAAACTGCTCGCCGTGATCTTTGCAATCGCCAGCACCAAATAGTGCAATTGTTTTGCCGCTAAAATCTGGTTTTTCCTCTTCCATATCTAGCAGAGGATCGCGCCAATCATTTTGTACCTCTCCAGCACCCCAAGTCGAAGAGCCTAGCAGCAAATAGTCGTATTGAAGCATATCTTCAAAACCGTCAAAATCCTCTTCCATGCTGTAGAGATCGCATGATTCTTCCCCAAAATATTCGTGCAGCTTGGTTGCAATTTCTTCAGTCACTCCCGCAGTGCTGCCATAGAAAATACCAATTTTTGTCACGATCGCAACTCCTGTTAGTATCGTTGTCCGTATAGACAGCTTAACTGCTAATTATTCTCAATTGAATTTTGTCCATTTAAAATTAAGGATTCGGTTAAATTGCGATTTACCTGAAAAGATCCTCCGACTCAAACAAACCCTCAATAACAATCGAGACAATCGAGCCACCAACGCCCCTCTGTTTCCGCTTTTGCTGCGGTGTGAAAATGTTTCGAGGTTTTAGTTAAGCCAGATCGATATACACAGCAGAATTGCCACCAAGGGCCCGGAATGTTTAAAATTATCAAAATTCCGATGGGAGTACAAATTACTTTTTCTATTTTTGGAGCGACGTTCATAAATTTTCTAAGCGATCGGCGGTTCGCTCGTCTGAATTATTTTTATATTCATTTAAGAGTTAACCATTTTTAAGCGGAGCGATGCAAGCATTCCCCCATAAATATTTGCAAAAATTTCTCAGTAGAATTGAAAGCAGAAGGTTAAATTATAAAAAGTTTGTCAGCAAAAAGGTTTAAAAACTTATTAGAGTCGATCGCCCTTAAGTCCGCAGATGAGTCACCATAGTAAGTACGAGACAAAAAAACTTGCGATCGCAAATGAGAGAACACGACATTATAATTATTGGCGGTGGTTTAGCAGGCTCTCGAGCTGCCGTAGAAATTAAACGCACCAACCCTAATTTAGACGTAGCAATAGTAGCGAAAACCCACCCGATCCGTTCCCACTCCGTAGCCGCACAAGGAGGAATAGCCGCAGTTTTAAAAAATGTTGACCCCGAAGATAGCTGGGAGTCTCATGCTTTCGATACCGTTAAAGGATCGGACTATTTAGCCGATCAAGATGCAGTAGAAATTCTGACTAAAGAAGCCCCCAATGTCATTATTGACTTAGAACATATGGGAGTGCTATTCTCCCGCTTAGAAGACGGCAGGATCGCCCAAAGAGCTTTTGGCGGACACGCCCATAAAAGAACTTGTTATGCAGCAGATAAAACCGGCCACGCCATTCTTCACGAACTAGTTAACAATTTACGCCGTTACGGAGTCGAGATCTACGACGAATGGTATGTAATGCAGTTGATCCAAGAAGAAGGATCGGCAAAAGGTATCGTGATGTATCGGATCGAAGATGGTGCGATCGAAATAGTCAGGGCTAAAGCAATTATGCTTGCGACTGGGGGTTACGGGCGGGTATTTAATACCACCTCTAACGATTATGCTTCTACTGGCGATGGTTTAGCAATGGCTGCTGCTGCGGGCATTCCTTTAGAAGATATGGAGTTCGTCCAATTTCATCCGACGGGTTTGTATCCAGTGGGGGTATTAATCTCCGAAGCAGTTAGAGGAGAAGGGGCTTATTTGCGAAATGCCAACGGCGATCGCTTTATGGAAAATTATGCTCCAAATCAAATGGAATTAGCACCTCGAGATATTACTTCTCGGGCGATTAATTTAGAAATACGTGCCGGAAGAGGTGTCAACTCCGATGGCAGTGCTGGCGGGCCTTTCGTCCATCTCGACTTGCGTCACATGGGTAAAGAGAAAATCATGAGTCGCGTACCTTTTTGTTGGGAAGAAGCCCATCGATTGGTAGGGGTTGATGCAGTTCACGAACCGATGCCAGTGCGCCCCACAGCCCATTATTCTATGGGTGGAATACCCGTTAACACCGACGGAAGAGTGCGTTTGAGTGCGGATAGTTTGACAGAAGGCTTATTTGCTGCAGGGGAATGTGCTTGCGTTTCCGTACACGGTGGCAATAGATTGGGAAGTAATTCTTTATTGGAATGCGTTGTTTATGGTAGGAGAGTTGGGGCTGCGATCGCTCGTTATGTCGAAAATCGCAAATTACCTCAATTAGATGCCGCACCCTATTTTAATGCCGCCACACAAAGAGTAAAAGATTTATTCGATCGCACTTCCGGCATTCGGATCGCTCAATTGCGTCAAGAATTTCAAGATTGTATGACCGAATATTGCGGCGTTTTTCGCACTGAAGCAACAATGCAAGAAGGGTTGGCTAAAATACAGCAACTTAAAGCAAAATACGATCGCATTTATCTCGATGATAAGGGTGATTGTTGGAATACTGAATTAATTGAGGCGATCGAATTGCAGAGTTTAATGGTTGTTGGCGAAATGATTTTAGCTTCAGCCATTAACCGTAAAGAAAGCAGAGGGGCCCATTCTCGGGAGGATTATCCTCAAAGAGATGATGCTAATTTCTTAAAGCATACTTTAGCTTATTATTCTGCTGCAGGAATTGATGTTAATTGGATGCCCGTTGTTATCGATCGCTTTGAGCCAAAAGAACGTAAATATTAATTACACATCGAGGTAGGAAATGGGGAAAAGATAAGTATCTTTAAGTTCTTAACTGTTTCCTATTCCTCTTTGCAAAGTTAATCATGTCATTTGAGAAACATTTTGTTAAAAAAAAGCGATCGAATCGATACAATCTTACTTAATTTTTCTCAGCGATATTTGATATTTGTTAATAATACCAATTCTGTAAAATAACACTACGAATCCTTTGCCTTCTTGCCTATTGCCTTTTTGCCTCTAGTGACCGAAGTCTAGTAAATCTAAACAGAATTTGTATAACAATATTTTAATTAAAAACTTTATAAGATTTCAGAACAATGGCATACTATTGTTTATAATCTTATGTTTTTGGGCTAGAGCAAATGTTATCGAGCAAACCAAGAGTAATTAACATTATATTGACAGCTATTTTAGGCATTGGAATCGCAGAAACTTCTGCCTTGGCTAAGCCAGAACAATCTCTGGCAAATGCAGAGCAGGACATGACAAAAATCGAAAAATTAATTATTAAAAACTCTAATTTTCCCGTTGCTAGTAAAATAATTTTTCCCGGAATATTAATTGAAGGAAACTACGCCGTAGCAGAATGGCAAACGAACACAATGGAAGGAACGATGTATTTAGAAAAAAATAATAGTAAATGGGAAATAATTGGGGTGGGATTTGCTGAAATGAATTATTTACAAGCAATAGGAATGCCCCAAAAAGAAGCAAAAACAATTATTGATTATATGCATCCAAAATTTGAGCCAGATCTTGATTTGTAATCGAGATTTATTTGTAGGGATGTTTCCTAAAATATCTCTACTTATAGGTTATTTTCAGAAAAATTCTGGGAAATCTAGATATGAGAGCCAAAAAGATACAAAATGGCTCTATTTATTTAACCTGGAATTAAGACAATGTCAACTAAAGCAGAAGCTAAACAGCAGACTCGTCTTTTACTAAATTTATGGAATTTAGGCGGACTTGGGAAAGAAGTTAAATTAGGCGAACTTAACAAGCAAGTAAAACTGAGTAAAGAAAAGACAAAAGATTATCAAAAATTATACGAAAAATTAGAAAAAGAAAAAGCGATCGCTCTGACAAAGAAAGGTAACTCTACGAAAATTTCTTTGACAAATAAAGGTTTAGAAATGCTGGATGCTGGGATTAAAAATCCTGACTTTCAGTATAGTCCGAGACAAAGAGTAAGAACGAAAGATTTTAACGCTTTATTAAAGTGGATCGATAGTTTAGATACTCCCGTCAGTTCTAATAATGGCAATAATAACGGTAAAGAAAATAAAATAGCATCTTACGAAGAATTTAAGCAAGTAGCCCTTGATGTTTACGAAAAGCTGAATAAAGGCTATAACTACGACGATTTAGTGCCGATTTATCGCATCAGAAGGGAAATTGGAGAAATCTGCGATCGCATTCAGTTTAATGAGTGGCTGCTAGAAATGCAAGCTAACGATATTTTCCAGCTTATTGGTGGAGAAATGCCAGATGCTACCCCAGATCGACTTGAAGACTCAATTAAAACTCAATTAAGCGGACTGCGTTATTATGCCCAGCGTTTATCTTAAATCGATCTAAACTTAAACTTTCTTCATTTATCGTTCTATTCTCAACACAAATAAGAGTTATGACTGACAATATTTCATCTGTCGAACAGCTAAAAGAAGCGATTTGCAATTACAATCCTTTCAACGTACCTGCTATTGTAAAAAATCAAGATATTTGGGGTCAAGGTTTTCCAGATATCGAGAAATTAAATGCTCATGCTTCAGATACCATTTTAAAAGCAATTAAATCTGTTAATTACAATAGCAATATTACCTCGATGGCGATGACTGCTGATAAAGGTACTGGAAAAAGTCACATTATCAGTAGAATTCGTAAACTTTTGCAAAAAGAAAATAATAGTCTGTTTATCTATGCTAATGCTTCTCAATTTAGCGATTTAAATCGAGTCAGATACTTATTTTTACAGACTATAGCGGATAGTTTCAGCCAAGTAGGTAATAAAAAAGTATCTCAATGGCAAGAATTAGCTACTGGGATGTTAAATCGAGTTTTAAAGAAAAATATACCACCTCGATCGCTCGTACACAACTTTCCGACTTTATTAAGTAAAAGAGAAGATTTAATCGATCGACTTAGTAATGCAGTCGTTCAAAGTAACTCTAATAATATTAAAAATCCTTATCTAGTCAAAGCTATTTTTTGGACGCTATCAAAATCTCACGCACCTTATGCAATTAATTGGTTAGCAGGTAACGATCTAGCCGATAAAATAGCTATTGAAATGGGTTTACCAAATATCGATCGCAAACAAAAAGAGTTAAAAGCTTTAGATACTGTTAGACAGATCCTTAGTTTGGCTAGTAAATATAATACTTTACTAATTTGTTTTGACGAACTTGAAGGAACAGAAATTAGTGATAATGGATGCACTAAAGCTCAAGTTATTGCCAGTGAATTAATTAAAAGTATTTTTGATGAGATTACTTTGCCAAAAGATACCAAAGGTATTGTAATTTTAACAGCCATGTTACCGGATACTTGGAGACATCAAGTTAAAATTCTTACTGGTGGTGTTCCCGAGCGAGTTTCGGCAATTACACCCGTTCAGTTAAAACATTTAGATAGCGAATTGACTCTTGAAATAGTTAAATTATGGTTGAGAAATTATTATAGTTCTCACAATTTAGTTCCACCTCATTCAGTTTATCCTTTTCAAGAAAGTAAACTTAAATTATTAGGTAAAGAAAAACCTACTGTCAGACAACTTTGGGAATGGTGTAGAAATAATTGGGATATAATACCTCGACCTCCAGTAAAACCACCTTATGAAAAAGAGTTAATTGAAGTAGAAAATTCAATAGCAAAATGGATGGAAGATAAAGAGACGATCGCTGCTGCTTTAAAATTTGGCTATTCTCATGTCATCGGAAAAACTATAGAAAATGTCGCGATCGAGAAGATCGAAAACATTAAACCAAAAAGGAAAAATAATGGTTACATCGACTTTAAAATTGTTGGTAAAGAAGATGGAAAAACAGTAAAAATAGGAGTCAGTGTCATTCAGCAATCGAATATGAGAGGAGTAGGAGCGGGTTTAAAACGATTAATCGATTACCAAACTTTCGATCTAACTCGTGGTTGTTTAATTCGATCGAAAACAGTTAAGTCGACAACAAGAGCAAAAGAATATCTCGATCGATTATTATCCGAGGAATTAGGTGGAGAATTAGTAAAATTAACAAAAGAAGCTATTAAACCATTACTTGCTCTTCTTTTTGTCGATCGCTCTCGTGAAGAATACGGAATAACCCAAAAGCAAATAGCTGATTTTATCGAAAAAGAAAAGTTAGCTGCTGAGAATTATTTAATTTGTGAAATACTCAGCGATCCAGCAAGAGAAATTCCAGAAGGATTAATCGATGAAGAAAATTTAGTTAATGAGAAATTAACAGAAGCAACAACAGAAAATATCGAAGATATAGATCTAGAAGACATCGATAACAATTTAGTCGCTTAAATAAGATAATGTTCAATCTCTATAAAGCTTTACGCTTACCACTCCCAGATATAGAAGCATTAATAAATGGTCGATCGCTTGTAGCTATATCGCGCATTTTTATCAACCCGGAAAAAAGATTTGCCCTTTATCCGGGGGATACTTCTAATAATGCTTTACCAATTCAAGAATATTATCGTCCCGATTTTATTTCTACAGCAGAAAAATCGATTAAGAATTTTAATTTCGATACTGTTGCTATTAAAGCATGGGCTAAATGCTATAAATGTGAAATTATTAACCAGGAAGACAAGCATAATTTCAAGATCCTATCTCAGCTTACAGTATGGACTGAAGATGCTTGGTATAAAACTATATCCCAAAGAGGACATATATTTTTAACTTACTTGCGAGTTTATCCTTTACCGGAAATACTCAATATTCTCCCTTCTTCTAACTCTCGCTACATATCGTTACCAAAACCGATCGCACTCAAGGAAGTAAACCCAATATTAAGCGATCGCGCTTTCTTTCAAAGGGCCAAACAGTTAAAAAACCGCATCCCACCAAAACATCCAGAATTAGAAAAATTAATAAACGATCTTA
>JASJCW010000331.1 GCA_030065265.1 Prochloraceae cyanobacterium
AGTGCTTGGTATATTGTCAACAAACGCAATTCTGAGTTTTTTGCTTTATCTTTGAAAGTTGTTTTAGCAACTGCGATCGCCGTAGCCCCTTTACAATTGGCAATGGGGCATTTAAGCGGGGTACAAGTGAGAGAATATCAACCGACTAAGTTAGCTGCTTTAGAAGCACAATGGGAAACAGCAGCAGCAGGAAAACCCGCACCTTGGAGTGCGATCGCCTTACCTAACGAAGCAGAGGCTAAAAATGATTTTGAAATTGCTATACCCAATGCTTTAGGCTACATTCTCGAATTTAAACCGAAATTATCCGAACCAGTATTAGGATTGAGAGAGTGGCAACCGGAAAATAGACCCCATTTAATTTGGTTAATTTACTATTCTTTCCGCATTATGGTGGCGATCGGTTTTTATTTTGCTGGGTTGATGCTGTTTAGCGTCATTCAATGGCTTAGAGGTAAACTATCTCCAGAAAATATTAGTCAGCAAAAGTGGTTGATGCTAGCCTGGATTTTTGCCGCACCTTTGGGTTATATTGCCGTAGAAACTGGCTGGATCGTGCGCTGTGTCGGGCGACAACCTTGGACGGTATATAACGAGATCCGCACCGTAGATGCAGCTTCTAATTTGCCTGCTGGCGATATCTTAACTTCTTTAATTGCTTTTGCTTTGGTTTACGCTCTTTTATTCGTTTCTGCTTTGTATTTTGGCAGTCGCATCATTCGCAAAGGGCCTAATTTGGAATTACCTATACCTGGTAGTGTAGAGGATGGTTGGCAGGTTAAAGCCGCAGAACATCAACCCGATCGCCGTCCAGTTGAAGCACAACAGTAGATAGAGTAGTGGGTAGTGGGTTTTGAAACTTTGTATTTATTTCTTTGATTTAAGATTAATTGAATTACCTACAAAAGTAGTTAACTACTACCTACTATCTAAAAAATTTAGTTTGGCAAAGTAATAAGAATGAATTTAAAATATCAAATTACTTTGGATGATTATTGGGAATATTATCGCAAAGAAAGTAATGATTTTTATAATAATATTTGGCTGCGATCGCTTAGTTCGATAATTATTGCATTTTGTTTTATATTTGGCATATACATTCTTTATGCTGCATTTTCTCGTTATTTAAATCGAATTGATTATTTGATTTGGTCGATATTTACAGGTTGTTTATCGTTAGGTGCGGGAATTGCTTTTTTGTTTATTTTTAATCCTGAATTACGGGCTAGATCGAGATACAAACAGTTTAAAAAAATACTCAACGAAGATAAAAAGCCGAGTTTGCTTGCTGAAAGAAATATAATTGTCAATAAAAATGGACTTAGTTTAGAAGCTGAAACTTTTTTACATATTTTTGTAGATTGGGATTTATTCGCTCGTTTTTCTGAAACGGATAATTTATTAATTCTCCATTTTCATTGCAAAGAATTACAATTAATTCCGAAAAGATGTTTTGAAAATTATGAAGAGATAGAACAGTTTCGAGAGTTGCTAGAAAATAAAGCAGAAAATTTAGACGATCGTTCTGTATTTACGGAAAAAATAGCCGAAAAAGATGGCATTTTAAATCTAGAATATCAACTGGAAGCAAAAGATTATTTAGAAGCAGAACAAGCAAAAAAAATTTACGATCGATGGTTTATTTGGTATTATCCGATTTCAATTACATTTTTTTTAGGACTTGGATTTTATGATTTCTGGGAAGCTATCTATGATTTTGATTTATTACTGGGCGATCGAACTAAAATAAATTATTTGATAAATGGTTTTCTATTTTTGGGATTAGGATTTAATATGTTGCTGACACAGTATCCAAAAATAAATATATTTCAACGGCGAAAAATTGCTAAAAAATGGGACAATAATAAGCCAATGCAGGCAGCAAGAAAATTAATAGTGACAGAAAACGAAATTATTTTAATGACGGATTATTTTGTAGAAGCGATCGCCTTACAAGAATATTTAAAATATAGCGAAAACAAAGAAATATGTTTACTATATTATTCCGAAAAAGATTATCAAATAGTCCCTAAAAAAGCTTTTAAAGAGGAGGAAATGAATCAATTTCGAGAATTAATCCAGAGTCAGAATCAAATCATGAAAATGTCTTTTTGAGAGTGAAATATGGACACTTTAGAATATTTTTTGCCGCAAGTTTGGTTTGTAGTTTTAGGTCTTTTTTTGTTTCTTTATGTCATGTTAGATGGCTTCGATCTCGGAGTAGGAATATTATCCTTAACATCATCAAATGAGGAACGTCGCGACATTTTAATGACTAGTTTGGGCAATGTTTGGGATGCTAATGAAACTTGGCTAGTTTTGATGGGTGGGGCTTTATTTGGTGGCTTTCCCTTGGCTTACGGCACGATTTTAAATGCGATGTATATCCCGATATTTTTGATGGTTTTTGGCTTGATGTTTCGGGGAGTTGCTTTTGAATTTAGGGAAAATGCTAACCGTAAATTATTCTGGAATTTTGCTTTTGGTTTTGGAAGTTTTTTAGCTGCGATCGCCCAAGGATTTACTTTAGGAAGTGTCTTAGAAGGAATAAAAGTTGATGCCGCAGGACATTTTATTGGCGGGACTTGGGATTGGTTAAACTGGAGAACGGCAATAGTATCTTTAACTTTAGTTCAAGGTTACGTTCTGATCGGTTCGACTTATCTGATTATGAAAACTCAGGGGAATTTGCAGCAAACCCATTATCGAACTGCTAAAATTGCCGCAATAACTACCCTAATCGGTGCGATCGCAATTACTATTTCTACGCCGATATTTTACGAAAGTTTTCGCGATCGTTTGTTTTCTTTCCCCCAAGTATATCTATTCGCTGCAATTCCGATTGTGGGAATGTTGTTCGTTTGGCGGCTCTTAATAAGTCTTAATAACGAGCGAGAAGTAGCTCCTTTTATTTGGACTATTGCGATTTTCTTGCTTTCTTTTCTCGGACTGGGGGCGATCGTCTTTCCCTATATTATTCCGCCGACAATCACCATATATCAAGGGGCTGCTTCTCCTTCAGCTTTGGTATTCATGCTGATTTTTATTGGTTTTCTGATTCCGATCATGTTGTTTTACAATATCTATCAATATGTGGTTTTCCGAGGTAAAGTAACCAATTCTCATCATGGAGAGTGATTGAATTACTGATTCGGTTTGACGACAATATAAAGGGAAGTTAAACTAATACTATCCTCGAAATTAAGAAAAAGACGCTTGTCGCTCCTAGAGTTGAAATAATCACTAAGGGACTATCTGGAAGATGATAGTCCTTTAGCTGTTTTTAGCCTGTTCTGAAATAGTCTTGCTGGAAAATTTTATTTGATGTGGGAACTTTCCGCATCAGTCCAGAAAATACCGCTAGCATCTTTATCGGTATCGTAGATCTCTCTTACGGTAGATCCTAAATAGCCCGATCGAATTGCAAAGTTGAGGCTAAATAATAACAGTGGGAGAGAACATAAAACTGCTACTAAATTTAGGGTTTTTTGTAAGTTGCTATCCATTTTTTTCAGTTATAGCTGGGGGATGGGGAAGAAATTACCACTTAAAGCTACCCAAGCAACGAACAAGGTTAGCACTAGGTTAAAGGTTTGCCCAACAATATAAAGCATCATGGGTTTACCACCTTGAAATTGACTGCCTAATTCTCTGAAATTAGATTCTAACCCGATCGCTAAGAATGCCATACAAAATAGCCAGCCACGATAAGTTTTAGTTTGAGAAAGAAAATCTCTAACTTGCTCCATACCCATCATGGGAATAAAGACAAAAGATGCCAATAAAGATGCAGCTACGAAACCTAAAATAAATTTAGGCAATCTTACCCATAATTCTCCCAAACCTGGAGTGGGTGCGTTAGGGTTACGTTCTACTTTCCAGACCCAGAAGCAAGCTATGCCAAAGGCAACAATACCAATCAGCATATTTTGAATCATTTTTACTAACGCGGCTACCTTCCCGGCCGTATCTCCTACTGCTTCTCCTGCTGCAACTACCGCACCCGTAGCGTCGATTGTGCCACCCATCCAAGCACCAGCTAATTCTGGCTGCATGCCGATCGCTTTAACAAATAGAGGCATAATCACCATCATAATCACCGTAAAGATTAAAGTCATGCCTACGGCTAAAGTTAATTCGGCTTTTTTTGCTTTACTAGCTGCTGCTGCTGCAATGGCTGCGGATACACCACAGACTGATGTTGATGTAGCAACTACTATTACTAATGATTTCTGCGATATTTTCAGGATTTTTGTCCCGAAAATATACATAAAGAAAATTACTACCGGAGTAACAAACCAAGCGATCGCCAAACCATAGGGGCCAAATTCTACGATGCGATTAAAAAGAATTTCAGCTCCTAAAATTACCAAGCCTGTTTTAATATAATATTCCGTACGCGATCCATTTAATAACCATTTTGGCGTACCGATAGTATTACTAATTGCTAAGCCAATTAATAAAGCCCAAAAAGCATATCCTAAACCGATCGCTTTAGCAGTTTGGGAATTAGCTAAGATATAAGCCACAGTTGATAATAAAAAAACTACCGCAAATCCTGGCACAATATTTAAACCTTTTGCCCCTTTCATTGCTAAGTTGCCAACGACAAAGAAAAATCCCAAGCCGATCGCTAAAAGTGCAATCTGAGGTATTAATTCAAATGGTATGGCTGCGGCTAAATCTATTCCTTGCCACTTGGGCATTTTTGGCACTTTTGTAACAACACCACTAAAAACTGTTCCTAACAGTGCTAAACCAATCCATACAGCCCACCAATCTTCTTGTTTGTACAAATCTGACCATTGAGCTTGTTTAAGAGAATAATTAGCTTTTTTTTTATTGAAATTGTCCTTTTCTTGTTTGCTGGCAGAAGACATAAAAATATTACTCTTAAAATATTTAATATTTTTCTAAAAATAATTACAATTAACGACTATATAGATAATTATTCTTTCTTAATATCTTATCTATTTTGTAGATTATTGTATAGAAATTATTTCGTAGTTTTTTTATTAAAAAAACTTTTTAAATTGACTAATAAAAAACTCTAATTAATTAATTAGAGTTAGTATAATTTGCTATTTAAATTACTCAAGTAATTACTATCTATTTTGCTGACCACTAATTCTTTTTATTCTTTTACTCGCTGTTACTAAACTACGTCTCATCAGCTCAAAAGATTTAACTAATTCGCCTATTTCATCTTCTCTTTTTGTCGAAATACTTTGCTCTAGATTGCCCTCACTTACAGAACGAGCAAGACGAGAAATTTTAACAATCGGCTTTAATAATAGCATATAGACTAATCTGTCTATTATAAAAAATATAGCCCAAAATAGAATACTAAAAACAGCAAAAGCTATCAAACTTCTTTGGATAACAATTCTATTTACATTATTGATAGGTACACCTACTACACTAGCACCAACTACTTCGCCAGAAACATAACCAAAACCACTACTCTTACCATATTTATCTATTATCTCTTTTGGAGCTTCTTCCGGTACTCCATGGCAAACTAAACA
>JASJCW010000332.1 GCA_030065265.1 Prochloraceae cyanobacterium
GCCTTGGATCGCAATTATTTACCTGCACTTTCTTGCAAACGACCCCAAATGATTTGACCTGTATTGTAAAGATGACTTCAAAAAGCTTTTAATGCCTTACTATAAGCTGCATTTAAGTAATATTTACAACGCTCGAAATTTGTTTCGGATGGGTTTAAAATAGCAACCCATCCCATCCAACCATATACAGGATGAGGTGTTAGAGTGTTAAGGGCGGTAAAGTCATAATCTCCTTCAACGATACCACCTTTGACTGGTCTTGGTGGCCGCGATCCAAAAATATCCTCGTATTCTTTAGGTGGTAGCCCTATACTCAATCGAAAAACACTCTCACGATTCAAGTTCGATGCTTTGTCATTCTCTCCATCCTTAGATTTGAGGGTTGCAAAATATTTTCCGCGCTTCAGTTTCATTCCTGGATTGACAAAAAAACTAAGCTCTCCCCATGTTTCTAAAGGATTTAAATGATTAAATTCATTTAAGATATATTTTATGATGGTTTCTTGAGAGATAATATGGCAATTCATCTTCATCAATAAAGGGTGCTAGTTTTCAGCCCAAAAATAATCATCTTAGAACATAAATACTATCACATCAGATCGTCATCAAAAACCGATCGCATTGACATTATCAAACCATCGAGAAGATATCAATTCCAGAAGGCAATTTAGGGGCGCGATCGCTCCATCGCTTTCTAAGCTTGCAACTAGCTACTCTAAGACACCAATACTTGCAATTAAGCCTTGACAAACCCCGCTCAAAAAATCTAAATCTAAAGTCTCGATCGTATCGCTACTTTGATGATAGTGGGGATTTCGCATAAAAGCCGTATCAGTTACCATCATTGCCGGATAATCGCGATCCCAAAAAGGTGCGTGGTCGCTGAGTCTGGTTGCTGGAACAATCTTACCTCGATTCGGCACTGTTAACCACTCGCATTTTGTGCCCTGTTTGCGAACATTGCGACTGAGACGAATTAAATCGAGGGTGCTGGTAAAATTCCCAATTAAAGCAATAAAATCTCCCGTATTTGGATAAAAATATTTTAATATTTCTGCTGGATATTGTTGAGAATTAGGAGTGCGATCGCAGTATCCGAGCATTTCCAGGGATAGCATTAAACGCAAATTTTGGCCTTTTTCTTTTAAAAACTTTGCATAGGCCGTACTGCCAGTTAAGCCGGGTTGTTTTATATTATTAATTATCCGAGATTCTTCCAGGTCAAAAGCAACTAATTGCACCGGATTTTTGGGCGGATTATTAGCAAATTCTCTGGCTAATTCTAACAATACAACCACACCAGTAGCATTATCGTCAGCACCTGCAGTTCCCGGTACGGTGTCGTAATGCGCGCCAATTAAAATTGGTGGTCGATCTGCCGATTTTTTTGTGCCAGGAAGATTGAGAATTAGATTGCTATGTACCCCACCATTATCTTTAAATTCGTGGATTTCTAATGTACCCCATCGCTCCATTTCCTGACGGATATATTGTTGTGCGAAAAAATGTCCCGCAGAAGCCATATAAGGGTTGCGATCGCGGACAATTTGCTCTAAATGATGGAGAAGTCTTTGCTTTAGTTCCAAGGAATTAATTTAAGTAAATAAAGATTAAAATTAGCTAGTTAGAAATCGATTCCAACTTATTTAATTGGCTTTAAGTAATATATTAAGAAATACTAACAAAGTACAAAATTCAACCGTCAATCAACATGAGTAAAACTTCCGATCTAAATAATATTAAATGGCCTTTTAAAGCTGCTTGTCAAGGTGAATACCCAGCAATTATGATGTTTAACCCCCGCGATCCTTTTAATGTGGGTGCAGCAGTGCGCGCGGCTTCTTGTTTTGGAGTTTCTCAAGTTTGGATTACTGGCCAAAGATGTGCTAAAGCGGTTTGGGAGCAAAATAGAATCCCCAGAGAAGAAAGAATGAAAGGATTTTCAGATGTGGATATTATTCTCGACGATCGCCCTTTAGACCATTTCGATAATGTAACTCCGGTTGCCGTAGAACTATTACCAAATTCGGAAAATCTGCTAGTATTCGAGCATCCTGAAAATGCCGTTTATTTATTCGGGCCCGAAGACGGAAGCGTACCGAGAAGCGTTCGGGGTTTGTGTCATCGCCGCATTTTCATTCCTACTCGCCATTGTACCAATTTAGGCGCGGCGATTTATCTCTTGCTTTACGATCGACTGGTCAAGCGTTATTTGAGTGGCTTAGAAACTGCTTTACCTATTGGCGAAGTTTTAGCCGAACCTCGCGACTGGCCTTTAAATAATCCAGTGTTTGAAGTTAAAGGAAAATAGGCAGATCGATGCTCGAATTTATTTTTGAAAGCAGTCTCTCCTCTGTTGCAGATTTGCTCGATCGAAATGTTTTCATAATCGAGAACTAAATATTTTCAAGATAAACAATCGAGTTTTGAGTTGGCAAAATCACTAACTCAATAGATGCTGCGATCGCTAAATAAAAAAATAAGCCAAGTGATTTCGCTCGGCTAATTCAAGCCGATTTTTAAAATTTAAAACTAATTTATTTCCAGATTGAGATTACTTATCGCTGGATTAAATCCCTCTCCCCTCAAAAGAAAAAACGATTTAAATTCATTATCTGAAAAAATATCAGAAAGTTTCAGAAAATTATTTCAAACATTAGGATGGCACGATCTGTACAATTCAATCGCATTAGACAATTTTTTAGCAACCGTGTCATTAAAATCTAAAACTTTACAAAAACCAGTAATTAAAACCATCTTCGGTAAAGAGTTAACTATAGATAGTACCTTTGCGAGAAACCTTTGTCACCAAATGTACTCAAACTCAGATTTAGAAATCAAAGATAGAGGCTGGCGATTGCGAATTTTTCATAAGTGTTTTATCGGACAAGAAGCTGTTAATTGGTTGTACAAACATTTACAAATTCCCCGTTCTCAAGCCATTCAAGTCGGTCAAAAATTATTAGAACAAGGTCATATCTTTCACGTACTTCAAGAACACGATTTTGAAGATGGTTATTTTTTTTATCGCTTTAGTATGAATGGTTTTCCTTCCCAAAGAATTTTCTCTCGCGATTTCCCTATAATTAACCTACCCCAGACTAGCACGCTAGATTTTCCCTTTTAAATTTAGGGTCGATCGGAACTTTGCTTTCATAGAAAAATTATCTGATTTTCCTCAAGTCGTGTGAAATGCTAAAAAGTTACCTTGACGATAGAAAAATAAATCGAATTAAAATCCGCTCCCCATTTTGGGGAATTCTATATAGTGTAACCTCTATAAGGAGAGCGAATGGACTGGGAATTCCTCTTGATGGTGGTTGTAGACGCTGTAAAGCTCACATTACCTAAAGTTATAGAATATTTTACCTATGGAGTTGACGACCATGAAGCTTTAGCAATACAGTACCAACAAATCAATTTAATCCATTTCAAACTCAATTATTTACAAAATCAAAATAACGGAGATTGGACGATTATAACTAATACCAAACTCGATCGCGAACTGCAAGAATTCATTCAACTTGTTGAAAATAATAAGTTAGAAAAAAATTTCGATTTTCATGATTGGTGCTTGCAACAGCAGAAAAATTTACAATTACAATTGTTGCAACAAAATCATACCTTACAAAGAAAATTAGTCGGCTATCACAGAGAAAATGCCTTAAAAACGATCGAAGAGCAAAAAAGAATTGAAAAATCGCCGATTTGGTTGCTGGTTGCCGATATTCTTCATTCTCCCCCCGAAGATCGCTTAATTCCCTTGAGAGTTTTTTTTGCTCCACCAAAACTACAATTAGAAAGATTTGCTAAGAATGACTCTAATTTACCAAATATTGAATTAACTTTAGCTGAAGGCTTGCGGCAATTTTTTCGTCAATATTGCAATTCTGGCAGGCCGATCGATTTTTTAGGCGGTACTTGGACGAGTCAATCTTTTCATAGTGAAGCCAGTATTAAAGCTTTATTTAGCGTCTTAAAATCCGAACCCACTTTAGTTTTAGAATCTGAAATTGATGGAGACTATCTCAATTCTCGTCTCGGTTATTGGGGTTTAAATTGGTCAAAATATTGTTACGAGCCTGTTATTTCTCGTTTACCCTACCGAGCTATCTTGAACGATTCTGCTAAAGAACGCGCTCAAAATTGGTTGAAAATTAAATATAAATTAATAGCTGCAGGAGAAAAACCAGATAAAATAGACCGACTTTATGGTGGTGATAACGCTGAAAATTTAGTTACTTTAAGGAAAGAAGAAAAACTAAAACACGTTGGTATTGATGTCAAAAATTTAGGTATCAGTTATTCAGTTAATAAAAAAGATTTGGAATATCTTTATCAATTTTTGATATTTTATAATTGCTTGTTCGCCGGTTTAATAATAGATGAATATTTTTTAGTGCAGTATAATTTGCCACCTTTGTTACCTTTATTACTGCCAGAATTAGCTTCGCAAATTCCTAAAAATGAATTTTGGGAGCAAATTATAGAAGAAGTTATTTCATATTATCAAAAAATGTATCGGAGTTTAGAAGGAGAAAGATCTAGTTTAATTCCTGAATTGATTTTAGACTTAGCTCAAAGTTTAACTAATTTCCCCGATCGCTCCTGGGCTGAAGAACAAATTATTTATTCAGTAGAATCTTGGTTAAAATTGCACGATTTATATCAACCAGATAATTGCGATAATTTATTACAAGCATTAGCTTCAGCCATAACTGAAAAAGATCTCGAATATGTTGAAAAATTAAATCAATGTTTGGCGGGAATTAATAAAGAAATACGTTTAAATGTTAAAGATTCTTGTTATCAAAGAGCTAAAAAATATTTCGATCGCGAAGAATATCGAGCTGCAATTTTAGATTTTAGTCGGGCGATCGAAATCGCTCCAGAATGGCAAGAAGCTTATTACAATCGAGGTTTAGCTTACGCCCAATTAGAAAAATACGAACTAGCAATTTTCGATTATACTCAAGCAATTAAAATTGATAATGATTCCCCAGATACTTACAACAATCGCGGCAATGCTTACTATAAACTTGGCGATTATGATAATGCTATTAAGGATTACGATCGAGCGATCGCTCTCGATCCAGAACACACACAAGCACAGAAAAATAAGGATATTGTCAGTGGTGTCTTAGAAGAGTTACAACGACAACAACAGCCAGAAGAAAAAACAAAAAATTTACTTGAAAATTTATAATTTTATTTCTTCAAGCATTATTTCACCTATTAAATGTTTGTATTGAGCGATTTAAATTAATTTGCTCTTACAGTCACAAAGAAATAGAGAGAATGGGAGATTTGTCGATTTAAAATTAATCTATATCTCCTCATCTCTCCGATATTAATTAAACGAAATTAAGTCGAAATTTCACACAAAACAGTTTTTAAATTGTGTTTGCGAGTTGGCGTAATTTTTACGCCAATATTCAAATCTTGCTCCATAATCTAAAGTCTAATTGAAAGCTTAATAGCTTAAACAACTACTGGAACTTCTAGGGGTGAAGGATTGATAACACCTA
>JASJCW010000333.1 GCA_030065265.1 Prochloraceae cyanobacterium
GTCCAATGATTCTATTTTTATAGAGGGAACCCTTATATTCGATAAGTTATTTGCGAAGGGACATAGGTTAAAACAAAAAGGGTTCCCTCTATAAAAATAAATACATCCTTCGGGGGAAAAGAAGATGGCAAATTGAGGGATTTTTTAAAACTATCAAACATCGTTTCAGTCTACATCGTTTCGGACAAGAAACAAAACTAGGTGTTTATCGCTGGCTGATTCTTTCTTTCATCTCTTTTATTTTAGCTTATTGGACTTACTGGTTTAACAAGACAACAAACGAACTAGATTGGACAATTGCTGCACGAAAAACCTTAGAAATATTATTTCCTTCAGTTCTTTTAAACCTACTTTTACGAGATATTGAACGACTTGAACCAATCGCGATTGAGTCAGGAATATCTATTCAAGTTACCAGGGCTTGCTAGGTTAAATTGAACTGGTAGGGGTTGACAAGCTTTTTTTCAAACTGCCTCGATCGTAGTTTTCTATTCTCGATCGTAGTTTTCTATTCTCGATCGTAGTTTTCTATTCTCGATCGCAGTTTTCCATTCCCAGGAGCGAAGCGCTGCTGCAAGCAGTTCGCAGTTTTCCATTCCCGATCGCGGTTTTCCCATTCCCGGGAGCGAAGCGCTGCTGCAAGCAGTTCGCAGTTTTCCCATTCCCGATCGCAGTTTTCAATCCTCGATCGCAGTTTCCAATCCTCGATCGCCCTCCCTGGAATATTTCTTCAAGCTACAAGGTGCAAAATGTGAGTTCCTAGTTATTCGCCAGATTTAAATCCAATTGAATACGTTTGGAAAGATGTTAAACGAAGTTTAGCTAAATTTTATTTAGACCCAGTAGAATATTTGTCGCAATTAGGAGAACAGATTACAACAAATTTTTTGTCTTCTCGATCGCAAAGTTATACCAAGAAATGGTGCGAAGAATTTTTGTAGTTATTTCATCGGTTAACTATAATCTTTAGTTGTCGCCAAGCTCATTGCCCAGCTCCCCCAAAATTTTTCGCTCTCAGAAGAGAGCTAAGCACCAATGTCAGGTAATTGTGCTTCTAGCAATCGGAAAGGCTTGTAACGATAGGCGATCGAACTGGTTAACATCGCCAAAATACCCATAATGATAAACAATAAACCAATGCCGCGACCAGGACCAACTCCAATATATAGCCCGACACTATCAGCTAAAGACCCATTAGCTAGCATCAAAGGTTCAAAAATCTGATCGGCTAATGGCCCAGCAATTATATAAGCTAAAGGAAGCGATCCTAAAGCGATCGCTCTTCTGATTGCAAATACTCGTCCTTGTACTTCTGGGGCTACTTTTTTTTGCCAAATCGTCTGATAACAACTGCTGACGATCGGGTTTGTGAAAAAGAAAGAAAAAGCAGCAAAAGCCAATAATGGAACTTCAGTACTAAAGCCCGCAATAATAATAGCAATTCCTCCTAAAACATTGAAGATAACAATAGTAGGAATTAGTCTCGATCGTCCTCCCCAAATATTTATTACTACGCTTCCTACAACCATACCAATACCGCCTATCGATAAAATCTTACCTAATACGTCAGCAGTAGTAAAAGATAGAGCTAAAGGTGTAGTTAAAACACTGACAAAACCGAGACAAAAGTTTTTACTTGTATAAAATAATAATAATCCCAAAAGTCCTGGTCTAAAAGCAATATAATTCCATCCATAAGCTGTTTCAGAAATTAAAGATTTTTTAGCTACTTTTTTAATAGTATTTTTGTGGCTGGGTATTTTAACTATTAACAAAGTAGTTAATGCCACTAAAAAAGTCAAAAAGTCAATTAAAAACACTCCTTTTATTTCTATAAAAATTAATAAAATTCCGCCTAAAAATGGGACAATTAATTGAGACAAAGCCAGACCTAAAGTAACAATACTATTAACCCTAACTAAATGCTGTTTAGGAACTAATAAAGTTACAGTTGCTTGATAAGCGGGCAATTGAAAAGCGTTAAAAATAGAACCGATCGCAATAATGGGATATAAATACCAAATTTGTATATTTCCCGACAATAATAATAAGGCGATCGCTAAAGTACTAAGACCTGCGCCGCAGTCACTTACTAACATAGCGGTGCGGCGATTCCAACGATCGACTAATGCTCCAGTCAGGGGGGAAAATAGGATACTGGGTAGTTGAGCAAATAAAGTAATCATAGCAAACTGAGTTGCAGATCCAGTTTGTTGATAAACCCAAACACCTAAAGCAAATTTTGTCAAACTAGAACCAATTAAAGATATTAATTGACCTAAAGATATGAGAAAAAAAGTCCTCATTCCAGGCATTAAATACGGTTGAAAAATACTATTTATTTTCAGCATTAGCTAGATTTAAGTCTTTTTTGATATATTGATATAATTGGTTCGAGAGAATTATTTGATAGTGATTCCCAGGAACAATAACAGTTTTAACGTTAGCAAATTTATCCCAACCAAGATGAAAAGACTTTTTCTGGTTTTCTCCAGCGCGGAAAAGGTTAATGCTTCCAGAATATTTTTTAGGTTTATATTTGGAGAAGGCGCTTAAATTGGCTTGATAAACTTGCCATAGTTGTTCTATTTGTTCGGGGTAGAATATCTTTAATTTTTTAACTCGATCGAACAGGTATTTTAATTGTTGTTGGGGTGGGATTGCTTGGATTTCTGCTAGAGATATATCCAAATTGAGATGTAGTCGTTTGCTTAAGTCTTCGGTTATTTCAAGGAACAATTCACTTTGGTCTGTTGGGGCTGAAAAATCGATCGTACTGGGAGCGTGACTATCTATTAAACTAAGATTGGCTATTTTTTCGCCACGATCGACTAATTGTCGTGCAATTTCTAGTGCAATAACACCACCTAAAGACCAACCTGCCAGTTGATAAGGTCCTTGTTGCTGTACAGTTTTTATGGCTTCGATATATTGGGAAGCCATGTCTTCAATTGTGGTTAAGGGTGTGGAATTTTTGTCTAAACCAACAGATTGCAACCCATACACGGGATATTCTTCTAAATGAGATGCTAAGTCTCTGTAGCAGAAAACATTACCCTCAATGGGATGGATGCAGAATAAAGGCGATCGATTCCCCGTAGTTTTAATAGGTACTAATACGGAGTTAGATTGAATTCGATCGGATTTTATCAGTTTGGCTAGTTGTTCGATGGTCGGGTTTTGAAAGAGGCTAGTTAAAGGTAATTTTTTGCGATATTTTGGCTGGATTTGAGCGATTAAACGCACTGCTAGTAATGAATGACCTCCAATATCGAAAAAGCTATCTTTAACTCCAATTTTCTCTATATTGAGGGTTTCTGACCAAATTTGAGTGAGTTGTTTTTCTAGATCGTTGCGAGGTGCAATATATTCTGTATGGTTAGTCGAGCGGCGATCGGGTCTGGGTAAAGACTTGCGATCGATCTTTCCATTGGGAGTTAAAGGAAATTCTTCTAACACCACAAACGCAGATGGAATCATATATTCTGGTAATTTTTGTTTGAGGAAATCTTTTACATCTTGTTGTTTGTTGTTTGCTGTTTGCTGTTTGTTGTTTGTTGTTCCCTCTAAAACTAAATAAGCGACCAGTCTTTCATCTCTAGCTGTTACTATTGCTTGTTGTATGTCGGGATGAGTATTTAATACAGATTCTATTTCTCCTAATTCGATGCGGAAACCTCTAATTTTCACTTGGTTGTCTGCGCGATCGAGATATTCTATTTTGCCATTTTTGAGATATCTTACTAAGTCTCCTGTTTTATATAATCTTCCCCAAGGACTGTCGATAAATCTTTCTTTGGTTAACTGGGGTTTATTTAAATACCCTCTGGCTAGTTGTATTCCACCGATGTATAATTCTCCAGCAACTCCTAGTGGGACTGGTTTTAAGTGCTTATCTAAGATGTAAACTCGGGTATTAGCAATAGGATGACCGATCGATACGATCGTATTTTTTGTTTCTTTAGACTCCTCAACTTGATTTATTGTCGCCCAAACTGTTGCTTCTGTTGGTCCGTAAAGATTCCAAAGTTCTGCACTTTTTGCTAATAGTTTATTTGCTAAGTCTGAAGTTAATTTTTCTCCACCGCACAGTATTTTTAATCCTTGTTTTCCTTGCCAATTTGCTGCTAGAAGCGATCGCCACGTGGCTGGCGTGCCTTGCATTACAGTTATCTCATTGCTTTCTAATATTTCTTTTAATTGATTTCCGTCGGCTGCTTTTTCACTACTGGCGAGAATTATTTTTGCTCCTACTATTAACGGTAAATAGATTTCTAGGGCGGCTATATCGAAGCAAATAGTAGTAATTGCCAACAATGTATCTGAGTTTTTGAGTCCAGGTTTAAGACTCATTGAATTTAGGAAGTTAGTTAAGGATTTGTGGCAGATTTCTACTCCTTTGGGTTTTCCTGTGGAACCAGAAGTATAAATGACATAGACTAAATTGTCTCCATATATTTCACTGACTGGATTAGTTTCTGGTTCTAAAGTTATTTTTGACCAATCTGTATCTAAGCAAATTATTTCCAGACTATTTTTGTCAAAACTAGATCGTAGTTTTTCTTGAGTTAGAAGTATTTTTGTTTGGGAATCTTCTAACATATAATCGATTCTCGATCGCGGATATTTCGGATCTAATGGGATATAAGCCCCTCCAGCTTTGATTATTGCTAACAATCCGATCGCCATTTCTATAGAACGTTCCAAACAAATCCCTACTTTTACTTCTGGTTTTACCCCTAGTTTCTGCAAGTAGTTGGCTAATTTATTGGCGCGATTGTTTAATTCTAAATAGGTTATTTTTTCAGTTTCAAACTCGATCGCTACAGCTTGGGGATTGAGTTGTACTTGCCTTTCAAAGAGTCGATCGACTGTTTCGATATTATATTCTTGTTCGGTATTATTCCACTGAGTTGCTAAACGATCGCTTTCTTGTTTTGTCAGTATGTTTAGGCGGGATACTTTTTGTTCTGGTTGTTCGGTAATTGCAGTTAATAAAGTTATAAAATGTTTTGCCATTCTGGCAATTGTCTGGCGATCGAACAGATCTGTTTTATATCTCCAAGCAGCAGTCAATTCAGTTTCTGTTTCTAATATTGCCAGGGTTAAATCTAATTTTGCTGTTACAGATTTCGATTGGATTTGTGTTAGTTGTATTTCTGGTAATTGCCAATCTTTCCTCGCTTTATCCAAAATCAACATGACTTGGAAAAGTGGAGAATGGCTGAGATTTCTTTCAGGGTGTAAGGCTTGTACTACTCGATTGAAGGGCAGATCTGCATTTACATAAGCATCTAAAGTTACTTGTTTGATTTGGGTTAATAATTCGCTAAAACTGGGATTATTCTCAAAACGCGATCTCAATACTATTGTATTGACAAAAAATCCGATTAATTCTTCTATTTCCGAGTGGTTGCGGTTGGCTATGGGAGAACCTATACAAATATCTTTTTGATGGCTGTAGCGGTAAAGTAAGGTAGCAAAAGCTGCTAACAGGGTCATATATAAAGTAGT
>JASJCW010000334.1 GCA_030065265.1 Prochloraceae cyanobacterium
AGTCCTTTTAAAATCCACTTGATTTTCAATCTAAAGTGACATTTTTGATCCGCAATACCTCTGCTACTGTTCTTGATGTTTCATTAATAATTCCAACCTCTAAGACATCTATTTTATTACTATCTTCAATATTCGGATATGTTACGTGAGCTTTTAGAGGAACATCTTTTACCAAATTAGCCGTAACATAGGAATAACTACTAGCTCCTCCTCCAATTGCAGTTGTTTTTCCCCTATAAATCAAGCCGTCTGCAATAATTCTGGAATCATAAAGCCGGATTTTAATTTTTGAATCTTGCATCACCGGACTAACTTCAAAATCACATTTGATTTCAAAGTTTTTTTGGCAACCCAAAAAATCGAATTTAAATCCATTTAAGATTAACGTTTTTTTAATCTTTGGTTTTTGCTCAACCGCCAATACTGTTTCCGACTTTTCTACTTCTTCTGTGACTGATTCAATTGGTTGTTGATATATAACTTTTTGAGCTGCTGGCTGTTTTACTGATTTCTGGCCTTCTTGCGGTGCAGCTACTACTACAACTACTTCTTTTTCTTCAGAGCCAAATATTTTGTTCCAATTCGCTTTTACTATTGTAAAAGAGACTGTTCCCAACAAAGCAATCAACATGACCGCTCCTGTTTCTAACTGTTTCATTTTTATTTTTCCCTAATTCTTTTAAGTGACCAAATATTCAAGATAAACTAATCTTACCAAAGTAAGCTTTCATTTCTGTTACGAAATATATCTTTTTGAGCGAATACTTTTCTTTTACTTTTACAATAATTTTGGCAATTAAAATTCTATTTGATTAATTTAAATGCCAATTCAATATTAACTTTTAAAGATCTAGCTCTCCGCTAAAACCATCATAATAATCGCTCGGATCTACCCATTCTCCTAAAGAAGATAATTCTTCTCCGTTAGCAATATCTTGATGAAGTTTTTTAATTCGATCTTGCTTAGTTGAAAGATATTTTTGTCTCGTTTTTGCCTGTTGACAATATTCGGTATATCCGACTCCATATTTTTCTTCAAACATTTTTTCTTGTTCGTCAAATGCTTTTACCTCTGCAACTCTTCTCGCTTCTAAAGCGATAATTTCTTTATCATTAAACATTGGATCTGCTTTTAATTCTTCTTTATAAGCTTCTTTCATTGTTCCATCTGGATTATAAGCTGCTTGCATCATGAAATCCCAGTCATCGTAAAGTCTTGCTCTTGACATATTATTTTTCCACCTTAACTTTCACAGGATATTTTTTGTTTTGAAGGGAACAAAAATAATAGAAAAACAGATTTCTTTCAGATATATTATTCTGACTCTTAATTGTTTATTAATACAGAAATAAATTCTTAATTCTCAACCGTTATCTGAAGAACTTTCTGTTTTTTCTATTTTTTTATTACTGATAAGTATCGTTCGAGAAACATTGTACATCAAATCGAACGAGCTTCT
The DNA here is from genome assembly GCA_030065265.1 of Prochloraceae cyanobacterium. Classification (GTDB taxonomy): domain Bacteria; phylum Cyanobacteriota; class Cyanobacteriia; order Cyanobacteriales; family JASJDA01; genus JASJDA01. The sequence continues at coordinate 1,461 of JASJCW010000334.1, forward strand.
ATGATTTTTTCAATTTCATCTCTAAATTGTAACATTTTTCTTCATCGGGTCAGTAAGAGATTTATCGCTCGAAAATTTAAATTTGATCCCAATTTTTTTCTAGAAACTACCTCTAATAAATATCAGAGGTAGCCCGCATGACAAAATATTCAGCTAGTCCTCAAATTAACGAAACGATCGCACGTTTACTTAAACTTGGATTACCACCATTGCCCGTCGCACCAAAACAAGACCCTCGCAAAGATTGGTGTCACGTCGTGGCTAAAACCAGCGATAATTTGAAATTTTGCCCCCTCGACAAAAATTTAGAGCCGATAGCCCGCTTCACTGGCAAAAATCCCAGTTTTTTATCTCGAGATGGTAAAAAAGCTTTTACCGTAAAACATCGGCAGTTTCAGGAGCGATTGCCAACCGCAGCCGAATTGAAAAACTGGTTTTCTAATCCTGATGTTGGTATCGGCACGCTTGGCGGTCATGCTGGTATCGTTTGGCTCGATATCGATCGCAAAAATTATCCATCTCAAAATTCGTGCGAAATTGATGTTAAGAAAATTTTAGATCGAATCGGGCCTACTTGGGTCGAGCAAACCGGATCTGGTGGTTATCGCATCGCCGTCCGGCCTAATCTTCAGCCTCGATTTACCAATTTTGCAACCGAACAAAACGGGCCTCACGTTGGCGAGGCTTTATTCAAGGGCAGATTTACCGTATTAGCTCCTTCGATCCACCCCAATGGCAACCCCTACAAACAATTACATTCTAATTTACCAGTTGCCGTTGAAAGTTTAGAGGCGATCGGCATTCACCAATATAATCAACCACCAATCAAAAATTCCCCAGTTAATAGCCAAAAGAACACTTTAATTAAACAAGTAACTTCAACTAATAACTTAAGCAATTCTAACAGAACGATCCGTCAATTCACTCCAAGTCGTTCTGCACCAGAGAAAGAGCGAGATCTAGCACGAGCAAGTCTTGATTATATCGATCCAGATTCACCCTATGACGACTGGCTCAGGGTAGGCATGGCTTTACATTCGATCGGCGACGATCTGCTCTCTGTTTGGGATGACTGGAGTAGCAAAGGACAAAAATATCAACCTGGCGAATGTGAGGTCAAATGGCGCAGTTTTTCAGGCAACGCCATCAAAATCGGCACTCTGATTTATTACGCAAAGCTTGGTGGGTTTGAATTTCCTTACTTTGAACGCACCGAATCTAACAACAAAAATGGACACTCTCAAGAATTACAAAATTCCCCAAAACTAAACATGAGCGAAACTATACAACCCGGATCTAATAATTCTGTATCTACTGAACAATCCGATGAGAATTTGATCTCTCAAACTGTTCAATTTAAACACTTTGACACTCGTACTGGCAATTGGATTCCCAAAAATCCCCACAAGTCGTTTGATTTAGCTACCAATTCTTGGATTTACGACGATCGCCCCACTCTTAATAATCCAGATAATATCCTAAGCGAAGATTTAGATCATACTTTACTACAAACTTTTTTCCCCGACGGTGAATTTTCGATCGGTCATGTCGATGAATACACCTCGACAGAAGATTTAAACAATCATCCTCAAGGGCATCAACTTTTGATTTCTTCGGGTACTCGTTTTCTTTATACCGACCCTCAAACTCATCAAAAAATCGATTCTCTTTGCCCCGATCTTAAAGATCGCGGGGCTTACGGCTCTCTTTTTATCGGTGAGTGCGATCGCGCTTTAAATAAACAACTTAACGTTCTTATTGTTGACGATCTTACTGGGGAAAATGGCAATATTCTTCCGATTAAGACGGCTCACGCTCTAGTTGGCGATTGTTATGGCCAAATTAGTCCCGATTTAGCAACTCAATTATCCGGTACTGTCGAGCGCGTCATTCAACATCGCATTAAATTTCAAGAAGATCGCTTTGCTAAAGGCACTTTTAAACCATCCAATCTCAACAAACTGCCCTATCTCGACCCCAACACTCCCCAGATCGACCTGATTCTCCCCACAACGAGCTTTAAAGGTGGTGATAAAAAAAACAATCCGATTACTCCAGGTCTATATCGAGCTGCCGATCTTTGGATCGGACAAAAAGATCTTTCTCCCATCGACGATCAAACCCAAAAAGCTCGTAAAATGGCTATTTCTGAGGTTCATCGGCTTTTCGGCGATGGCTTGCGAGATTACGCCAAAGTTATTAAAGAAAAAACTGCGTTTCTCAAAAAAGTCCTTTCTGACTTGCGCTTTGCGGCTAAATACTACTGTCAAGTTTTTGACAAACGACAACAAAAACATCACGAATCCGATAACTCTCAACTTCAAGATAATGACGATCTTCTTTACAAATTACTCAAAACCAGCTTAAAAAATGGTAATTACCGTTTGCTCCAGCATCCTTGGGCTGTTAAAAAACTCAAGAAATTTTTCCGCAAACAGTTTCTCGATTTAGCTACTGGTCGCGCGATCGAATTCGATCGTGCTATGATTATCCCTTCTAAAGATTTAAAAAACGGCGAAATTTGCGTGCCTTGGTTTAAACCAGGCCAAGAAATTGTTAATTTTCGTTCTCCTCTGATCAATAGTAACGGAATGTGCGTTTCCGTTAATAAACACGTCCAGGATATGTACGCTCCTAACGGCAAAGTTTTACTCGGCGTTATTTTAGTTAGTGATGAAGATCATCAACGAATTGTTAACCGTTTAAATCGCCAAATTCGCGCTCTTGCCAAGGAAAAAGATATTACCCTCGATAATGATAATCCTTTAGTTTGGGATAATAGTTTTAACGATCTTTCTATTCCTGATTTTATAGATCGAGTCAAACAACTCAATCAAACTCTCGACGATTTTCAAAAAAAAGGCATCGATATCAGCGAACGCATTCCCCTTGAAACTGAATCTCAGCGTCAAGCTCGAGATTTCGACGGTGATGCGATCGCTGTTGGTCTTGCCGTCCTTTTCCCCAATCTTACCCATCAAATTAAACAGCGCAATTTACCCGAAAATGCCCTCGATCCTACTCGCAAACTCGCTAAAGAATCTTTCCCTGAAAATGCCACTGTAGGGGATGTGGCCCTTCACATGATGGATAACATGAGTTTAGGTGCAATCAACAACCATGCTCATGCAATTGAAGCTCTCGAATCTGAAATGGATCTGCTTAATTCTGTCGGTGCTTTCGCTCAAAGAATTGATTTCCTGCATAAAGCCGCTACTCGCTATCAAAGTTTAATCGAAATCAAGGAAAATTTTGAAAAAATTCAAAATTCACTCCCTCCCGAAAGACGCACTACACCTGAACCGAATATTCAACGAATCACTGAATTTATCGAACCACTTCAAGAAATTGTTAAAATTGCTGCTATTCCTTCAAGCCAGTTAACTAACAATTTAATCGATCGCGCTTTTTCTCTCAATAAGTCGATTTACAAACAATTAACCCAATCTGCTTCTTTTGAGAACCAAGTTGCTACCGACATGAAGAAATCCGCTCGTAGTCCTGATCGTGAAGCTATCGATATCGATGCTGCTTTTCTCCATCGCCAACCCGATTATATTCGCGATCGCAAAAAACAAGATGTTTACAAAGATCGCCCCATGAAGTGTAACGGCTTTTCTCCGGTTGAATTATTGGTTAATCATGTCAACCAATGTTTTGAAGCTAACCAACTCGAAGCCTCTCCCACTGCTACTTTTAAAAACTTTTTTCCCCAAAATTATACCCCCCTTCAGTACAATCAAGCTTTACAGCAAAAAAACAAATACGATCGCACTGTTAATTTTCTAACAACCGAACAAAAAGCTAACCAAAATTCGAGCGGGCCCGTGCTTCGGTTGTCTCTCGGTGACAATAAATTTCTTAATATACGTAACGTCGCTAGAGCCAACCACCCGTTATATAAAAACAAGGATCAAAAATTTAATCTTAAATTAGGACTCAAAAAAAGTCTTCTGGATAAATATCATCAGCTTGTTGCCTATGCTGAAACTATTATCAATGGTAAAAAAACCTGGAAAATTCTCGGCGATGTTTGCGAAAATAGCCGC
>JASJCW010000031.1 GCA_030065265.1 Prochloraceae cyanobacterium
GCCCAAGCCTCAGATATTTTGCAACGTTATTTAAGTGCAGCTTTAACCGATACTATGCCCGTCGAAAAAGCAATGACAGCAGCGGCTTCAGAAACAAGAAGATTGCTCGCCAAGTAAGCGATCGAGCCAAAAAAGATCTCGAAAAATCCGAATCGGCGATCCTTTTTAACATTTCCAAGATTAAATGAAAGAAGCAGCTCTTTAGATTGGTACTCATTTTATCGATTTTCAAGCAGGTAAATTAATCAAAAAACAAATTCATGAGCGATCGCGAAACAACCTTAGAAAAATTAAAACTATACCAGCTATGGAATATGAATTGTGGCTTCCTCGGAATTCAATTCGGTTGGGGACTGCAAATGGCAAACATGAGTGCTATTTTTGAGTATCTAGGAGCTAATGCTTATCAACTACCCCTGCTTTGGATTGCCGCCCCTTTAACTGGTTTAGTCGTTCAACCGATCGTTGGCAATCTCAGCGATTATACTTGGGGGCCTTTAGGGAGAAGAAGGCCTTATATCTTAGTCGGTGGAATACTTGCTTTTATTGGCCTGATATTGATGCCACATTGTTCTGCTCTCTGGATGGCCGCAGGATTGTTGTGGATTTTAGATACCAGCGTCAATGTAAGTATGGTACCGTTTCGGGCATTTGTCGGCGATTTATTGCCTAAAGAGCAACGTACTTTAGGCTTTGCGATGCAAAGTCTGATGGTAGGAATCGGTGCAGTATCAGCTTCAGCTTTACCCTGGATTCTAAGTCATATTTTTTCAATATCCAACGCCAGCACGATCGCGAACACAATACCCCTCAATATTGAAATTTCTTTTTACATCGGTGCGGCAGTATTTTTAATTACAATATTGTGGACTGTCATCACCACTAAGGAAAAACCTCCCAAAAATTTAGAAAAGTTCGAGCAATTGCAAGAGCAAAGAGGCGGTATTCTCTCGAGCGTAAAAGAAACTTGGCTCTCTTTAGGAAAAATGCCTCCAACCATGCAACAATTAGCCTGGGTGCAGTTTTTTACCTGGTTGGGTATCTTTTGTTTCTTTCTCTATTTTGCTCCAGCCGTAGCCAGAAATATCTTCGGTGCAGTTTCTCAAGACTCGAATTTATACGCTGAAGGAGTCGAATGGGCCGGATTGTGTTTTGCTTTGTATAATGCTATTTGCGTTGGTTTTTCTTTTCTTTTACCCTATCTCGCCGAACGCACCAGCCGTCAAATTACCCACAGTTTTTGTCTGGTTTGCGGCGGGTTGAGTTTAATCTCGTTATTAGTAATTCAAAATCAATATGTTTTACTCTTAACTACGATCGGATTTGGGATAACTTGGGCCAGTGCCCTCTCAATGCCTTATGCAATGTTAGTCGGATCTATTCCCCCGCAACGTCAAGGAATATATCAAGGCATTTTTAACCTCTTTATCGTTCTACCAGAAATAGCTGTTTCTTTAGGTTTTGGTTGGGTAATGAGAAACGTACTCCACGAAGATCGGGTTTTAGCAGTGGTCTTAGGGGGAGCATTTTTACTAGTAGCCGCAGCTTTAACCCTATTGGTCAAAACAGCTCCAACTACAATCGAGAGTCAATCCCCAGCTCAAAGCTTGTCGGGACTGACTTCAGGAGATTCTCAAAAAGTAGCTGTCAAATTAGAAGCTAAAATCGAAAATTAACGTTATTATTCCTTGAGGAAGAGGATCGAAATAATTCTTATTATCTAGAATTGAGAGGATAATGGCAAAAAGCGAAAATAAGCGCAATTTCCTTGGTGTTTAAGCTTTTTGCTCGTACTAAATGTCTTAATTTCTACTTGAATCGATCTAGATTTTAGTTCGGCCCTAATTTAAATCAATCAAACAATATGGTCAATCGTTTAGTAGAGCAAAGTCTAGGTATATCCAGGTGGAAAGTGGGTCGCTTGACTCAACTTCTCCTTCTGGCTGGCTCTGTACTGATATATAGTGTCATGTCAATGGCAGTTGCAAATTCTCTATTTGTCAGTCATGTCGGAGCCGAAAAATTGCCGATCGCTTTTATTTTAATCGGCTTATTTTCTCTGCCAGCTTATGCTGTATTTTCCCAGGTTGTCGATAGTTACAGTCGCCCCAAACTATTTCGCTACGCTTTATTTGTCGCGATCGCCCTGGCAATTGGCTTGCGTCTTTTACTCAATTTAGAAGCAACACCAGTTTATTATCTGCTGCTAATTATTGTTTTCTTCCATTGGGATTTTCATAACAATATTTTGTATCCCAGTTTACTAACAGATTATTTTACAACTTTAGAATACAAAAAATACGCCCCTTTTATCGGCATAACTCAAGCGATTGGAACTCTTTTAGGAGGAGTTTTAACAGCTTTATTGTGTCAATTTTTAACCACTAAAGACTTACTACTTTGTTTGCCGATTGTCTTCGCAATTGCGATCGCCCAATTAATTTATTTAGAGAATTCCCAACGACCTTTAGATCGGATTAAAACAGAAAATAGAGTTAGTATTGTCGAAGCTTTAAGAACTTTCCCAGATTTAGTAAAACGCTTTCCTTTGGTTTTATTTTTAGCTAGTAGCAGCTTCGTTTTAGTTATTATTTATATTACATCGGAATTTTTATGGTTTAATATTTACGGTCAGCATTTCAGCCACGAAGCTTTAACCGCATTTTTAGGTTTAATGCGGATTTATATTAGCATTTTAAGCGCGATCGTTTTATATGTAATCACCCGTCCTTTATTGCAATGGTTGGGAGTGATGCGAATGAATGCGATCTACCCGATGACAACTTTAGCTAGTTTTATCCTTCTGAATCTAAATTTTAATTTAGGCTCGGCTATTTTACTTCATCTCAACGGCGATTCTCTCTATAAAAGCATTAACTTGCCCGTCCATCAACTCAACTACAATGCCATTCCTCCCGAATTTTTAGGGCGAGTGAGAACCATTAGCGACGGTGTAATTTACTCGGTGGGTTTGACCTTAGCCGGAGTTTTACTCTGGATCTGTAACTCTTATCTAGAATTAAACCAAATAGTCTGGATCGGCATCTTTTTAAGCGCGATACTGCTCTTAATTCGCTTGCCAATGGGCAAATATTACGCCAAAGGTCTAGAAGATACGATCAGATCCGGATCGATTGAATTAGACGATTTCAATAATTATCACATTCAACTACCCCCCCAATCCAGCGCGGCAATTCGCGAACTACTAACCGACAGCGATCGCTACAGTCAAATAAAAGGTTTAGAAATGGCCGCTAAAGTAGGCAACCCGAGTCAATTCTTGCCAGAAGTTCGCGCCATCTTACCCCAGGCTAACCCCGAATTTCGCCATTCGATCGTCAAGCTGTTTAGTTCTACTACCGACTCAAAAATGTTAGAACATTTTGAGAGCCTTCTCGAAGCAGAAAATCCAATTTTGCGAGAAACAGCTTTAGAAATATTAATTGCCAATCAATATCCAATTGCCGAAGCAAAACTAGATATTCTATTATTAGACCGTCAAAAAGAAATCAGCGTTTTAGCAGCAGTAGCGGTCAATCAGTTAAAAGAAACCGGAGAAATAAACGAAACTATTTTTGAAACCGAACTAGCCGAAAAAACCGCCACAACCCTAGCTAGAGTAATCGGTTACACCGGCGATCGCAACTTAATCGGCATGCTCGAACCGATTTTAGCCAGCGAAAGTTCCCAAGTTAAAACAAAAGTTCTCGAAGCACTAACCAATTTAGCCCAAATCGGCGATCGCCAACTAGCCAACTTAGCAGTTAAAGAAATCAAAAATTCCTCCGCAATGGTCAGAGCTAGTGCTTTTAACCTCTTGAAAGCAACTAGATGCAAAGGAATGTTGCGTTACGCCGCGATCGGCCTCGAAGACGAAGATCCTAAAGTGCGGAATGCAGCAGCCAAAACCCTCGCAGCATACGGCAAAGAAGGTTTATCCCTTGCAGAAGATAGTTTATCATCTTCCAACCCAGAAGTAGTCACAGCAGCGATCGCCGCGATCGGACAAGTCAAAACCAAACAAGCTAGCGACATTCTCTTTCAATATCTCGCTCCAGATTTTCAACAACTGAGTTTAACTCGCAAATGGCAGCAACAAATCCCGCAAAATGACCCCAGTTGGCAGCCATTTACGATTGCGATCGCAGACTACCATCAACGTTTAATTCAAAAAGTTCTCTACATCCTCTCTTGTTTGGGACACTATAAAACAGTTAATACAGTCAACCGCATTCTGGCAATTAGCGATCGCAGAACTTTAGCAAACGCTGTCGAAGTATTAGCCTCTCTCAACCATCGTCGCTTCTTTTTGCCAGTAATGCCCCTACTCGAAGATTTAGTAAAATCTAACGAAAAATCGGCCTCAAACAGCAAAAAAGACCGCAATCCTTGGCTGCGATCGAAAGGCTACAAAATTCTCCTAGAAGCACTCGAGTCGGAAGATCGCTGGATTAGAACTGGCGCGCTGATCGCAACCGCAGGAATACCTTATGCTTTAATAAAAGACCCCGATCCTTTTGTTAAACAAGTTGCCAGAGAAATATTTCCCCCAGTCGATCGATGTTCCCTAACTACCGCAAGTGCTGCTATGAATAGATTACTATTACTTAAAAATATTGCCCTTTTTAAAAATCTCTCCCTCGATGAATTGCTGCAAATCGATCGAGCATTAGAATCAGAACAATATTTAGCCGGAGATACGATCTTTAGCGAAGCTAGTTGGGGTACTCACCTTTACATTGTCGCCGAGGGACAAGTAAAAATTATCAAAGAGATAGATGGGGAAACAACCGAGATTAAAAGACTCGGTGTCGGTCAATATTTTGGCGAGGTTACTCTGTTCGACGATGCACCCCACTGGGAAGGGGCGATCGCTTTTTCCGACTGCACCTTACTTAAATTAGAAAAGAATCGCTTTATTAGTTTGATTACCCAGCGACCCCATATTATTCTAGAAATTTGCCGTTTCTTGAGTCAAAGACTTCGGGAAACAGACCGTTTTAGAACCCCGAAAAAGTTCTTACCTCCTGCTGAAAATCTCAAATTAGATTTAGATACTTTTTCAGAAACACCCCGAGATCGAGTTGCCAACAGGATTCAAAATCACAATCAAAGCGAAGCTTCTTTTAAATCATAATGAATACTCCCACAGATTATTTACTCCATCGCGATACCTTATCTCTCAAACATCAAGAATTAGCCCTAACCTTGGCAAATACAGAAAATATTCTGATAATTCAGGATCTCGATGGGGTATGTATGGGATTAGTTAAAGATCCGCTCAAAAGAACTATTGCCAAAGAATACGTTGCAGCAACTAGATCCTTTCAAAGCCACTTTTATGTCTTAACAAACGGAGAACATATCGGCCGCAGAGGAGTTAATGGCATTATTGAAAGAGCATTTCAAGATCGGCTCAAAGTCAAAGAAGAAGGTTTATTCTTACCCGGCTTGGCTGCTGGAGGAATTCAGTGGCAAGATAATTACGGTAATATCGATCATATCGGTGTCAGCGAAGCAGAACTGTCTTTTCTCGAAGCAGTACCCGTTAAAATTGAAACTCGCTTAAAAGAGTTTTTCGCTCGATATCCAGAAGTTTTCAATCCAGCAGAACTAGAAGCATGCATTCAAGCCACCGTACTCAAAAACAAAGTCTCCCCTACAGCTAATTTAAATACTTTTTACGACCGACTCGGCAGCGATCGCCGCGATATTTATATTTCTTTGCAACAAGCAATGCAAGATTTAATGGCCGAGTTATTGCTTGAAGCCAAACAAAAAGGTCTAGAAGATTCCTTCTTCGTCCATTATGCTCCCAACCTCGGTAAAGGCGATCGGGGCAATGAAATTCTCTGGCCCGCTAGTGCTGAAAATTCAGGAACTACTGACTTTCAATTTATGCTCGTCGGTGCCGTCAAAGAAGCAGGAGTCGTCGTAATTTTAAACAAATACTATCATTACCAGATCGGGGAATATCCCCTCGGCAAAGATTTTAACATCAGAGCCGCCGTGCAACAAAAACAAGATCTCTTCGGCTTAATTAAAAGTAATTTCGACCCGCAAATTATGCCGAAAATAGTCGGTGTTGGCGATACGGTGACCAGCAAAGCTGAAACTACCGATAACGGCCTCGAGTTTAAAAGAGGAGGAAGCGATCGCAACTTTTTGCAATTAATTCAAGACCTCAGCGCAGCGTTCGATACTGGTAATATTATTACTTATATCGACAGTTCTGGCGGCGAAGTTAAAAACCGCAAACCGCTCCAATTAGCTAAATTGAGCGACGATCGCCGAGAAAATGTTACCGAAGAATTTAAAGTCATTCAAGGGCCCGGAGACGATCGCGATCGAGAAGATCCTCTCAAGCTCAACGTTGTCTTTCCCGGAGGCCATCAAGATTATATTAAATGCTTTGTTCGAGCAGCAAAAATGCGCGCTAGCAAATAATAGTCTGGCAAAAAATTAATATTTCACCAATTGATTTGACTTCTCTTCATAAAGTGTAATAAAAGGTTTCCTTCGGAGAATCGTAATGTTAGTATATGTTACGTATTAGTGAAAAATTAACTGCAATACTGCGTTTATAGCAAAGCTATGCAATAGGAAATTGCCATAAATTGAAAAATAATTCTATAAATACAAAAAGTTGGGATTGAATTAAAAATTGATAGTAGTTAGAAAGTATTTTTAATCTAGATTTAATAGCTCCAATAAAGATCCCATTTACCTAAAAATTCTGCCAAAAAACAATAAATAAATTGGAGAAAATCTAGAAAATAAAATAGCAGCAAGTTCGAGATACTAACTTTTTACTGAAAATATAATCTCAATTATAAGTATTTAATCGTATTGTCTGTTAGGGTAGCAAAAATTATTTTCAATGTTATCTAAATTTTTATAAACGCGATCGGCCCGTTTTACTGATAAGTTAGAAAAATGTTTTATAAAACTCCTGTAGGTTAGTTCCAATTAACACAAAGGATTATTCAAAAAATAAACCCATGAAATCTTCTCTAGTCATTCTCTATCATCGCGAACCTTACGACGAAGTAGTCGAAAACGGGAAAACTCGCTATTTACCCAAAAAAAGCCCCAACGGTATCGTTCCTACCCTCAAAAGCTTCTTCGCTGAAGTCAGTCAAGGAGCGTGGATCGCTTGGAAACAAATAACAGTCAAACAAAAAGCAAAATTTCAAGCCAAAGTGCAGGTTGAAGAAGAACAGGGAAACTACGATGTTGTCAGAATTCCTTTAAACGCAGAACAAGTTAAACAGTTCTATCACATCACTTCCAAAGAAGCATTTTGGCCTATTTTGCACTCTTTTCCTTTTCACTTCACCTACGAATCTTCCGACTGGGAAAACTTTAAAAATATCAATCGTTTATTCGCCGAAGCAGCCTGTGAAGAAGCTGCAGACGATGCTTTAATTTGGATTCACGATTATAATTTGTGGCTAACACCTCAATACATCAGAGAAATTAAACCAGACGCAAAAATTGCATTTTTTCACCATACCCCCTTCCCTTCAGTAGACATTTTTAACATTTTGCCTTGGCGAGAAGAAATCGTTAATAGTTTGCTTTGTTGCGACATTGTCGGGTTTCACATTCCTAGGTATGCAGAAAATTTTGTTAATGTTGCTCGCAGTTTGCAGCCGTTAGAAATTTTAGAAAAAAAAGCTGTCACCGGACATATGACCCCCGTAGGGACTGCTTTAGCAGAGCCAGAAGTAACCACTAAGCTCAAGTTTAAAGGACAGGTGGTCAACGTCGATGCTTTCCCCGTCGGAACTAATCCCGGATATATTCTCTCAGTATTGAGCCAAGAAGAAACTCAAAAAAGACTCGCTCAAATTGAAGAAGAGTTACAAGGACGCAAATTAATTATTGCTGCAGGTCGAGTAGACTACGTTAAAGGCAACAAAGAAAAATTAGATGCTTTCGGTCGCTTGCTAGAACGCCGTCCCGACCTACATGGTAAAATCAACTTCGTCATGACCTGCGTGCAACCTGCGGTTGGTATGCGAGTCTATAAAACTGCTCAAGGTCAAATCGAGCAATTAGTCGGGAAAATAAACGGCAGATATGCCAAACTAGGCTGGACACCGATCTTACTCTTCACCCAACCCTTACCCCTATCAGATTTATTCTGTTACTACCGTTTAGCAGATATTTGTTGGACGACACCCCTGCGAGACGGCTTAAATTTAGTCGCCAAAGAATATGTGATCGCTCACAAAGGTGAAGGAGGAGTTCTGGTTCTTTCCGAATTCGTTGGTGCTGCAGTAGAATTGCCAGAAGCAATTTTAACTAATCCTTACTCCATCGATCGCATGGATGAATCCATCGATCGCGCCCTATCGATGCCCAAAGAAGAACAAAAAGAAAGAATGGCGAAAATGTACGAAACCGTCAGCAAATACGATGTTAAGTATTGGGCCGATCGCCTTCTAGACTCCTTCAAAGCCATTAAAGAGCAAAATTGACAGCCCAAATAAACCGGCAAATTTGAGAGTTCGAGCAGTCAGCAGTTAGCAGTCAGCAAGATTCTTACTCGCTACTCGCTCCAATTTTTTGCCCTTTCTACGGCTTTTTGCCAAATGCGATAACTATCCTCAATGCGATCGCGACCGCCTTTTGCCGGCTCGAAAACGCGATCGATCTTGCGAGTCGAAATTAAAGCACCGTAATCGTCCCAAAAACCGACAGCTAAACCAGCACCAAAAGCAGCACCTTGCGCGGTAGCATCCAAAATAGCCGGACGCTCGACGGGAATACCTAAAGCATCAGCTTGAAACTGCATTAAAAAATTATTTTGAGAAGCACCACCATCAACTTTTAAACGAGCCACAGAAAAATCGCTATCTCGGTTAGCCGCTTCAACAACCTCTTTAACCCGATAGGCGATCGCTTCTAAAACAGCTCTGACGGCATGTTCTCGCTTCACTCCCCCAGTAAGACCTAAAAAAGCACCTCGAGCGTTAGTATCCCAGTGTGGCGCGCCCAAACCGCTCAATGCAGGGACAAAATAGACCCCATTCGTATCTTCGACGCTGCTGGCTAAATCTTCCGTTTCTGGCGCGCTGGCAATTATTTTCAAGCCATCTCGCAACCATTGTATCGATGCACCCGTAGTGAAGATCGCACCTTCTAAAGCGTAATTAGTCGAATCAGGTTGCGTCCAAGCAACGGTAGAGAGCAGTTTTTGGGACGAGCGAGTTAAATTGAGTCCGGTTTGTACGATTAAAAAAGAACCAGTGCCGTAGGTGCATTTTAACAAGCCCGGGCGATCGCACCCATGAGCGAATAAAGCCGACTGCTGGTCGCCAAATATTGCCGTAATCGGAATTTCTGCATCCAATAGTTGGGGATCGGTCTTGCCGAAACTGCCCATACTGTGTTTGATTTCCGGCATCATCTGGGTGGGAATGGCAAATAAATCCAATAATCGGCGATCCCATTCTAAAGTGGCTAAATTCATTAGCATAGTCCGACTTGCGTTACTATGGTCGGTGGCATGTACTTGACCGCCAGTCAAATTCCACAAAATCCAACTATCGATCGTCCCAGCAATTACATTATCTAAATCGATCGCCGGTCTTTCTTGCTTGACCCAATTTAGCAACCAAGTCAGTTTAGTTGCCGAAAAATAAGGATCGAGAATTAATCCCGTAATTTCTTGAATTTCTTTATCTTTGCCTTTTGCTGCTAAATCGCGACACATTGAAGCAGTACGACGATCTTGCCAGACGATCGCCTTGTGCAAAGGTTCTCCTGTTGTTTTGTCCCATAACAAACAAGTTTCTCTTTGAACTGTCAAACCGATTGCAGCAATTTCTCGAGCCGAAATCTTGGTATTTTGCAAAACTAATTCGATTACAGTGCGAGTATCTTGCCAAATTTCCCGCGCGTCGTGTTCGAGCCAGCCGGGTTGGGGATAATATTGAGTTAATTCTTTGTAAGCTTGGCCGACAATATTGCCGCTGCGATCGAATAAAATTGCTCTATTTCCTGTCGTACCTAAATCTATTGCTAGAACGTATTTATAAGTATTGTTTGTCATAGTAGGGAACGGGTCAAAATAATAAATTGAACTGCAATTATAGAGCAAGTCGCGAGTAAAATTCCGAGGAGAAAATCTTACTTAAATTAATTTAAAATTCAAGATTTTTTTACTCTTTATTCAAAAAATTTTACTCTCTTGATGCTCTATTTAATCTTCCGATTTTTGAATCGGTTTTAATAATAAAGCTTGACTGTTAGCTAAATTAAAACAACGCAGATCTGCTAAATTATTATTATCATTTAGTCCTACAGAAGCAAGATCGACAGTCCATTCTGACATATCCAGTTGCAACCAGTCCCCTAAAGTAATTTCAAAAGGCTCGCCTTCGAGATGGGCTACCATTGCGATTTGTTCGGTAGGATTTTCTGGATTAGAGCGAATCCCGTAAAAAATCGTGCGATCGCCTTCACTAATTTTATTAAAACGATCTGTTGCTTTGAGATTCCCATTCAACCAGGAGCGATCGCGACGAAATTGTCGCAATTTAAGATTGAATTCCGTATTGTCAGGATTGAGATCTTCTAAGTAATGGGAAACATTGCAAACTTCATAGCAATCTTCCATAAACATTTGGGCAAATTTTTTAAATCTTTCTACATTTAGCTTGCGAATGTAACTGATAATTTCAGGAGTATCCAGAAATTTCATGAAGAAAAGATCGGTATCGGAAATATCAATGCGATCGTTTTTAATTAAACTGTGAAAAGTTTGAATTACCTCTAAGAGATCGTAATTTCTTTCTAATATGGTTTCTTCTAAAAACCTACCAAAAGCCCGCAACTGTTCTAAAGTTTTAAAACCGAGAGATTTGACCCGAGGAAAAACCCATTCTCGATCGTAAAATTCCGGGCTAATTTGCCAATCTAAAAAGCCCATTTCTTCGGAAATAACTTTAACACCGTAGCGATCGTCAGTATTGCGAAAAAACATCCAGGGCGATCTGGTAGTACAATTAATAAAATCCATCGGCAAACCCGGAGAAAAACCGTAAACCCACAAAGTGACGGCTTGATTGTCGTAGGCATGGCGAATTACTTCAGTTAAATTTTCCCCCAATCGCCAGTTGATTGGCTTGCTAGGATCTACTTGAGAACCGCGTCTGAGGGTATCGTGATTGCCGCAACCAGTGATCCAGCGATCGCCCATCTGAATTACTTCGCAGACTCGCCGCCATTTCCGTTCCCAAAAACCAGTCAAAGTGGGGGTATTGTGGGCAAAAATTAGCGGCCCCCATTGGTAAGATTCGGGTTTGAGTTCGATTAATTCCCGATAGGTAGATTTTTCTTCCCAACCTTCTTCGGGCCAGGGGCGACCGTCTTCATAAATCGTGAAAAGCAATCTTTGACAGCCATTTATTTCTTGAACTAAATCGCTCATTGCCAACAAATAGGCATCGTCTTGTTCTACTCTTCCAGATAAAGGATTAAAAAAGCGGAAATCCTGACCGCCATCGACGCGAATACCATCAGCCCCAGTGTTAATTTTACGACGCTGCAGTTCCAAAAATATCGCCCGCACCGTCGGCAATTGATGGTTGAGATCTTGCCCGTACATATTCGGGCCTTTAAGATACTGACGGTTAATTAATAATTCGGCTTGATTGTCAGCATGACCGTAAACTAAATCGTAAATGATTTGAATCGGGCCCGTAGGAAAATTATGTAAAGTAGCGATAAAATCAATTAGTTCGTCCGGGCGCAGACTTTGTAAAATAGCTGGGTTGGTAGCACTAGAACCGAGAATAGGAACGTCGTAGCCCCAATCTTGAGTATTTGGTTTTAATAATTTAATTGGCGATCTGTTGAGGGGAGGAAGTATTCTCGCTTTGCGATCTGATTCTTTATCAGCAAACAAAAAAAATTCACTTTCTTGCTGGTAATTTTGCCTGTATTCGATCGGCGGTTCGATCGGCAATAACTGTACTGCATCGTAACCGACATAACATTCTTCTGCCGGAGTAAGCGGAATATTTTCTCGGATTTTGCGACTGATTTGACGGTAAATTTCCGTTAAACCGGCGATCGTTCCCGATCGCGAAGCAGTACCGATATGAAGTTGTAAAATAGCAACTGGCGCGCCAACTCGAGGCACTTCTTCATCCCCGTTCGCTCTTGAAGTGCGCCGCAAATATTCCATATCTTCCCGATTGGCCTGCAAACTCTCCATATCGTAAAGTTCGGCCGGAGCAAAGATACCGAAAGGTAGAGAATAGGGCATCATATCCCGAATTGTTTGCAATTGCCCTTTTTGATTGTAGTAGCGCAACCAATAAAAACAACCAGGTCGATCTTTAGTTCCAGCTTGCATCCCTTCGATCGCACCCCAAAAAAATTCACCTTGCTGTTTTAAACGCAAACAGTCGCGGCGAAAATGAGTAGTTTGCATCGGCGATCGCCAGTCGATTTCTTCTAAGGGAGTAAAAACTTCTAAATATATATCTCGCGGTCGCATTATTTCCCCAGTTAATTCCGGGGCCCAAAAACCTATTTCAGTCAAACCATTCTGACGGTGGTAGTGCGCACCTAATTTAGTAGCTAAGGCTTCTGCTCTCTCAAAAACAGTTGCATCGGACTGTTCTATTTCTTTAGCCCAGTCCAATAATTCTTGGGTTGCATCCTCAGCAAGTTTGACAAAATCTTTTGTTTCTATAACCATAATGTTAATACGTTGGAAATATTATTGCTGATTTTTAAACAATACAGCAAAATTAACACTCAATATTTCTTTGGCAAAAAACCGAACTATGATGGAATTTAGTAAACATTCATAAAATCGTAAATCGTGAGAGACTATCAATCAATTAAAAATACAAGCTACGAAGCAATAATTATCGGTGGAGGGATAAATGGAGCGGGAGTAGCTCGAGATGCTGCTTTAAGAGGATTAAAAACTATTTTAATCGAAAAAAACGATTTTGCTAGTGGTAGTTCTAGTTGGTCTACTAGATTAGTGCATGGAGGGTTGCGATATCTAGAATATTTTGAATTACCTTTAGTAAGAGAGTCTTTAAAAGAAAGAGAAATTTTATTAAACATCGCCCCTCATTTAGTTAAACCTCTTTTATTAACCGTACCAGTTTACGGCGATCGCTCTCGCCCTTATTGGAAAATTTGGGCTGGAATGATTCTGTACGATCTTTTTAGCTTTGATAAAACCCTCCCGGGTTATAGAATGCTAAATAAAGCAAAATTTAAGCGGATTTTTCCGACTTTAGATCCTGAAAATTTAAGTGGTGGAGCGCAATATTACGACGCTCGAGTTGCTCATGCTGAAAGATTGTGTCTTGAAAATATTATTTCAGCTAAAGAAGCCGGTGCAGACGTACTCAATTACGTCAAAGTAACTCGATTGCACCTTGAAGGGAAGAAAATTACTCATCTTACCTGCAAAGATACCTTGACAGGAGAAGAATTTACAGTTAAAGGCACAGAAGATGCAGTGATTGTAAACACTTCAGGCCCTTGGGTAGATGAAGTATGTGGTTCTATTGAAATCGAAGCAACCAAAGCCGACAGTTCCAAGGCGATCGTTCACGGTAAAAAAATGGGGCCGACTAAAGGCAGCCATATTGTTGTCGATCCTTTTCCAGGTGCGCCAGAAAGCGGTCTTTACGTTGAAGCTAAATCCGACGGTCGTCCTTTCTTTATTTTGCCTTGGTTGGGTAAATATTTAATCGGAACTACGGATTTTCCCTATCACAAAGATCTCGAATCGATCAAAGCAGATAACGATGAAATCGATTATTTATTAACAGAAACAAATAATATTTTACCGACAGCTAATTTATCGCGCCAAGATATTAAATTCACCTATTCTGGAGTGCGTCCTTTACCAAACGAAGCAGGAAAAAAAGCCGGGAGTATTACTCGCTCTCACATTCTCTTTGACGGAAAAAAAGAAGGGGTATTTAATTTAATTTCTCTAATTGGCGGCAAACTAACAACCTATCGTCAAGTAGGCGAAGAAATAGTCGATGCGATTTTAAAAAAACAAGGCAAACCAATTTCTAGCTCTAAAACGGCTCTTCAACCTTTACCCGGAGCTATTAAAGCCTCTAATCCTCTGATTCAAAAAACTATCGATCTATATCGGGATAAAGTTTCTTTAAACATTATTGCCCATCTCTTTTCTCTTTACGGAGCTAGAGCTGTCTCAGTTTTAGAATTAACCGAAGAAAATCCTGAATTAGCCGAAACTATTCATCCCGAATTACCAGATATTAAAGCCCAACTCGTCTATGGAGTCCGAGTTGAATTTGCCCTGAGTTTAGTAGATTTGATTCGCCGTCGCACTGCGATCGCCATGGAGGCTAATTACGGCTTAGATGTACTGACAACCTCGATCGAAGTTTTACAAAAATATTGCAATTGGAGCGCAGAACGTTGCGAACTGGCTCGTTCTGAATATATTACTTATATGAAAAACAATTGCATTCCCGATTTTGAATTAGAGGCAAACTTAATATAGAGATTGAGGATAATGGATAATAATTTTTTTAAGGACTCGTTGGATAAAAAAGTTATCGAACAACGGGTTAGTGCAATTAGCCAAGCTAAGGTGGGATTTTATAGCATCGGTCTTTATCCGGCCTCTCTTGCTTACAATTCGGCAATGCAAAAAAGCAATAAATCTCTTCTATTAGCTACCCGGCCGGGAAGATCTCTCCTCGGGGCATTTTCTGAAGAGGAAATTAAAGGAATGGATCCCCGACACCTCGTCAAGATGCGTCGCATGGCATCCCATAAAGAAAACGGAAAATCCGTACCGAATACTCTAGAATACTTGATCGCAAAGTGCGATTTAATCGTCTTGAGTTCTAATAGTAAATACATCAAGCAAGATCTCGACCAAGCTTGCAATCTTAGAAAAAAGCTCGGTCGCACTAATGTCGTGCTTTCCTGTCTAGCAGGTTCTTTCAACCACGATGAAGCTAATAATGAGTCTTATGTATTGTGCGAAAAATATCCCAATCTGGCCTTTTTCTCTGGATTTCATCGACACGGTTCGTTAAGAGATCCGGTAGATAGTTTTACAGCTAATTTTTGCCATCCCAATTCTTTAACAGCTTTGATCGGGGCCCACATACTGAATCAACTTTCTCCGAACATTCAAGTTTCTCCTGGAATTCACAATGTTGAAGCGCAATATTTGAAAGCTGCTAAAAATATGGCATCTATTTTTGCCGGTTTTGGTTATGTTTATCACGAGCAAAATCCAGGGATTCTGCCTACTCTATTGACTTTGTTGCTCCATCAATGTTTAGATCAGGCTGCGACCGTTTCTATGTCGCGACAAGATCGCGAAAAGCTTTACACTCAGCAAACCATTGCTTTAACGGAGTTAGGTTATGCTATACCGAGAATTGAAGCAGTCTTAAATAAAGGTGGTTTTACCGAAAAAGTTCGCGATCATACTTTTTCTCAATTAACGGCGATGGTTGCTGACGTGCGAGGAAGTATGATGCTTCCAGTCACTGGGAAACCTACCAGAAATTTTCAAGCCGGACAAGCTTTAGCCTACGGTATGTCGAAACACGGTCGCTGTCCGATCGACGTTAAAGAATTTGAACAGTGGTGTAAAGATGCTGGATTAAATGTCGGATCTTTAGAAGGTTTAAAAGCTTTGAAATACTGGCCGCAAATCGAAGCAAAATACTCAATTCAAAATCACGATGCTTCAATGGTTAATCTTCTTTATAAGGGATTGTATGGCACTGAAGAAGAAAAAGATTTTGCTTTTGAAGTGATGACACAAAGTCGAGAATTATCAAATTATTGTCAAGAGTCGGTTCGACATACCCACAGTCGCAAGTATGCAGAAGCCCTTAATCATATCGAACAATTAGAAGCACTCGAATTAATTTCAAACGCTATTATTGCCGACAACGCGCGCAAAGCTATTCGCAATAACGATAATCCAATTGAAGAAAGAGAATTAAATTCAGATACTCCAGCTTATTTGCGAGCAATTGACTCTATCGAACAATAGTAAATTTAATTAAATCTAAGATATTTATTTAGTCCCACTTCCTCTGTAATATTACCCCAAAAGTTTTGGGGTATTTTCTAGATAAAACCCTTCAATTATCAAAGTTTTAATCCCAATTCTGTTTAAAGTTGCTAAACTTCGGTGATGAGAGGGAAGAGGCAATAGATTCGGAAAATAGATCTGTAGTATTATTTTAGGGAATTAGTATAAATCGATTTTTAACTACTTTAAAAAAAAGTACAATAACATTGCAAAAAAATAGGTATTTTTCAAGCATTTTTAATAAAGCGAATAATTTCGCGAACGTTGCCTAAAAATTTACTGTCTTCTGCGAGCTGAGAAATAGCATTTTTTGCTGCTTCAGATAAGCGTTGATGTTCTCTTTGGTTATCCGCTTTTAATCCTTCTAAATTTGCCCTTAATTTTGCCGTATTTTCGCGAATTTGTTGCCATTCTCTTTGCTGAATGTTAACTAAGGAACTATCGTTTTTTGGATCTAATTTTTCCGAAATTTTTTGAACGTTATTCTCTAAGAATATCAAGCGAGATTGCAATTCAATTACATCTTCTCGAGGATATTTGATTTCACGGCGAATTGAAGATATCCTAGCCTCTAGGTACTGATAAAAACTAATCGCAGGACGCAATCCAGTTAACAATAAAGCAGCAGCAGAACTAATATAACCGATCGCACTAATTCCGGTAGCTGCTAAAATATAAAGTCCGATCGCCGAAATAAGATGCAATGCGATCGCAATTATAATCGACCAACGAGATACCAAAGTAACGTATTCAATTTGTTTGTTATCTACTGTTATTCCTTTTTCTTGCGATGTTTCGCTTTCTATTATTACTTGTTTGGCTTCAAAATAGATATTCCAAGGTATAGTTACAATAACTACTAACCACCAAAAACTAGCTATTCCGAAGATCCAATCGATTAAATTACCTGCCGGAATGTGAAGCCATTCTAAAATTCCAAATAATAGTAAAACAAGCAAGCCTAATCCTATAGTAAACATTACTGACGCAATCATATTTTTTAGTTTGATTTTGTTGCAATTCCTTTGTAATAATATCCCATAATTTTCGGGGCATTTTCTACATAAAATTCTTCGATTATTATGCTTTTAAATTGGTTTTCAAGAATTTTTTTGATATTACGATTTAAATGACAACCATCCCCGATCGCTTTTTGAATTGGATTAAGTCTATTTTGCCAAACTTGAATTTTCGCTTCGTTACTCAATCCGTGTTCGATAAAATAAAATTTGCCGTTAGGTTTTAAGACGCGATAAATTTCGGCTATAGCTCGATCTATATTGGCAATACTACAAAGCGTCCAAGTGCTAACTATACTATCAAAATTATTGTCTGGAAAAGGTAAATCTTCACTGCTTAATAAGCGGTTATCGACGGTAATTTTAGATTCTTGAATTCTTTTTCGTGCCAATCTATTCATCCCCGGATTGGGATCGATAGTTGTTACTTTGGTGATATTTTCTGGATAATAAGCTAAATTTAATCCAGTACCAAAACCAATTTCTAAGACTTCTCCAGATACTTCCGATAATAGTTGTTTGCGATATTTACTAGAGATCGGATCTGATAAACTCAAATCCAATAAATAAGGTAAAATGAGACGAGAATAAAGGCTCATAACTGAGATTATCCTAATTTATTTTAAGTTTAATATAAAAGATTTTCTGAAATAAGTATCTCTAGATGAAGAATAATAATAATTTATAAATTGTTTGTTTGGCTGATAAATATCGCCCTAAATTTCCAATTTTTTGTTGGCTATAGTTAGTTTATTCTCTCCCTGCTTCCCATATCCCCGATGCTCAGCATCTGCAACCAGTTTAAATAATTTTAAAGAGCGATCGCCATAGTATTTCATTTAAACTGGCTTCAATTTTTTGAGGTTCAAAAGGAACTAAATAATCTTTACTTTCGCTGTAATAGCTGAAGCATCATTTTAATTTGCAATTGCGAGTAAGAGTCTTGTAATTTATGTTGAGTTAGATTCCTTGTCACTCAAGAAAAAATTAATTTCTTTTAATATGATTCTACCAATTGTTGCAAACCGGATATTTTAATTCCTTCGCCGATCGCTTGCACGTTCCAACCTTCATTTTCGCGATAAATTTCAGCCATAATCATTCCCGTACTACCTTGATATTGTTGACCGGATAGATTGTAACGAGCGATTTCTCGATTGTTAGCAGTATCGACTAAGCGAACGAAAGCATTATTAACTTGACTAAAATCTTGCTGGCGATCGAACGCTTGAAAAATACTGACAGCAAAAACTAACTTATGAATATTTTCGGGTATTTTAGGCAAATCGACCAGAATTTGTTCGTCGTCTCCTTCCCCTTCACCTGTGAGATTATCGCCTAAATGGGTAATTCCTCCAGAAACGTGAGCGAGATTGTTATAGTAAATAACATTCATATTGTTATCTAATTTGCCCTGAGCATTTAAACACAAAACCGAAGCATCTAAATCTAGATTTGAACTGGCTTTAAAAATGCCAAGAAAACCCCCAGAAGATTGGGCTATATCCCAACCTAAACCACACATAATTGTAGTTAAACCTGGGGACTCTTTTTTTAAAGAAATACGCTGTCCTTTTTGTAAATTAATAGACATTGTTTCAATCTTTTAACTGTTGTAGCGGTTGAGGAGAGCTTGTAAGCCGCCCTGATAACCCGATCCTACAGCATTGACGCGCCACTCGCCATCCTTGCGATAAAATTCGGCCATGATAATCGCAGTTTCGATCGAAAAGTCTTCAGCTAAGTCGTAACGTAAGACCTCTTCTTGAGTTTCGACATTAACCAAACGCACGTAAGCATTACTAACTTGGCCGAAATTTTGTTTGCGTTTTTCCGCTTCGTAAATAGTTACGCTGACGACCATTTTATTGACATCCGGGGGGATTTTACGGAAATCTGCAATTAAAGCTTCGTCATCTCCTTCTCCTTCACCGGTTCGATTATCTCCCATCAATTGCACCGATTTATCTGGATCGGGACTGGTAAGATTGTTATAAAAAATAAAGTGTTTTTCTGTAATTAACTTCTGATCGGCACCAACAAGAAAAACAGATAAGTCTAAGTCAAATTCATTACCCGTATCCGTAGCATTGATATCCCATCCTAACCCGATTAAAGCCGCACTCAGCCCTGGTGCTACCTTATCTAACGATACTCTTTGACCTTTTTGTAGTGAAATTGCCATATTATAATTTTAGTTTTTGCGAGGATATTACAATTTTTTTATTGATAGCGGTTTAAAAGAGCCTGTAAGCCACCTTCATAGCCAGATCCTACAGCACCGACGCGCCAGTCGCCATCCTTGCGATAAAATTCGGCCATAATAATCGCAGTTTCGATCGAAAAGTCTTCAGCTAAGTCGTAACGCAAAACCTCATCTTTAGTTTCGACATTAACCAAACGCACGTAAGCATTATTAACTTGACCGAAATTCTGTCCCCGTTTCTCTGCTTCGTGAATGGTAACGGTGACAGCCATTTTAGCAACTTCTGGGGGGATTTTACGAAAATCTGCAATCAAAGCTTCGTCATCTCCTGCACCTTCACCGGTTCGATTATCTCCCATCAATTGCACCGATTTATCTGGATCGGGACTGTTGAGATTATTGTAGAAAACAAAGTGTTTGTCTGAAATTAATTTTTCATTGTCTCCTAATAAAAAAACCGATACGTCGAGATCGAAATCAGTACCCGTATCTGTGGGGTTGACATCCCATCCCAAACCGATCATTCCTGCATTAATTCCCGGTGCTACTTTCTCTAGGGCGATTTTTTGTCCTTTTTGGAGTGAAATAGCCATATATTTCTACCTAATCGTAAATTGCAAACTAATTTTATTATTATCGATTTGCTCGAGCGATCGATGTAGGGATAATACCCATTGGGAGCGTCGGGAGAGGTTAGTCGTTAGTGGGGAGTGTTGAAAGCGTCTGCAGAAAAAAATCAGCTGATTTTACCAATTTACAATTAATCAACCAATTTCAAACTAAACAACTACCTACTACCTACTCCCTAACTTCGCTTTAATTGTAGCGAGACAAAAGTGCTTCTAGACCCCCTTGATAGCCAGATCCTACTGCGTTAACCCGCCATTCGTTATCTTTGCGATAAAATTCGGCCATGACAATTGCAGTTTCGATCGAAAAGTCTTCATCTAATTCGTAGCGCAAGACTTCATCTTTAGTTTCGACGTTAACTAAGCGGACGTAAGCATTATTAACTTGACCGAAATTTTGACCGCGTTTGTCTGCTTCGTGAATGGTAACTGTAACGGTTATTTTATTAACATCTGCGGGTACTTTACGAAAATCAACGATCGCCGCTTCGTCATCCCCACTACCTTCACCTGTTTTATTGTCCCCCATTAATTGAATCGATTTATCTGGATCGGGACTGGTCAGGTTATTGTAAAAAATAAAGTGTTTTTGTGAAACTAATTTATCGTTAGCACCCAAAAGAAACAAAGACACGTCGAGATCGAAATCAGTACCCGTATCGGTAGGGTTAACATCCCATCCCAAACCAACAAGTGCTGCGGATATACCGGGTGCAGCTTTTTCTAAAGATATTTTTTGCCCTTTTTGGAGTGAAATTGTCATTATTTTTCCTACCTAATTTTATGTTATTTAATCGAATTGTCGAAAAACTAGGAGATGCAGTCGAGCGACATAGCATAACGGCTAATAATCTTAACCCCGAAATTACTGGAGTAGCCTCAGTAGATAGCGCAAAAGCCGGAACTATCAGCTATGTTGAAGGGGGCAAATTTGCCGCAATGGTAAGTCAAACTGCTGCTAGTGCTTTGATTTTGCCTTTAGATGAATCGCTGATAATCGCAGCCACAGAGCGAGGTCTTGCTTGGGTTGCAACCAAACAACCTCGGTTATTATTTGCTAAGGCGATCGCCTTGTTTTATCAACCGTTTCAACCAGGCCCTGGTATTCATCCTACAGCAGTAATTGACCCTTCGGTAGTTCTCGGTAAAGATGTTTCGATCGCATCCCACGTTGTCATTCAACCGGGAGTAACTATCGGCGATCGCGCTTGCATTCATCCTAACGTTGTCATTTATCCCGATGTTGAAATCGGCGATCGCACGATCCTGCACGCTAACTGTACGATCCACGAACGGGCTAAAATTGGGGCCGATTGCGTGATTCATAGCGGTGCGGTTATTGGTGCGGAAGGATTTGGTTTTGTTCCCACTCCACAAGGTATTTTTAAAATGGAACAATCGGGCCGTACTGTTTTAGAGGATCGCGTAGAAGTTGGTTGCAATAGCGCGATCGACCGCCCTGCAGTTGGTGAAACTATTATTAAACGCAATACCAAATTAGACAATATGGTGCATATCGCTCACGGTTGCGAAGTTGGCGAAAATTGCTTTATGGCGGCTCAAGTCGGCTTAGCTGGAGGCGTTAAAGTAGGTAGGGGGGTTATGCTTGGCGGACAGGTTGGTGTCGCTAATAACGCTAAAATCGGCGATGGTGCGATCGCTACGGCTC
Organism: Prochloraceae cyanobacterium; assembly: GCA_030065265.1. Taxonomy (GTDB): domain Bacteria; phylum Cyanobacteriota; class Cyanobacteriia; order Cyanobacteriales; family JASJDA01; genus JASJDA01. The sequence continues at coordinate 21,620 of JASJCW010000031.1, forward strand.
AAACTGGTATTCCCAGCGACATTGCACCCGGAGCAATTGTTTCGAGTTCTCCGGCCGTTCCTAACAAGTTATATCTTAAAGTTTCGGCTATTTACAAGCGTCTGCCGGAAATGTATAGAATTTTGAAAAAGTTGCAAAAAAAATTAGATTTAGATTGAGATTTCGAGGGAATTGAGTGGGCTTTTTGTAGTATCTTCCAGCCCACTTAAAATGAGGCCTATTTATTGTAATTTCTCCGTTAAACTGATATTTTTCTCGGTTAAATTGACATTTCCTGCCATTTGAGGGACTTGTAATAATATACCTACTCCTCCTACTAATACGGCGATCGCCATTGTCAATAAAGCTAACTTTGGTGCCAAGCTGGACTCTTTTTGAATTGGCGGCTGATTTTCTAGGTCTACTGGTTCGGTTTCGTCGTAATTTTCACTGTCGGCAAAGCATTCTTTTTCTACTAAATGAGTCCAATTATCGCCAATTGTCGGGTGAAAAAATAACCAGTTTTGATTGTTACTTGTATATCTGGGTCGTTTGTAACTCATTTGTCTTGCTCCCAATTAAAAATAAAGTATTTTCAAGTTATGTTGGATTTAACTATATCTTATGAGCGTTTTAACTCAAAAAATTCATTTCTTCACTCAAATTAAACATTATATTTTACGCAAATTAAACATTTTGTAATGTTGGAGTGGAAAAATAAATATTTTTTTATTGGCTTGTAAAATATTTAAGGGATCGCGATCGCAATTAATATCTTTATTCAAGCAATTTTTTTATCAATTTATTATTAAAAAGCAACATTAAAAATAAAAGAAAAATATATCTAAAAAAAGCCCTTTATTTAAACAAGATTTGCAATAGCAATTACTATTCATATCAATGACCGAACAATTAAGGAAAATAAATTTAATAAGTAATTCTTTTTAAGCGATCCAGCCTAAATATTTATACTGAGGCTCTGCTCTTGACAATTAATATCTTATAGATTCAGAACTTGAATTCAATTTGATTGTGATAAAGTAAATTAAAAGCAAATTTAAATTTTAGATCTAATTTAATGCAATCGTCTGAAAAAATAACGATCTAAATCACTTAATAAACTAGAGAATAGGAACCGATTAAATGGGGTTATTTGACAGAATTCGCGGCGAATTTGTTGATGTTATTGAATGGTTAGATTCAACTAATGATACGATTGTTTACCGCTTCGAGCGTTATAAAAACGAGATAAAAATGGGAGCAAAATTAACAGTGCGTCCGGGGCAAATGGCTGTATTTGTTAAAGAGGGTCAAGTTGCCGATGTTTTCTCGCCAGGAATGTATCAACTTTCGACCAGAAACTTACCGATTTTAACTACTTTAATGTCCTGGTCTCATGCCTTCAACTCGCCATTTAAAGCAGAAGTTTACTTTTTTAGTACCAAAGTTTTTACTAACCTTAAATGGGGAACATCTAAACCAATTACTCTGCGCGATCGCGAATTAGGGCCGGTTCGGATCAGAGCTTATGGAAACTACAGTATTAAAGTCGAATCTCCAACCTTATTATTACAAGAATTAGTTAGCACAGATGGGTTATTTCAAGTAGATGAAGTTAGCGATCATCTCCGTAATATTATCGTTAGTTCCTTTGCTAAATGGCTAGGTAGTTCCCAAATTGCCGTCTTAGATTTAGCCGCTCATTATGGCGATTTGGGGGATAAAATTCAAGCCGCAATCAAACCGGAAATGAATCAGGTTGGCATCGAATTAGATCGTTTATTAATTGAAAATATTTCTTTACCTTCAGCGGTAGAAGAAGCTTTGGACAAACGTGCTTCGATGGGATTGTTAGGGAATATGCAACAATATACCCAGTTTCAAACTGCTAACGCGATCGAGCGATCGGCTGAAAACCCCAATAGTAGCAATCCCGGTTTAGATTTTGGCATGGGTATGATGATGGCTCAGCAAATGTCTTCTGCAATGCAGCAACCACAAAATCAAGTCCCGCGATCGAATTCCGCTCCAGTTGCTCCCCCTCCTTTAACTCCTCAATGGTATATTGTTGAAAACGGTCAACAAATAGGGCCTTTAGATTTTCATCAGCTATCCCAAAGAAGGTTAATTTCTCAAACCTTGGTATGGCGTAATGGTATGAGCGAGTGGCTTCCGGCCGCTCGAGTAGGGGAATTATCATCTTTATTGACACCGCCAACACCACCGACACCACCGACACCACCAACCCCTCCAATATCAGCACCAACATCTTCTTTAGGTAAAGCAGAGTGGTATATTTTTCGGAGCGGTCAAGCTACGGGGCCGTTCACCAAACAACAATTAAAAGAACAAGGAATATCCGGGAGAACTAACGTCCGTAAAGAAGGTGACGAAGGATGGACTAGAGCCAGAGATATCTCCGAATTAAGTTCTATTATTTGATAATCCATTTTTAGACCACAAAAAAAGCTAAAATGACGACTACTTCCCAGTCAGATATTAAACGATATCCTTGTTCTAGCTGCGGTGCAGAGTTAGAATTTAATACCGAACAAGCTCAACTTAAGTGTAATTATTGCGGTTATCAAGAAGTTATTTCCAGCGATCGAGTAGTAGAAGAAAAGTGTTTTAACCAACAGTTAAATAGCGATCGAATTAAACTAAAGGCATTATCAGAAACAGCATTAGAAGTAAGTTGCTCTGATTGTGGTGCTAATATTATCTTTGAACCGCCTCAAGTAGCCGGTAGTTGTCCTTTTTGTGCTGCTAATATTGTTACTCAACCTAAACTAGCCGAACCAATTATTACACCTGAAGCGGTAATTCCTTTTACTATCGGTCGGAAAAAAGTTAGCAAAAATTTACAACAATGGTTGAGCAAACATTGGTTTGTTCCTAATGAATTAAAAAAATTAGCTCAATTAGAGAAAATACAAGGTGTTTATCTTCCTTTTTGGACTTACGATGCCGATACTGCTACCTACTATCGAGGAGAAAGAGGAATAACCGAATGCGACGAAGATGAGGATGGAAACTCTTCTAATTGTACTACTAGTTGGTCTCCGGTTAGCGGTCAAGTAGGGCGTTTTTTCGATGATATTTTAGTATCTGGAACTAATTTAATTGAGAGCGATCGCCTGGGTAAGTTAGAACCTTGGCATCTTCAAGAATCTTTAAAACCTTATAGTCCTTCTTATTTAGCAGGTTTTGAAGCCCAAAGATCGCAGATCGATCTCGAAGATGGTTTTGAAATTGCAAAAAATATAATGGCTTGTCAAATTAGAGATGATGTTGAAAAAGATATCGGTGGCGACGAACAACGCATTCACCATCTTTCTACAAGCTACAATGCAACTACTTTTAAACATATTTTACTTCCAGTTTGGTTGACATCTTACCGCTATCGCAACAAGCAATATCAAGTAATAATTAACGGATACACTGGAAAAATTAAAGGCGATCGCCCCTTAAGCAATTTTAAAATTGTTTGTACGGTTTTAGCCTGTATCGCCCTCGTTGGTTTGATTATTTTTCTATGCTCAAAATAGTTTTTATTTTTTATTTTCCTTCAATCTTTAAGCTATTTTCTGTAATGCTAGTTACTAGCAAAAGGAAGTGAAATCATTTAAATGTTTATAAATAAAAGATCGAGTCAGTTTTTTTTAAAACTAAAATAGTCTTTTTGATTTTAAATATTTTTGAATCGTAAATAATAAATACTAAGATTTAAACTTCGACAAAAATAAATTGTTGTCGGACTTTGATTGTATTTTATTTGACTTTTTATATATCTAAAAAAAATCCAAATAAATTATTGACAAAGCTAAGAATCTTGCGTAAGAATTAAATTTATATGTAATTTATATCTCGACCTTTTTAGCAATAACGATCGAAATCTTAGAGCGATCGGGAACACATTAGCATTGGTTTTGCTTCAAGCAGAGCCAAACTAAATTTTATACTTATTTTTTTTCGACGTAATGAAAAATACTAAACTGCAAAAAATGTCTTAGAAAAATTAAAAATATACCAGGAAATCCGGCTGATTCTTACAGTTTGATTCGCTTAAAAGTTTGCATCTAATAATTAAGCGATCGATTAAATTGAAAACTTCAGTAAATATGAACGAAACAATTCTAAGAAAAACAAAACCATCTATTTTTGTTTTTGCAACTTTACTAGCCGTTACTGCAGCAAAAAGCACTTTAGCTCAAAACGTTAATATTAGCGATGCGATCGCCCAAGAAGGCAATCCTTTAACTTTCGATCTCACTTTATCAACTCCCAGCACTGGCAATATCGTACTTAATCTTAATACTACCGACATTAATGCTGCGGGAAATATAGACTATCAAAATAATAATTTTCAGTTTAGTATTGATGGCGGTACTAACTTTCAACCTGGTGGAGGAACAAATGGCACGGAAATTACTATTCCTAGCGGAGTAACTAACATTCAAGTACAAATTGATAGTATTGCAGATAGCAACCTCGAACTAGATGAAACTTTTACTTTGAGGGTAGCTAATTTAGTTAGCGGTACGGTAGACAATATTACAGATACGGGTACGGGGACGATCGCCGATTTTAATTCTACTAGCGTGAGTTGTCCGACTCCTTCAGTGCTAATTATCGGCAATCCTTCGCGTCGATCGCTTTACGATTTAACTAATGCGACAATCGATCCCGGTACTCCTATTACGGGTTTAGATCCTGGGGTTACTTTAAACGCGACTGGTTTTAATATTATCGATCGCTATTTTTACGGATTAGAAGATGTCAACGGCGATCGCAGTCTTTATCGTTTTGATAGCTTTGGCAATGCCCTAAAATTAGGAGAAATTGCTAGTTTAAATTTCGGCCGCTATAATTCTGGAGATATCGATTTAGATGGCTATTATTACGCCAGTAATAGCGGGAGAACTTTAATTGAAGTTCTCGATCTCAATCCCAATCGCAGCACTTATTTAACTAAAATTGCTACTATTACTTCTCCGATTACTTTAAGCTCTGATTTAGCCGTCAGTCCGATCGACAATCGGATCTATTTCATTCGCAACAATCGCGATTTGTGGTCTTTGGAAATAGATTTAGCAACCCAATCAGTTATAAGTTCGATTAATTTCGGGCAAACTAATTTTCCGGGAACGACATCCGTAGCAACTGGTGCGGCTTTTTTTGATGTTGATGGAAATTTTTACGCATATAATAACCGGACTGGAGATTTATTAAGATTTCCAACTCAACCGACTGTTTCAACTACCGGTCAATTCATCGGTCAAGGGAGTATTGTAAATAATAATGATGGAACTCGCTGTTCGATCGCTCCGGTTGTCCCGACTTTAACTGCTCCTGAATTAATTCTTGTCAAGCGGATCGCGGCTATTAACGGAAATATCCTTACTAATGGAGGTCAAGATCTAAGTATTTTTAATAACGATTTTAACGACCTCAACGATAACAATCCTAACTGGCCGACTCCTTTAAATACTTTCCTCAGAGGTGGAATTAATGGCGGTTTAGTTCGGCCGGGAGACGAAGTAGAATATATAATTTATTTTCTCTCATCTGGCGTTGGAGCGGTCAGAAACGTCAAAATATGCAGCGTGCTTCCAACCAATACTAATTTTGTTGCCGATGCTTTTGGGATTAATAGCGGCATTGCTTTAGCTAACAGTAATAGCATTTTACCGATCGCACCAACAGATTTATTAACTAATAATATTAACGACGATCGGGGTAATTTTTATCCACCATTTTCTCAAACTCCCGATGTTTGTAAAGATCCGAATAATTTAACCAATCCTCTAACTGCTGCGAATAATACTAACGGTGCGGTAGTCGTCAATGTTGTCAGCGATCCGGTTATTTTAGACAATGCAATTGCACCGGGAAATCCCGCTAATTCTTACGGTTTTATTCGCTTTAAAGTTCGCATTGAGTAAGCGATCTTAATTTATTTTTTAGGTGCTATAACTCAGCAATTAAATTTTTGAGCGATCTATAAATAAAACTTTTTTATTTTGCTTTAATCTATCCTTACTTTGATGGAGCAGATTGCGATCGAGATTACCTATTTTATCCGCTTCTATTAAAGATTTCATGGCTGGATAATACAGGCTCGGATCGTGAGAAATTAAAATTAAATCTACTCCTGCATTGATGGCTTTTACTGTGGCTATTTTGATACCATCTTTGCTGCCATAAACTGCTTGCATGCAAAAATCGTCGGTAATTAAAACTCCGTTATATTGCCATCGATCTCTAATTAATCCCCGAACTACTTTGTTAGAAAAAGATACCGGATTGAATTCATCTAATGCTTTTAACTTAACGTGAGATAACATAATAAAAGCATCAGAAAATTTAATTATTGTCCGAAATGGTTGCCAGTCATCTCGATTTAATAGGGAGATCGGCGTATCTAAATTTGCTTCTGATACGTGAGTATCTTGTTTGACTCGACCCAAACCAGGAAAATGTTTTAAAGTACATCTCACGTTGAATTTAGATAAACTATTGCAATACCACAAAGCAACTTTTGTAACTATTTTCGGATCTTCTGAAATGGCGCGATCGTAAATTCGAGAATATCGATCTTCTGGATTAATAATTCCTTTATTAAGATCTACTACTGGAGCAAAATTTAAATTAACTCCAATGTAAGCTAATTCTGCAGCTTTTTCAGTTGCGTATTCAGCGATCGCCTCTCTTTTTTGATTAATATTATCTACCTTATCGACAATTTTTGCTAGGGTAGAAATCGGTTTTAAAGGTGGCGATAATCTGGCGATATTTCCCCCTTCTTGGTCGGTAGCGATCCAGAGCGGAGACAAACCTTGAGAACTGCGAATTTTTTGTAATGAGGCGATTTCTACTTTAACTTCTTCAATCGTTTTATTGTAAACATTTCGTTGGGTAATAAAAACACCGCCGACCGCTCTTTTTTCTACTAATTGTTTAACTTCGTCATAATTCCAGTAACCGACAATAAAATGTTGACCCAAATCTTCTAAACGACTGATATCTTCGCTTAAAATTTGCTGTTTAGTTATCAAAAAGTTGGTTTCTCTTCCGAGGGCGATCGAAGTTCCAGTAGCAGCTAAAAATATCAATAAAAAACTCACAAATTTTCGCAATTTGTTTTGAATTTTTCTCAGACTATATATTTCTAATAAAATTAACCCCAAACCTAAAAATAATATCAGGCCGAATAATAATCCTCGAATTTTTAATAAAGAAGGTTCTCTGAAGATTAAAGCCAAACAGATCGCAGATAAAGCGATAATCAGTTTAAAAATTTGACTTAAAAATATTGCTAAATTCATTGCATATCTCCAAGAAAGAGGAGCGGTCAATTTTATTGTCTTAGATTGTAAAAAGTTGTCAAACACAATTTTAAGTTTCAGTATTTTGGATTACAAATCAACTAATTTAAGATTTTTTTTATTAATTTGAGAATTGCAAGTGTTAAGATACAGGATAAAAACTAGCAGTTGAATTAATATATTTACATAATAAAAAAATAATATTTTTCCAAGCGATCGATGAAACAAAACAGCTTACAACCAATAGATAAAATATCCCTGAGTGTCATATTTATTTTAAGTATTGTTATTGTCATTTTATTAGGAAGCGGCAAAATTTGTGAGAATAATAACTGCTTCTTTCATACAGGGCCGACAGTTAAAAAATTTAGCTGGCAAGATAAAGAAATAAGTGCTAAAGATACTGCATTTGTGATTACATTCGATCGCCCGATGAATCGAGCTAGCGTCGAAAAAAATCTAGTTATCGATCCGCCCTTACCAGGTAAAATAAGCTGGGCAGGAAGAAGACTGGCCTATACTTTAGACAATCCAGCACCCTACGGATTAAAATACAAAGTTTTTCTTGAAGGAGCAACAGGAAACTATCAAGTAGCAGAAGAGATAGAGCCATTTGTTGGCAAATTTAAAACCCGCGATCGCGCTTTTGCTTACATCGGTAGCGAAGGAAAAGAACAAGGGAGATTGATACTTTATAATTTTACAAATAAAACAAAAACCTTACTAACACCGCAAGAATTAACGGTATTTGACTT
>JASJCW010000335.1 GCA_030065265.1 Prochloraceae cyanobacterium
AAATTATCTAAAAAACTATTTGTTTGAGACAGAACCCGATTATAAACTATTTCAGCAGAACTAGAATGACCTGAAAATGGTAAATTTATTAGAGCAACTCTAGCCTTAAAACTAGCGGCAAGATTGGCTGCAAATATTCCTTCTAAGGTCGCTCCAATCACAACCAAGTCGTATTCTATTTTAGCCGAATTCCATAACATCAATCTTTTCAGCGTTAATTTTTATCCCTACATCTTATCTACACTACCAAGTTCTACACCCTTTAAGTAAAATCCATTAAGGCCGATCGAGCCTCCATCGCGTCGATCGCTTTGATAATTAAGCGACTGATTTTTGTTACTTTCAAGAAATGCCTTCTCAAGTATCTCGACCGCTAGCCCCTATCTCCGCGCTGTTGAAGAGATCTTTTACCTAAGATAGATAAAAATATTCAGTCATTCTTTTACAATACTCAATAATATTTGATAATTAAGTCATTCTAAGTGCTAATTACCAAACCTTAATTTATCAAGGGTAAAGGGAATAAATTTTGAATTTTTTAATTGACCACTTTTTGAATGCAAAATGCAAAATGCAAAATTACTAATTTCGAGCAGAATTGGAGAATTGTTACAAGGATGCAAGCCCCTTCTTTTAAGAAGGAAAGAAATAAAAACGTGCTTCGCACTTCCTTATTTCAAGCCCCAATATCAGGGAGGGGATAATTTTGAATTGTATTGACTTGGCTAAAATTTCTCTCTCCTAATCTATAAAGTCTAATAAGCTCTTTAGCGTCGATATAAATTACCTCCATATCGATTGAGTATTGTTTTAAATTTTGATTGTCTCAAAACAAGTAAAAAATTTGGAGAAAAATTGTGAACTGTTGCCGCCCTAATCCAGCTTGTATGAATTTTTGTCGTTTGAACGGAAAATTAATTTCTGGGAAGGGAGTCATTCGTAATCCCCAAAATGGGTGGGAATACGAAGTTTTAAGAATACTCGCCCAAGGGGGAATAGGCTAGATATATTTTTACTCAGTTTTAGGAAACAATAAACTGGTAATAGCAACAACAAAAATTAACAATAAAAAAGTAACCACAATTAAAGCAGCACCATAACCAAAATCTAAATAACGCATCACCGTAGCATAGATATAAATCGAAACAGTTTCCGTCGCACCAGCAGGGCCTCCACCGGTCATTACCTGAACTAAATCGAAGATGCCGAAAGCTTGAGCGAAACGAAATAAAAGGGCGATTAAAATTTGCGGCATCAATAAAGGTAAGGTAATTTGCCAAAAACTCTGCCAAGCATTAGCCCCGTCGAGGGAATGGGCTTCGTAAAGATCGCGAGAAATCGATTGCAACCCAGCCAAAAGAATGATGCTGATAAAAGGAGTTGTTTTCCAAACATCAGCAATAACTAAAGCCAACATTGCCAAATTCGGATCTCCCAACCAATTAATTCCCGTATCGATCGCCCCCAAACGCTGCAAAATATCGTTAACAACGCCGTATTGGTCGTTAAAAATCCAAGCCCAAGCTAAACCCATTACAGCAGTCGGTAAAGCCCAAGGAATAATCGCAATAGTTCTGACGATACCCCGACCGCGAAAAGATTGATTTAAAATCAAGGCGATCGCCATTCCTAACAATAACTCTAAAGAAACGCTGGCAACAGTAAAAACAGTCGTATTTTGTAAAGTTTGCCAGAAACGACCGTCACCCAACAATCGAGAATAATTTGTCAAGCCGCTAAAAACCGGTTCTAATTGAGTACCGAGATTTTCAGTAAATAAACTCAACCAAAAAGCTCGAGCGATCGGATAAATGAAGACCGAGCCTAAAATTAAGATAGCTGGAATCACCATTAACCAGCCAGCAGTTTGTTGTCTTTTAGTTGTCATTTTCTATTTATAGGATTGATTGCAAGGACGATAGCTTTGCACAAAAAATAATTTATAGGTTAGTTTGAGGAGACACCCTAGGGGGTTCGATCGTAGTAAACTAGAGAACTAGGACGAGAGGTAATTTTGATGTTAACCAAATTTAAAGGCTCTTGCCAAAAGAAGTTTAGCAAGTCCTTAGTGCCTCAAAGAAGCAGCTTTGAGATTTACCAAAGAAAATACTAAACTGAAACAGCAGCACGCCGCATCCCGATCGCGAGTAAGGACTCAAAAGATGCGCTAGAGGCTGCAAGAAAGTTATTTGTGTAGAGTAGAAACAAAGCCATTATTTTTCCCAATTTTACGAAAACAAAATAATACAGCCACTCAGCCCCATGAATCACCAGCGATCGCTCGAGTTTAATTCAGACAATAACTTAAATCCTACTTTTGCTAACAGACAAGATTATCGTAACCGACAAATATTAATAAACAAAGTTAAAAACTATTGGCTCAAAGGAGTATTAGAAAAATCTATCCCCGACAACAGCTATTTAGAAATTTCTTTAGAAGAAAGATTGGATGCGATCGAGTCTCCTTGGGGAGTCGCTTGGGAAAACCCGACTCATTCGCGATCGACTTTGACCCCAGATAAAAATATTATTGACTTTTTCGCAGAAATGGGAGAAGGTCGGAGTTTATTAATTTTAGGTGCTCCTGGATCGGGCAAAACCATCGCCCTACTTCAGTTAGCCGCAGATTTAATTGCTAAAGCAGAAAATAATATTAACGAACCAATTCCGATCGTTCTCAATTTATCTTCTTTGATGGTAGATTTTGGCGGAGGAATAGAAAGAGGAGAAGCAGTCGTTCGCTGGTTAATCGAAGAATTAAATATTAACTATCAAATTCCCAGACACGTCGCTCAAACTTGGATCGCACAGCAGCAATTATTATTACTATTAGACGGTTTAGACGAAGTTGTTGAAGAAAGCCGTTCTTTATGCGTTGCCGCTCTCAACGAATTTAGCAAAGAATACGGACGCACCGAAATAGTCGTCTGTTCTCGCGATCGCGAATACCAAGTTTTATCCCAACGTCTGCGACTTCAAGGCGCAATTTACTTAAATAATTTAACTGACGAACAAATCGATCGATATCTCACTGCCGGCGATCGCCAAATAACCGGATTAAAAGAATTGCTCGATCGCGATCGAAGTCTGCGAGAATTAGTTAAAACTCCCCTCATGCTCAATATTATCGCTACTGCTTGCGAGCAAATGGGCGCAGAAGAACTACAATTACTCTCCCAAGGGAATGGCGATACTCAAATATCCTTAGAAGCAAGCCGCAAACGCCTCCTCAACGCTTACATTCAGAGGATGTTCTCTCGTCGCGGCAATTATCATCCCTATTCCCAAAAAGAAGCTCTCAAGTGGCTTAAAGAGATAGCTTTGAGAATGTCGATCGACTCGAAAACGATCTTTTTTATCGAACGACTTCAACCTGATTGGCTGCAACTCAATCGCAAACATAAGTTTAAATTACCTTGGCAAAAGAATAGAAAATATAAAAGCAAACTATATAACTTGTACGGTACTGGAGTACAGTTAATTAGCGGCTTAATTTGGGCTTTATTGGTTGTTTTTACCTTTTCCGTAGCTGGAGGCTATGCCAGTAACGTATTTGTTGGCAGCGTAGTCGCAGGTATTCTCGGCGCAGCAATGACCAATGTCGATCCGATCCAACCGGTTGAAAAACTGAGATGGTCTTGGCTCAAAGCACAGCAATGGCTGCCAATGAGTGCTTTATTAGGGCTGGCTGGATTGTTGAGTGCGGGAGTTCCCTGGGGCTTGTTTTTGGGTTTAAGCGGCGTAGCTGTTGCTGGAACGATCGAAGAAGAACATCAAACTAAAAGTTTTCCCAATCAAGGGATTTGGCTGTCGGCAAAAAGAGCGGCAACTTTTGGCTTTGGGGGTGCGGTGCTGTGTTTGGTTGGTGGAATCGGCTTGCAAGGAACTGTTGGCTTCGATCGCATTGTCAGCACTTCTTTATTCGGCACGGGAATTTTAAGTTTTGCTTTGGCTTTGATGAAAGGGGGAACCGCAACTATTAAGCATTTTGTCTTGCGGGCAATTTTAAGTTTTAACCGTTCCCTACCCTGGAATTTAGCTGACTTCCTCAATTACGCTACCGAAAGAAATTTACTCCAAAGAGTTGGTGGCGGTTATATTTTCGTCGATCGCTTGGTACAAGAATATTTGAGCGATTTAGCCCGTCAAGAATATCAGCTCGAGCAACGGATCGATCCTCACAATGCGATCGCCTATTTAGAAAGGGCTAATACTAAAGCCAGTTTGGGAGATGCAACTGGGGCGATCGCCGACTACAACCAGGCGATCGAAATCGATGCTAATTTGGCTGCTGCTTTTGCTGGCAGAAGTTTGGCCCGTTATATCCTCAGAGATGATAGCGGTGCTTTAGAAGATTATCAAATAACTCACAGTCTCGATCCTAATTTGGCTCGCAGTATTACATATACTGTCGATCGCGTTCCCAAATCTTCTGCTTTAACCAAATCTGAAGGCGATTGTAAGTATTTGGTAACTCTACTCAATGACAATGTCAATACTTTCGATTATGTTTGCGATTGTTTGATGAAATACGTTCCCAAGATGAATGGCGATCGCGCTTGGCAATTAACAATGCAAGTTCACAATCAAGGTCAAGCAATCGTTTGGTCTGGCCCGGAACATCTGGCTCAACTGTATCACGCTCAGCTCTCTCAAGCGGGTCTTTCTTTGGATGCTTGCTGGCCGGAAGTGGAGTAATTAATCTCTACAATTTTTTGAGGAATAAAGTTTTAATCAAATTGTCTTTGAGCATCATTTGTCGAAACAATTCGACTAAGAATTCTTGTAGCTGGCTGCGATTGAGGTTTTTAATTTTCTCTTGAAAAACTCTCAATTCTAGTTGTTGTTCTAATTTAAGACTTGCATTCTTTTTGATTGGTTCTTCCATCGCTCTATAATTTCCAATAAATTTGAACAAAATTATGAATGATAGTTATGAAGAACTAATGAAGATCGCCAAATAACAGCAATAAAAAGTATCGTAATTCAATTAACAACCAAAATCAAATCTGTATAAAAAGCTACGGATCTTTATTCTACATTTTATCTTTTATAATCGAGATATTTTTTTTTAAAATACCAATTCTGTTTAGAGTTACTGCTACACTTCGGCGACAAGAGGCAAGAGGCAAGAGGTAATAGGCAAGAGGCAACAGGCAAGAGTCAATAGGTAATAGGCAAGAGGCAACAGGCAAGAGGTAAAAGATTAGTAAAATCGATCTGCAGTCTTATTTTGGCAAATTGGTATCAATGCCTTAAAAGAAGGAAGAGGGAAGAAGGCCATTTTAAAAGTAGATTGAAACTACTTTTAAATTTAGACTTTTTATCTAACGATTAAAAAAAGGACTTAAAAATTAACAAATATTACCCTCTTCCTTCAACATCTCGCGTAGCGAGTTAAAATAGAATCGATCTGCAAAAATCTTCTAATTTCCGACCCCTGACCTCCTACCCATTCCCTGACCTTTTTCCTCGATCGCTTGCGAGAAATGATATTATTCTTC
>JASJCW010000336.1 GCA_030065265.1 Prochloraceae cyanobacterium
TTTTACTGCTCCGGGGCGATCGGGATTGTATTGAGGTTTTGCACCTGGTAATTGAAAGGAGTTGCGATTGTTATCTTCTACATCAAAATATAAACTCATTATTAATCCTCGATCGAACCTCAATATTACAGTTCTTTAGAGCTACAGTTTAGTTTATTGTATCGTGCTTGGCGGCGTTGCTAAAATGTCGAATTAATTGTTAGACAAGCATAATTGTATATTTCCTCCAGCTCTCAAACTTTTTTTCTGGGTTTCCAACCATCGTGAAAATAAATCTGAGAGAATCTTAGAGGATATTTGTTCGTCTAATTCAGCTTGAATAATTTCTTCTACTAAAATCAGATGAATTCCGCTAGAAGTTTTAATTGGTTTAAGAACTTGGGGTGGTTTGGCAGCAAAGACAACAGCAGAAATTTCTGGTTTTAAATCTTTGCGATTTGCTACTCCCCGATACCCTCTAAGACGACGTAATTCTCTATCCTGAATATATTCACGAGCAACATCGTGAAAACAAACTTCATTTTCGCTAATGGCATAAAAAAGTTCTAGAGCTAGGTCTTCATCTTGTAGGATAATCTCATAAAGAACTACTCCAGAATAATCTAGCTGGCGTTCAAAAAAGTAACGTTCTACTTTATTTGCAAACAAAGAATCGGCTAACTGACGAGTAATAACCTTGGTATAAATTATCCGCTCAAAATCGTCGAATGAGAGCTGATATTTTTTCAGCCATTTCCAAGTATCTTCAGCAGTATCGAGTTGATGGGCCAAACGAAATCGATTGGCTTCTTTTTGAAGTTCTGCTGTATCCACTTCCATTCCTGTAGCTGCAAAAGCTTCAACAATAATCTTCTCAGTTAAAATCTCTTCTATAATCTCAGGAATTTTAGCAGATAGCTTGACTCGATCCACTATATCTGCCGATGTTATGGCAATATTTTTTAACATTCTTTGCCTTAATAAAAAATCGATCGTAAATTAGAGTTTTAAACCGTCTTGGTTTAACTTTTTAAACGGATCGAGAATGAAATCAAAAATCCGACGCTGACGTACGATTATTTCGGCAGTTGCCGTATCTCCAGGACGTAAAGGGATACAATCAGAAGATTTGGCCACGCAACTACGATCTAGTTCGACTTCTATATCGTAAGTAGTTACTTGACCTTGCTGATTTTCGGTGATTTTGGAATTAGGAGATATCTCGACTAATTTACCCGAGACCAGGCCGTAATCCTGAAAAGGATAAGCATCGAACTTGATTTTCACGGGCATTTTCTTCTGCAAAGAACCACTTTCCGCAGTCAAAATTTGTCCTCGCAGCACCAGATCTTCTCCGAGGGGGGCAATCTCTGCTATTTTTTCTCCCGGTTGCACTACCTCTCCTGCTGTTTGAATCGGTAAATCAAAAACTATGCCATCGATTGGTGCTTTAATGACTCGTTGCTGGAGCTGAAATTTCAAAGATTCGATTTCAGTTTTAGTCCGAGCAATTTCGGAGGTTAGAGTCGTAATTTCTGCCAATAACTTGTTAAGTTGCTTTTCACTTTTTATTAAGGTTATTTGCCCTGAATTTAGTAGGCTTTGATAGCTGTTTTGTTCCTGCTGCAAGCGAATTTGAGCGGCTTTAATTTCAGCAAAAGATTTTTGTAAGCTCTTTTGAGAGCTAGTTTCCTTTTCGCGCTGGCGAGAATTAGCCTGAGATATTTTAAACCTAGCTTCTACGACTATCTGTTGCTTTTCTTTAACTAATTGTTCTGTTTCTTGGAAGCGGTCTTTTGAGATTACACCCTGTTTATAAGCTTCTCGATAACGCTGGTATTTTTCCCGAGCACCTTGAAGTTGAATTTCTCCTAATTTATAGGCAATTTGACTGGAAGCAACCTCTTGCTTTGTTTGTTCCACTAATGCCTTTTGTTTTTGTTGTTGTAATTTAGAAAGACTTTGGAGAGATTCTAGATTAGCTTTAGCTTCTTGAATTTTTCCTTGCTTTTCCAAAAGTTGGGCTTGATTTTGTTGCTTTTGGGTCTCAATAACCAGCATCAACTGATTTTTCAATAACTCTAACTGGTAGAGTTGATTCTGTTGACCCTCTAACTTACTTTCTTCTTGGTGAAGTTGAGTATCGATTAATTTTGACTCTAGGGTTAATAAAGTTTGTCCGGCTTTGACTTGCTGGCCTTGTTTAACGTTAATTCTTGCTACCGTACCCAATACTGGCGCATCTAGCTCGCTAATTCGCTCCTTTGGTTCTAGTCTGCCTCTAGCGGTGCCAGTTTCGTCAATTTGAGATAGCATAGCCCAAGGTATGATGATGCCGACAAACGCCACCATTAGATAGAGCAATCCCCGCGTCCATGCCTGTGGTAAAGTATCTAATAATTCTTTCGTAGCGTAAGACCAATCATCTGCAGTTTCGGTCAATGGTGGCGAATTGTTCTGTTCTGATACTTGCAACATTTCTAGGCTAGACAAGCTTTGATTGTTTGATTCGCGACCGTTGCGAATATGGCCGTTATGGCCGTTATTAGAGTTAATTTTGTTGCTCATAGCACTATTGTATCGAGTTGAAATTTACTAAAGTTATTGACATCTCCCTTGCTTTAAACGCTGCTTCGAGGAATCGATCGTTTACTGTCTTCCGTACAATTGCTGTTGATTGAGATAGTAGTAATGTCCTCTTTTAGCCATCAACTCCTCGTGAGTACCTCTTTCAATTAATACACCTCGATCTAAAACCAGAATTAAATCTGCTTGGCGAACGGTAGAAAGACGATGGGCGATGACGATCGCAGTTCTTTTTTTGAGGATGGTATTGAGATTATTTTGAATGATTCTTTCCGACTCGGCATCCAAATGAGAAGTCGCCTCATCGAAAATTAATAGCTGAGAATTTCCTAGCAAAGCCCGAGCGATCGCTATCCTTTGTCTCTGTCCGCCAGATAGCATCCCGCCCCCTTCTCCAATCTGAGTTTCGTAACCCATCGGCAATTTTTGGATGAATTCATCAGCACCAGCTAGTCTTGCTGCTGTCAAGATTTCTGTTAAGGTTGCTTCTGGATGTCCCAAGCTAATATTTTCGCGAATTGTGCCTCCAAATAGGAAGGTATCTTGATCTACTATGCCAATTTGCTGTCGCAACGATCGCAGCGAAATAGTCTTGATATCTTGCCCGTCGATCGATATCTTTCCTTCCGTCGGCGGATAAAGCCCTAAAACTAGTTTGGAAATAGTCGTTTTTCCCGAACCGCTTCGTCCTACTAATGCTACTGTTTGTCCTGGCTCGATTTCAAAAGTGAGATTTTCGAGAACGTTAACGGTGCTTTCTGGATGATAGCGAAAAGTTACTCCCTCGAATTGAATCCGACCCTTTAGTTTCCCTAAAGATTGACGGGCTTGATGTTGCAAATCTTCTTCCGGCTCGTAGTCCAACAAGTCATCGATCCTTTCTATGGCGATCGCCAATTCCTGCAACTGATTCCAGACTACCGTCAGTCTTTGGAACGGCCCGATTACATTGCCCAGAAGCATGTTAAACGCAACCAATTGCCCGATGGTCAGTTGATTGTCGATTACTAAATAAGCTCCAAACCACAGCACTCCCGTACTAGCAACAGCTTGAATGGTATTGCTAGCAATCTGAAGCCGATTGCTAATTATTTGCCCCGAAAAATTGGTTTCGATCTTTTTATTTAACAGTTCTTCCCAATGCCAACGTACCGTCTGCTCGACGGCAGTAGATTTGATCGTGCGGATGCCGGAAATCGCTTCGATTAAATAACTGTTCTCAGTTGCATGAGCGTTAAATATTTCTTGAGAAATGCGGCGTAAAAAAGGCGTTGCGGTTGCAGTTAGCAGAATAAAAGGCGGGGCGATCGCTAAGGCTAACAGGGCCATTTTCCAGCTATACCAGAACATCAATCCCACGTAAACAAAAACCGTGAGCAAATCCAACACAATAGCTAGAGCTTCGCCAGTGACAAATCTTTGAATCTTTTTATTTTCTTGGACTCGCGACAAGATATCCCCTACATAACGGGATTCAAAAAAACTCAAAGGCAGTCGCATAGTATGGCGAATAAATCCGACTATTAGGGCTACATTGATCTTATTCCCCATGTGGTCGAGGAGATATTGCCGCAAACCAGTCATGGCGACGCGGAATAGACTGAAAATCAACAAGCCCAGACCTACTGCTGTTAAAGTTAGCTCGGAACGCTGCACTACAACTCTGTCTAAAATTAACTGAGTAAATAAAGGTGTAATTAAACCAAATATTTGAATAAACAGGGAAGCAATGAATACCTCCAGCAGGATTAACCTGTGAGGTTTGACTAGTTCAAAAAATTCCCAGAAAGGTGTATTCTTCTCTCGAGCATCTTTTAATCTTGGTGTGGGTTGGAGTAGCAATGCATAACCAGTCCAACCAGCTTGGAATTCTTGGTGACTGAGAGTTTTTTGTCCGATAGCGGGATCGGCAATAATTACTTCTTTGCCAGTAATTTTGTAAACGACAATATAGTGTTTTGCTTCCCAATGAACGATCGCGGGTAGTTGTTGTCGGGCTAACTGAGACAAACTAGCTTTGACCGGGCGAGTAGCAAAGCCGATACTCTCTGCTGCAGCACACAGCCCTCGCAAAGACGATCCGTTACGATCTACATTAGCAGCATCTCGCAAACGATTGACGCTAAAATGCTTGCCCCAGTAATTAGCTACCATGACCAAACAAGCCGCACCGCAGTCAGAAACGCTTTGCTGGGCAAAAAAGGGATAGCGTCGAGAGATTTGTTGCCAGAGATGGGTTATTTTTTGGCTGGGGGAAGGAAAATAAGCTTGGTTAATCTTATTTTCCTGTTTGGGTAATTCTGGAGTAACTGCCTCTTTGCGGGTTGGGACATTATTTGCTGAGGCGGAAACTGGATCGGACTGACTTAGTAGGGAATCAAATCTTTTTGCTCGATCGTAAAAACGATCTCGGATCGAGGGATATTTGCTAACTAAGGGAAACAATAGCTCTGGAGAAAAATAGCCAATCTTGAGGTCGATCGCAGCTCTGGCAGAGTACGGTCTAAAACCAGCATTTGGAAAAAAAGTACATTCTCCAAAGCAGTCCCCCGCTTTTAGAGTAGTAATTAAATCTCCATCGCTATTAATTAATCTAACTTTCCCTTCGATAATAAAGTGAAGTCCGGCTTCGGATTTTTTAGTTTGCCAAAATAGACCTAATTTGGGGTGGATAAATTTGACTTGTTTAAGACAATTGGAAAATTCCGATCTTGAAAGAGGATGCCCCAGGATATCCTTTAATTGTTCTCGAGAAATCGATTTAACAGGATTATTGATAAGCATTATTAAATAGATTTGTTTAGTTTTCCTGGCTGAGATTTTTAGTCAAGAAAACTTCAAATTTAGTTTAGATTTTGTTAAAAAAATATGAAAGAACTACTGCCTAATTAGACAGCAAAAAGCAAAAGTATCTAAATATTAAACTTGTCAAATATAGCAGTTCTCATTCGAGAGGATTAAACTTATGAATGGAAGGAAAATGATGACTGGGAACTAGTGAT
>JASJCW010000337.1 GCA_030065265.1 Prochloraceae cyanobacterium
GCCAAAAATGCCTACAAAAAAGCGAGCCGCACTAACAACGCTATTGGCGAAGCTCATAAAGCATTTATGAGGTTAGAAGAAGAAAGGTTATTAGGGAGAGTAGCTCCTAAGCATTACTAGCAGTCAAGCCTTTGTTCTCTGAGTTAGTTAAAATTTACCAGTCAGAGAATTTATTAAGAAATAACGATCGCCTGAAGACTAATAACAGCTCCAGTCAAATTAATAGCGATCTCATCGCGAACGATACTTTTTCCAGTCAAAAGAACCCGACCGAAATATTAATCGCCAGCAGCCAACTCCTCCCTGGGATTGTTGCCCAAAACGATTCTAACCTCAGCCAAGAAAGTTTACTCGCTCAAAACACAACCGATCGGGAAACGAACGCTACAATTATCCGACAGACTGCTCCAGTTCAATTAGATGGCAAACAAATGGGAATTGCTATCAATCCTCAAATTCAATTTGCCGTACAGGGGACAAAAGTCGTTTATTCTTTTAACCAAGGTTTTAGCATCCCTAACGATCGATCTTTTCAATATCGATGGGAAGTTCACAACGATATTGAAGCCTTAGAGCGATACCGCTCCTCTGGACTTTTGAATCAATTAAATCCTTTTGCCCGCGAGGTCTTACCCGGCCCGCAAAATAGTAACTTTGAGGTTAATTGGGATTTAGAGGGCAAACATACAGTTTTTTGTTACCTCTACATTCAAGGGCAGTTGACTAAAATTTTCCAGTACGTTCAAGATGTAAGATCTCTCAAAAATACAGCTTCGTCACAGTTTAAGAACCAACCTCCTCAACCCCTTCAACCCGACCTTTATGTCAGCGTGTTAGAAGCTCAAAAACACTTCATCGATGCCGAAAAAAATCCCGCAGCGATCGAGAAATTAGATAAAGCAGTTGAAAATAGTCGGGAAAAGTTAGGGATTACCGATCGAGAGCCAGCAGGTAATTCTTATCCTTTAAAAGCAACTTTAGTGCCTCAAGAACTTCCAGATCGCTCGTTTGAGTTACAACTTTATCTTCGACCCCTCACCAAAGAAAGATGGGCGATCGTCGATTTGACCGATCCGGCGGCCAATGATGCTAGAATTTATGTTGCTTCTCCAGATTTGGCTTTACTTCCCGCCGCGAGAAAAAGAGACACGATTAGGAAAGCGTGGCGCAAATTTATTGAGAAGAATCCACACCCTGCGGGTCAAATAGTTGCCGAAATTCCTCAAGAATTAAAAGAACGAGCTGAATTTCCCCTAGACGAGACTTGGAACGATCCTTCCTTTGGAGTTGCCGGCCTCGAATATGCCGAAGAATGGTTGAGGGCCGTAGCTTTAGGTACGGGTCTGGGAGGCTTGGCTCTGGGTTTGAGCAATCCCAAAGCTGGTATAGTCAAGGTGCTTTGGGTAATAAGTGGCATTTCTGCTGCTGGTTCTGGGGGTTTAAATATAGCAGATCGACTAGAACACGGTAATTTTCAGTGGGATGGTGAAACTGCTCTCGATCTCGTCGATCTTGCTGGTGGATTGGCTTCAGCTACCGGAGCTGTAATTCAGCTCGCAGATAAAGCCGCTCAAGTTACTCAACTTAGATCTGCTGTATTGATCTCTGAAGGAATCGAACTCGGATCTGAGATAACCGGCGGGGTAATTCTTGCCGCCGGGTACTATCAACAAATTCAAGAGATTAATCGAACTGTAGAAGATCCTGAAGAACGAAAAAAACAAATCGAAGAAGTATTGCGAGCTGCCGCTTTAGCTGGCGGTCTGATCGTTCTTGGTTTTATTGCTGGCAGTTTTCAAGTCCGTCCTGGCAAGAAGGGTAAAGGAGGGATAAATAATCAGAAAGTAGAAACTTCATCGACTACTTATTCGGGAGAAACATTAGAAGCTACTCGTCAAAGAGTAGATCTTGAAAGTGAGAGTTTACCAACACCAAAAACTCCTAATGAAGCTCAAGAACTCCTCCAATCTCAAATTATAAAAGTTCAGAATAAGTTTAATGCAGAATTAGATATTACTGAAGATACGCTCTTTAAAATCCAAGATGAGCGAAATAATTTGACTAAGATTTTTGAAAATGAACGCAAGGATTTATTAGCCAGAATTAATAATTTAAAACCGAAATTAGGAACAGCAGAGGATAAAGCAGCAAAGAATTTAATCGGTGAATTAGAAGATAGATTAAGAAAATTACCCACTCAGCAAACAAGTAGGCGAGAAGAGTTAGATAGTGCTATAAATACCTTAAATGGATATAAAACGACTCTTAATGTAATTAAAAATGATGTCAATAAAATAATTAATGAGGCTCGTGAAAATTTAAAATTTATTGATGAGGAGGCCTCAATTGTATTCAGTGACTCTGAAGTTATTGCTGAATATCAGTTAGAAATAACTAAGATACAAAATATCGATCGAGATATTAATGAGATTCGCGCTCAAAGTTTACAAAACGGAAATGTTTTAGCAAGAGAAATAATTTATGGAGAAAATACCTTTATAGAAATTGAACGCACACAAGGTAATAAAAATCAGAGGTTATATAGACGCTTAGCCGATCAGCAAGAGTATGTAATAGACTCTACAGGGCAAAAAATACCTAGATACGTGTATAGGAATATTAGTCAAAAAGATAATAAAAATCTTGGTAGTAATTCTAAAAGACAAGGTGATATTGAAGGAAAAAATCCTGGCTTTAATACTACCCCATTTGAACATTCTAGTGGAGCTGAGAAGACACCTTGGATATCTACGACAAAAATTAGAGGTGAAATTTATAATCCTAAAGGAGATTCTTTTAATAGATACGGAAAAGTTAAAATCGATCTTTTAGGAATAGATCCAAAAAATATTGTAGATGTATCTACAAAACAGGGTCTAATAAATAATGAATTCCCGCTTCCTGTCAGTGACGAATTATCATCAGGAATGCAAGCAACTAGAGATGCTATCAGAACTCAAGAAGTAGTGGTTAAAGATAGAATACCGGGTAATCTTATACAACGTCTACCTAGAAATTAAAATAAATAAAATAAGGAGAATAAATCTTTATGGCTTTTGATAGTTATTTCTGGACACCGAGTGAATTACCTCGTTCTCCAAGAATAGATTTTATGAAATTTAGGCTACCTAATAATTCATTAGAAAAAAAATTTAAGCATTTTCATAATCTTTTGTTTAGCGACTCAGTAATTGGTAGAGGAATAGCTTTCGACCAATTTAGTTACTCTGTAGAACCACAAAGATTAAAAGTAGAAAGTTATCCTTGGACATATACAATTCCAGAAAAATTAGGAGCGCAAAGTCCTTATTGGAAATTTTCTGATGAGTTATTGGTTAAAGCTAGAGAAGAACTTCAAAAATCACCTATAACTTCAGAAAATTTACACGCAGTTACCATAAAAGGTGCTAATCATGCTAGTGCCCTTTTAGTACTCCAGCACTTAGCTTCTGAAGAAGATGTAAAATTAATTGTACCGATTATTAGTTCTTCAAAAGATACTAACGTTACTTATTTAAGTTGTAAAGCACTCAAAAAATGTCTGTATAATTCTCAAAATTATTACCCAGAAGTTTTATCGATATTGAGAAATTTGATTTTTAACGAACAAGAAGATCTAGAAAATAGACAAGCAGCTATACAAGCGTTAGAAACCTACAATCTTCCTGAAGTAGAAGAACTTTTGATTGAAATATCTCAAAAATGTCCCGATTTACTTTCAGCAACCGTTTGACCTGCTTAGAAAGTAGGTCAAATATGAAAACCCAGTCACTACAAGAAATTAAAAAGTTAATCTGGTGAAGATAAACCAGTAGATCGAGTCGCTTATGTTTTTATGATTCCTAAAGAAGCCCAACAGCATTTACATGAATTATGGCTCAGAGAAATAGAATGTTGGACGTTTCCAGAAGGTCTAAAAGCTCGTATCGATGAAAATTACAATCCGACACCGGATAAACCGGATTGGGTGAAAAGGTTGGAAGAATCAGAGGATTCTTAATAGCAAAGCAAATATTTAAAGAAATCTGATAGTAATTGACCAGTCGATCGTTTCTTACTCGCAATTCTTTGTCACTACAAGCATAAATTTAACTGAAATTAACTGTATCATTTATTATTTTATTAATATTGTTAAAGAAAATACAGGAGAATTTTTTGCTAGTTCTTCGCAAGAGTGATTTTTAATAATTTTTGGGAATAATCATATTAAATTATTATATAAAAATGTCTAAAAAATTAAGTCCGATTGTCAGAAGAGTAGATCTAAATCAGAAGCAGATCGTAAAAGAACTTCGAGAATATGGAGCGACTGTCGCACATACTCATATTATTGGTAAAGGTTTTCCCGATATAGTAGTTGGTTATTCGGGTAAGAATTATTTTTTTGAGATCAAAAATCCTGGTAAAAAACTTACTGAAAAAGAAAGCGTTTGGATCGATAGTTGGCGAGGTCAAGTTAATGTTATTGAAACCTCTCAACAAGCCATACAAATTATTGAAAAACAATGGCTGCATTCTGAATGTGGAGATTTTTTTTATCGCTAAAAATGAGGGGTGCAGTATTGTCATCGCACTCGAAGTAAAATAACAGAACCACCAAAACTAAATTCGGTGGTTAATAATTAATTCTTTAAGGTAGGAGTATTCTAGCATGACTCAAACTACGGATAACGGTTGGCAACAGGCAATTTTACAGAATACTAGAGCTACAGCACAGTTAGAAGTAAAAGTTGATATTTTGACTAACAAGGTCGAGCAAATAGAAGTATCGGTCGATCGACTAGAAAATAAAGTTGAAAAGATAGAACAAGATGTCTCTGAAATTAAAGGACAACTTCAATGGTTAAAGTGGATTGCTGGTGGAATCGTAACGATCGCTTTGGCGTTAATAGCGAGATTAATCGGGGATTTCTTAATCACTCACTAAATAATTGAAGTAGAAGGATAAGCGATCGAGCATAATTTATTCGATCGCATTTAATTGAATTTAATTTAATAATTTTTGGGCATTTTCTAAACATTTAGAATGCTCGGAAAGTAATTGAGCGTGTTGTAAATTAAGTTGTTCGGAATATTTTCGTTTTTGTTCTACTGATGAAAGATCTGCTTTTATCTCAGCTTCACTTTTTTGATTAGGAAATACCCCATTTCGATGATAAATAGACAGCTCTTGTTTTATATCACGTTCAATATTTTCTTGTCTGACAATTACATTATCTCTTCTCACAATAAAACTATTACAATGCTGTAAATAATTTTCATATAATCCCGACTGGAATTTTTTTATTTTAATATTTACAGTATTTAACTGATTTATTAGATCGTTATACTTTTCCAAAGGTACATATTTTTTACTTATTCCTAATTCAGTAGCTCTCAATTCTTTTTCTAAACTTTTGTATTCATTTTCGAGACTTTGATACTTATTATCTAGTTTTTGATATTCTTCTTTAGAAATGTAGTTTTTTCCTATATCTTTATTTTTTATATAATCATCTTTTTTTATAAGGGAATAGTTGAATTTATTCATAAGTCCATATTCTACTATGAGGGTT
>JASJCW010000338.1 GCA_030065265.1 Prochloraceae cyanobacterium
CATTTAATTAGGTTAGAAGATTATCCAAAAAGTAAAAAACCCTTACCTCGTTACATTCCTGAAGAAGTTATTAAACAACTGAATCAATATATTGACAAACTACCAGAACAAATAATGCGAATAGTTTTGGTATTACAAGAATGTGGGTTGAGAATTGGGGAAGTCTTAACTTTATCCTTTGATTGTCTCAGACAAGATACTCAAGGGGATTGGTTTCTTTTTATAACTCGACACAAGATGAAAAAGGAGCAAAATATACCAATTTCGAGAGAATTAGTAGCTGTAATTCAAGAACAACAACAATACATTAAGGATAACTTAGATAAAGATTTTGACTACTTATTTTGCGGAAGACAGAGAGGAGGAATAGGAAATAACAAATTTTTGCCTGAGCCTAAAGTAATGACCCCTGAACCCGTCAGCATTTATTTAAACAGATTAGCAAAAGAAGAAAATATTACTGATAGTAATGGCAAAATATGGAGATTTCAAAGTCATCAATTTCGTCATACTGTCGGCACCCGAATGATTAACAATAACGTGCCACAACATATTGTTCAGAAATACTTGGGTCACGAGTCGCCAACAATGACCATGCGTTATGCCCATATTCATGACCAAACCTTAAAGAAAGAAATTGCTCAATTTCATGACTCTAGAGTCGTTAATGTTGCTGGCAATATTGTTGAAACAATTAATAAAGAATTAGATAGTAATTTAGATTTACACCTTATTAAGAAAAACGTTTTGGCTCAAGCTTTACCTAATGGTTCGTGTGCTAGACCGATACAACTTGGTGAATGTCCTCACGCTAATGCTTGTCTTACCTGCGGAGATTTTAGAACAACAACCGAGTTTTTAGAGCAGCATAAAACTCAATTAGAAGAAACTAAAAAAATTGTCAAAAAGGCCGAACAAAAAGGTTGGCAAAGACAAGCGGAAATGAATAAAAGAGTCGCAAATAATTTAGAAAAGATTATTAAAACTTTGGAATCTGAGGATAAAGAGATTGTCTCGGGAGGGGAAGAAGATTAATATGAAAGGTAAGGAGCAAAGAATAGCCAAGTTAAATGACGTTCAACAGCAAAGAAAACAAGATTGTATTGACCGTACCGAAAAAGCAATTTTTAAACTATTAAAAAGTAACGAACGTATTTCCTTTGGAGCGATCGCTAGAGAAGCTAATGTAAGTCTTAGCTACTTATATAAATATCCTGAAATTAAAGAACGTATCCAAGAAATTAGAGATAAACAACTTAGAGAAGCTAGAAAGTTAACTCGTCCTCAAACCGCCTCAGAAAAATCTAAGCAAGTCATTATTCAACAACTCAGAGAACGCATTCAGGTTTTAGAATATGAGAAAAATGAATATAAGAGACAAAATGAAAAAATGGCAGGCCAACTTTATCAAGTAGGTATTAAGTTAGATTTATTTGACCAAGCCAAAGAAGAGACTATAAGACAAGCACAAGAAATTAAAGCACTAAAAGCGGAACTGAAATTAAGCAAAAATAAATTAGCTGATTGTCAAGCAAGGTTAAATGAAAATGATTCTAAAGTTACACCAATTAAAAAAAAGATTCAATATTCCACTCTCCTCCCTAAAATTGATAACGAAATAAAAATAAGATTATCAAATATCGGAGTTCAACTTAATGCTAGATTGAAGAAAATTATAGAATCTAAATCACAACAAGAAATTGATAATGCTATTTCAGCAGTAGAAGAATATTTAGATACTAACAAAAAAGTGAAATCAAAAGCTGGATTATTGAGAACAGCAATAGAAGAAAGCTGGATACCAAATTTAACAGATGAAGAGAGAAAAATTAGACAAGTTAAAGATACGTTTGCTGAATGGTTTAACTTAGCTAAAGAGCAAGGAATAGTTGAATTTAGTCGAGGAACGGAAAAGGGAATTGAAGTTATGAAATCTAACGGAGAATGGACATCATTAGAGGCAATGATTGAGAAAGGATGGACGCTCGAATATTTAAAAGAAAGAAATAAAGATTAATAAAATGACTATCCCATTGCTAAGAAGTATTTTTTATATCGTGGAAATCTTACACAATGTCAATTATGGACTAAGACTATATTATGGATGTTGTAGACGAGATAAGAGCTAATATTTCCGAAGCAAATGGTGCTATTTCAAAGGCAGATTTTAAAGCAAAGATGTCAATTGCTTATAAAGAATGTTTAGAAACAAAATACTGGTTATCTTTATTAAAAGATACAGGTTATATAGGAGAAAAAGCTTTTGATAGTATTTATAGTGATGCAGAAGAAATCAGTAAAATTCTTTGGAAAATTATAAAAAATTTAAACGAACAATCATTTAAAAAAAATCAAAATAAATCGGTCAATAATAAGTAAAAATGGTCAATGGTCAATGAAAAGATCGTTTGTTTATTGATAGTAGCTGGAATGGCTTTGATGCTATCGAAGCACAATTAGGTAATTTGGGCATTGAGATTTTGATTGTCGGAATTCTATCGCGACAAATAAGTAACTTTTTGAGCAGTAATTTTTCAAGAAACCAAAATAGCAGAAGACCGAGATATTTGGGAATTTTTATTACTTTATTTTTACTTTTTGTGCTGAATCATATTTTGGCTAATAATTTTTAACCTACACCCAATATCCAATATCCAACACCCTTAAAGAACGACAACAAAATATTAAAAATTATCTATTCAAAAACATAGGTTCGATGTTATTGCTCTATACTATCTAATAACAAAATCTAAATTCGCACCATCTTAGATTTTGAACTTTAAGTTATCTAGAGAGTGCAGTTAAATTGTTGCAGTTCTAAAAAAACTTAAAAGTCATTAGAAATTTTAATCGCGAGAAATGACGTGAAAAAAAGTTTGTTGGTAGGATTGTTTTTATTTACAGTTTGCCAAGTATTATCTTATTTTGAGTTGGGATCGCTATCTCCTAGTGCAATGAGAATGTTAGGAGTAGTCGTATTAATGGCAGTTTTTTGGTTATGCGAAAGTATTCCATTAGCGGCAACATCAATTATCCCTTTATTTGCATTTCCCTTATTGGGAATAATGCCCTCAAACAAAGTAGCTTTAGCATACGGTTCAAACATAATTTGGTTATTTATGACTGGATTTTTTATTGCTAAAGCATTAGAAAAATGGGGATTACATCGACGAATAGCGATACAAATTCTCAAATTGATTGGGCTATCGCCATCGCGGTTAATTGGGGGATTTTTATTGGCAACGGCTTTAATAAGCTGTTGGATTTCTAATACAGCAACAACTTTACTAATGCTACCGATCGCGATTTCAACGATTGGAGAAGTAGCGAAATTGCTAGAAAAACAGCAAATCAAAATGTTTGCAACAGCTTTAATGTTAGCGATCTGCTTTGGGGCCAATATAGGCGGAATGGGAACACCCCTTGGCAGCCCACCAAATTTAATTTTTTTGGGAGTGCTGCAAGAATCTTTTCCCAATTTACCAGAGATTGGGTTTCTTCACTGGATGGAGATAGCTTTTCCGATAATCGGCATCTTTTTGATCTTAACCTGGATATATTTGCTTAAAAGTAATCGAATCGATCGCTTAAGATTATCGGGTAAGATTAACTTAAGCAAATTAGAACAAAGTCTGGGGCCGATCTCAAAAGGAGAATTATTAGTCGGAATTTTCTTTGCGATGACGATCGTACTATGGATAACGAGATCGGATATTAACATAGGTACGATAACCATTTCAGGTTGGGCTAGTGCTTTAGGATTATCGAAATATATCAAAGATACGGCCGTAGGTGCGCTAGTCTGTGTGATATTATTTGCAGTGAAAGCACCCTCAGATATTGGAGAAAGCACTCCCTTATTAGATTGGAAGACCGCCAAGGACATACATTGGGAAATTTTACTGTTATTTGGCGGCGGAATCGCACTTTCAAAAGGAATCCAGGTGTAAATATCGAAGCAGACATCGAAAAACGAATCCAAATGATTCGACGAGATGCCAAGGTTCAAATCGATTTAGCTAATGCTAATCGGGATAATTTTCTGCGTAAAACAACTAATTCAACTATCGAACAAATTGAAACGCTTTCGCAGCTTTGTATTGAAGTTTTCAGACAAAAAGATCGAGAAGTTGGTCTGCGTAAGATTAATGCCAAAAGCCAGTTAATGTTGTCGATATTATCCGATCTGAAAAATTGGCTTTGTTCGGGTAATTGTTTAGGTCGCTACCAAATGAAAAAAGAAGCTGTTAATTTGAAACAATTATGCAATGAAGCCATTGAGATTGTTACAAATAAGCAAGCAGAAATTCAACTATCTCTCGATATTAATCTACCCGAATATGTACTTAGCGATCGGCTGCTCTTACGGAAACTTTTGCTAAATCTATTGAGTAATGCGGTTAAATTTACTCATTCTGGCTCGGTTTTATTATCCCTCAAAAAAATCGATTCTAGTTCCTTGCGCCATTGCCAAATTAAATTTAGCGTGATGGATACGGGTATAGGTATCTCTCAAGAGAACTTGACCAAGATTTTTAAACCTTTTTATCAAGTAACTACTTGTGAAGGATGGGGATTTGGATTAACTTCTAGCCAACAAATAGTCAAATCACTAGGAGGTCACACAATTCAAGTCTTTTCTCAACGAGGCCATGGCTCTAACTTCTCCTTTCAACTAATTTTTGAAAACCCACCACAGAGGTTAATCCCTTTACCAAAAGAAAAGCCTTCAGTTCAACCCTTCAAAAGAATTCTTTTAGTTGAAGATTCCTTAACATATCAAAAATCTTTGGAATCTTTACTCGTACCATTAGGCTTCTCTTTAACAATTGCTAATAATGGAGTAGAAGGATTAGAAATGGCCCAAAAAGATGATGAATTCGATTTAATTTTAACGGATTTGTTAATGCCAGTCCAAACTGGATTAACCTTAATCGAAGAATTGCGACAAATGAAGAAATATAAAAATATTCCGATTATTGTCATTTCTGCATCATTTTCTGAGAAAATGAAAGAAGGATGTTTAAAACAGAATGTAACCTGTTTAGATAAACCAATAAATCGAGAGGAATTATTATCTTCAATTCACCAACTTCTCGATTTGAAATGGAGCGAAAAAACTTTTTGCTTAAATAATTTCAAAGAGCAATTAATTGCTAACGAAAATAAACTTTTTATCTAGATTTTTCAAAGATTCTCGAACCTTTTAAGCGTTTATTTGTCTAGAGTTAGAATGAAATCGAGACTAACTAATTTTCCTAGCTGGGCGTATTCCGACAACCCCATCTAAAATTATTACAGCAATACCACGAAACTATGCCAATTAATTTTCAAACTTTGCGGAAAAATCCTCAAGCTTTCGAGCAATTTTTCGCGAAAAATTAAAACTCTTAATTAGTGCAAAATTTGGATCGATCTTCAAGTAATTTTTGCACTTTTTTTAAAACTTCGGTGTTTTAAAGCCGCTTTTTTCCACGCCAAAACAGCCAGAAATCCGCGCTGGTTAGAAAATTGCATTATTTACTGCAAATCAACCCCGTAAATTAGCTAATTCAAACAACAAATCCCATGCCAATAGCAGGGTTATCATCC
>JASJCW010000032.1 GCA_030065265.1 Prochloraceae cyanobacterium
AGCGCGAGCTTGTTCTATTTGTCTGGGAATTCTGGCACGAGCATTATTTAAACTAGCTAAAGCAGCATTGAAACGGGCTTCGGCTTGTTTAATCTCTTCTGGAGTCGCGATTCTAGTTTTAGCTAAATTAGCTTCGGCCTGTTGGAGATTAGCTTTAGCTTGGTCGAGATCGGCCCGAGCGCGATCGCTTTCCATGATTGCTAGAGTTTGGCCTTTGTTAACGCGATCGCCTTGCTCTACGAGCAATTGTTCCAAACGGCCTGAAGTTTTGGGGCTAATTTTAACTCTTTCTCTCGGTTCTACAGTACCGCTAGCTTCAATTTGCAATCTTAAATTTTGTTTTTTGACGCTGACGGTTAACTGTTCCAATTGAGATTGAGATTTGGGACTTTGGATAACTTTGTAGGTAACAACGCCAATCATTAGAGTACCAACAGCCGCTAATCCTAACAAAGAGGGGCGAAAACTGTTTAATTTACGGCCAAATACCGGAATTTCCATAGTCTAAACTCAATAAATAAACGATCGCTGTCTGGGTAATACCTAAGCAAATTAAGATTCTTCACCTATACTAGCGAGACGCAATAGCAAACAGCTTGGAGTCGATTCCGTTGCAAAACTGAAAAGCTGCTAAAAATCGAAACGATCTTGTTTTAGTAGACCATTATTTGGATAAATTGATATGTATAATAATTTGCAACGAGACAATATCGTGGTCAAGGCGAATTGGTTATTAAACTTCTCGAGCAACTCTAGAGGAAATTTAACAACAGAAATGAGAAAGATTGAACCAGTAACAAATAAAACAGCTAAAATTTCCCAACCAGATCTAGCCAGCTCTCGATCGCCTTTAAAATTGTCTTTGACGAAAGGATTATTTTTTTTCTTAGCTTGCTCTAGTTTGTTAGCTCCGATCGCGCCAGTTGCCGGACAAGCACTTTTACCTTACACTCTCAAATTAGAGAATGAAAGCTTACAAGAGCAAGGTTTGAAATTAGCCCGAGATGCAGCTCAATTAATTGCTTTCGAGCAGTACGATCTTGCTTTCGGCCGGGCAAAATTAGCGACTCAATTAGCTCCAGATTTATTTCAAAGTTGGCTGATTTTAGGCAGTTTATACCTGCAAAGAGAAGAATATCCCGAAGCAGTAAGTGCTTTAGAAACAGCGAGAAAATTAGCTCCAGACGAGGAAGGAATCTTATTTGCTCTCGGTTCGGGTTATTTTCGCCAAGGCAATTATCGCGAAGCGGCTAACTCGATTGAAGCAGGTTTAAAAAAACAGCCTAAAGCTCCCGAAGCACTGTTCGATCTCGGCAATGCCTATTTTAAATTAGGACAATATTCCAAATCGATCGCCAGTTATGAAAAAGCCATTGACTTTGAACCGCAATTTTGGCCGGCAATTAATAACGTCGGACTGGTAAAATACGAGCAAAGAGATATTAACGGGGCGATCCAAAAGTGGCAAAAAGCCCTCAAAATCGACAAACAGCAATCCGAGCCTGAATTAGCTTTAGCCGTAGCTCTTTTTACTAAAGGTCAACGCCGCAAAGCAATACAACTAGGACAAAAGGCTTTAACTAGGGACTCTCGTTACGGCGATATAGAATTTTTGCGGCAAAATCTTTGGGGCGATCGCTTGATAGAAGATACTAAAATTTTTCTAAAAAACCCGAAGATCGGCAATCTAATTCCTACAGATTAATCGCTCTAGGAGAGAGGGGAACTTAGAAGTAGGGAGTCGATCCTAATCTGCCCTAGCTATCCATTTTCCTCCTCGATTAAAAGTGAATTGCTTTTTTAGCTCGATAAAGGGTAAGTTAACCATTAAGCCGATCTTTTGGCAGCAGCGTCTTTAATGCGATCGATAAATTCTTGATGATCTACGACTGGTTTGGAAATATAACCATCGGCACCACTTTCTTGAAGAAAACTTTCGCGATCGCCTTCCATAGCATGAGCCGTTACTAAAATAATTGGCAGCCATGAGGTTTTAGGATTGGCTTTCAAAATTTGAGTAATCTTAATTCCGTCTACGGGTTGATTGCGATAAACGCTTCTAGAAAGAGAAACGTCCATCAAAACTACATCAGCTTCTTTAGCTAAAGCAATTCGGATTACTTCTTCGACATCTTCAGTACCTTTGACTTCCAAACCACCGCGTTTGGTGAGAATTTTGGAAAAAACACGAAAATTTATGGGGTCGTCTTCTACAATCAGAACAGTTGTCATAGATATTAGTTAATTAAGAGGGTCTGTTTTTTACTAGACGCTGCAATGGATAAAATGCAATGGTAGAAAAGGAGAATCAAAATGATTTTTGGCTAATTCAAGAGTAGCAACTTTTTCTTTTTATCCTAAGATGCAAAAAATTGCTCTCACCATCGATCGCATTATTATTCTTCAAATCATCATAAGCAATTATCTTTAGAACAAACAAATAAACAGGAAATCAAAACTCATGGTAAAAGATAATTACCTATTAGGGAACGGTCAAATTATCCCCACATCGTTACACGTGGAGATGGAACGGTCTTATCTCGAGTATGCCATGAGTGTAATCGTGGGGCGTGCTTTGCCTGACGTGAGGGACGGTTTAAAACCAGTACATCGCCGTATTTTATACGCTATGCACGAGTTAGGATTGACCCCAGATCGACCTTATCGCAAATGCGCCCGCGTTGTCGGTGACGTTTTAGGAAAATATCATCCCCACGGCGATAAGGCGGTTTACGATGCCCTAGTGCGTATGGTACAAGAATTTTCCAGTCGCTATCCTCTTTTGTCAGGACACGGCAATTTTGGCTCGGTAGATAACGATCCCCCCGCAGCAATGCGCTACACCGAAACCAAATTATCGCCGATCGCCCACCAAGCGATGTTAACGGAAATAGGAGAGTCAACGGTTAATTTCACGACTAATTTTGATAATTCTCAGCAAGAACCAGTGGTTTTACCGGCTCAATTGCCCTTACTATTGCTGAACGGTTGCGCCGGTATTGCGGTGGGAATGGCGACTAATATTCCGCCCCACAATTTAAAGGAAGTTGTTGATGCGGCGATCGCTTTAATCGACAAGCCCGATCTGCCGGATAAAAAGTTATGGAATTTAATTCCAGGGCCGGATTTTCCTACCGGAGGACAGATTATTGAGACTTCTGGAATTGAAGATTTTTATCGCACCGGACGGGGCATAATTAAAGTTCGCGGCGTGACTAAAATCGAGCGGATCGTGACCGGTAAGCGGCGCAGAACTGAGAAAAGTGCGATTATCGTCACCGAATTGCCCTATCAGGTAAATAAGGCCGGTTGGATCGAACAAGTGGCTGGTTTGGTTAATTCGGGGCGAATTGAAGGTATTTCCGACCTGCGGGATGAAAGCGATCGCAACGGGATGCGGGTGGTGATGGAATTAAAAAAAGATACTCAACCCCACGCTTTATTGCAACAACTTTATCGTCAATCTTCTCTCGAGAGCAAGTTTGGGGCGATCATGTTGGCTTTAGTCGATAAAAAACCATCTCAGTTACCCCTGCGTCGCGTCTTAGAAGAGTTTTTAAACTTTAGAGAACAAACCCTCAGAAGACAATACACTTACGAATTAGAACAAGCCCGCAAAAGACTGCATCTTTTAGAAGGTTTGACTTTAGCCTTAAATAATCTTGACGAAGCGATCGATATTCTCAGAAATGCTGCTGACGGGACGACGGCAAAAATGATTTTTCAAGAAAAATTAGGCATCTCCCCAACTCAAGCCGATTCTATTTTAGCGATGCCGATGCGTCGCTTGACTGGTTTGGAAAGGAAAAAATTGCAGGAAGAATACGCACAAAAACAAGCAGAGATCGAGCGTCTAGAAAAATTATTAGCCGATCGCCACGAATTAATGAAGGCTCTTAAAAAAGAGTTTCGCTCTCTCAAGCGTCAATTTGGCGATCCGCGTCGCACTCAAATTATTGCGGCTGAAGATGCGATCACTAAGAGTGGCGCGCTTCGCGCGATCGCAATCGATTCGCCTAAATCAACTAAAACTAAACAGCAAACTCTCGATCTAAATTTATCTAGTTCTACTCCAGAAAATCTAACTTTAGCGATCGCTCATTCGGGTAAAATTCACCTCCAAGCTGCAGATAAAAAAAATAAAATATCTCCAGCAGCAATTAAAAAAGGAGAAGATTTCATCGTTAATACGATAAATCTCGAGCGAGAAGCAGAATTAATTGTGATTACCGATAATGGTAAAACTTATCCCTTACCCCTTGCAAATATTCCCCAAGGCGATCGCGCCAAAACAAATTCTTTAAATTTACTATCTCAAGCAGCACAGAAAAACGCTCAAAAAATTATCTCTCACTTTTTATCTCCTAAAAAACTCAATTTAGACTTAGTTTTAGTAACTCAAAAAGCCAGAATAAAACGGTTGCCAACCGAAGAAGTCAATAATATTTCCAATCGCGGTTCGATCGCAATTAAACTTAAAGAAGAAGATTGCTTGAGCCACGCTCACTTAGTCGAAGAAGGGCAAGAATTAGCGATCGCGACTTCAAAAGGTCGCATAGTCAGGTTGATGGTTAACGATAAAGATTTACCGATTATGGGGCGCAATGCAGTTGGCGATCGAATTATTCGCCTGCGTTACGGAGAAATAATAACCAGCTCGCAAATCTGCGATCGCGAAGATAATCTGTTATTAGTTTCGAGCTTGGGTTATGGCAAACGCCTGCCATTTGGAACTTTGCGTCAAGCCAGTTATAAAGATGCGATTAATAATGCGATTCAATTTAACGATCGCGAAGATATTTTAGCGGGGATGGTCTTAGCTAATCCGAAAGGTCAAGCAGTTTTATTTACCAATAAAAATCGCCGCATTATGATTAAAATTAAATCAGTTCCTTTTTGGGGTAAAGACGGTACTGGAGATGCGATCGCCTCCCTCAAAGCTGGAGAAAAAATCGTTGAAATTGTCGCTGTTTAAAATTTAACTTTTGAGAATATCTAAAACGACTCGAAAACCAAAATACTTATAGTCAATGATGCGATTTAGTTTGAGACGGTTGGCAGAACGACAACTAGAAGGATCTAAGCTCCAAGTTCCACCTCGTAACGGGGCAAAGTTTTCTTTATCCCCTCCAAGCCAGGGATTGCTATTATTAGGAGCGTCTTCGTAATTATCGTGCCAAGTATCGGCGCACCATTCCCAAATATTACCGTGCATATCGTACAAGCCGAAAGCATTGGCAGGAAAACTACCGACTGGGGTTGTTTTTTCCCGAGCAGGTTCGGTAGGCTCAAAAGAATAACTGACTGTAGAATCGTAATTAGCCAGTTGAGCGATTAAAGTCTGACCGTAATAAAAAGGAGTATCCGTACCAGCGCGACAAGCATATTCCCATTCAGCTTCGCTCGGAAGCCTGTAAGTGCGCTGAGTTTGGTAAGATAAACGCTGACAAAATTCTACTGCATCGTACCAAGAAATTCTTTCGACGGGAAGATCGTCACCTTTAAAATGAGAAGGATCTGGATCTAAACTGCGATCGACACTAGGAAATCCAGCGACTATTCTCCATTGAGCTTGAGTAACTGGAAATTTAGCCATTAAAAAAGGCGAAACTATGACTGGATGTTGAGGTCGTTCGTCGTAGTGACTGTCTTTTTCGCTTTCTGGAGAACCCATCATGAAAGTTCCTCCAGCAATCCGAATCGTATCTAGAGTTACCCCTGCTGCAAGTTCTTCGCTAAAACAACGACTTTTTAATTGCCGACGTTCGAGGGAAATTGTCGAACTGATTCCGAACCAAGAACTGCTGGTTTTTAAAGTTGCCGTTTCAAATTCAAATTCTTTTAATTCTAGGGGCTGGGAAGTGCGATCGCTATTGATATTGTTGAATTTACTGTTAGTTTGACTACTAACAGGGGATTTTTTCGAGCTAGATCTGCTGAGGGGAGCTTTTCTGAGGAGTCGAGAATAAGTTTGAGGGCTATTTTTTGCGGGTATGGAAAAGGTGGACGATTGGATTTTTGGTGAAGTTTCTGGCACTTCTGCTAAAACACTCGGTGCGGAGTCTGCGCTGGAGGTTGGAAAAAATTTATACCACCATTCTGTAACATTTTGAGGGCGATCTTCTTTTTGTAATTTTAATGCTTCGATAATTAATTCTTGCCAGGGTTGTTCTAAGTTTTCAGGCTGCCAACTATTTTTGTTGAGAAAACGGCTCATCGCTGTTGGTGCTCTTTTCCCCGTTAGCATTTCATAAGCTAGCATTCCCAATTCAAAGACATCGCTGTAAGTCCCTACTTCGTCTCCAGAAATAACTTCTGGGGCGGCATAATCTAAGGTAAATGCCCTGGTCGTACCTTTGCCCATTCCTTGTTTGGCTGCGCCAAAATCTACTAAGACAACTCTTCCTTGAGCAGTTAGTAGGATATTTTCGGGTTTAAGATCTAAATGATATATTGAAGCTCTGTGAATGGCTGCAAGGGCATCGACCAAAGCTGTCATTAGCTCCTTAGTTTCGATCGCAGACAAGCATCTATTTGGTTGAGAATTGAGTTTTTGTCTTAAGGTAGTGCCGTTAACCAATTCCATGACAATGTAAGCACTGCCTTTCTCTTCAAAAAAATCCTGAACTCGTACGATATTGGGATGATTTAATTTGGCTAGGGTTTTTGCTTCTTTTAAAAAGCGTCTCATTCCTCGCTCGTAAGTGATGTCGCTCGAGTCTAAAACTGTTAAAGTTCCCGTTGATGGTTCTCTGACGGCGTGTTCTCGCGGATAAAATTCTTTAATTGCCAGTTTCTGTTCCGTGCGAGTGTGTTGGGCACGATATGTAATACCGAAGCCTCCTCGACCTAGAGGATATTCAATATAATATTTTTTATCCAGTAACGTTCCTGGGGCTAAAGCATCTCCGATTAAGGAAGCTAAGTTAACTTTACATTTAGGACAGGTAGAAATTAAGGAATCTGATATTTCATAACCGCAGTTGAGACAACGCACCAAAAACTCCTAAAAATATAATTAGACTAAACTCTTGTTGTTCGATCTATTTTGTCTAGATTCGATTGTATTAGAATTTTACGCGCCTACTCTAAATTAAGCTTCTAAAAACCGTTATCGAGTTTTTTGTTTAACTTTCAATATTCTTTTTTACATATAGAATCACTATTTAACCAAAGATTGAAATAATAATGTTTTGGCTTATGACAGTTTAAGTACGCGGCATAAAGATATTGTATTGTAAAAAAAATTAAATTAGAATGATCGCGCTTGTTATCAATAAGTCTGAAAATAGAATTGGGGGCAAAAGGAAGACTAAAAATTATGAGAATATTCTTTCTCGTTTGGTTAGGACAAGTTGTATCTTTATTAGGATCTAAACTAACCGAGTTTGCGATGGGAGTTTGGGTTTATCAACAAACAGGATCGATAACTCAATTCGGTCAAATTGTTTTGTTAATGTATTTACCCAACATCCTCATTTCTCCTCTTGCTGGTTCGATAATAGATCGCTGGAATCGTCGCTACGGAATGATTTTAAGCGATACTGGAGCGGGAATCTGCACCCTAGGGGTGATGGCTTTAGCATTTTCAGGCAATTTACAAGTTTGGCATATTTACATTGCTGTTTGTTGGATTTCTTGTTGTAATGCTTTTCAGCTACCGGCATATACTGCGGCGATCGCTCAATTAGTCTCGAAACAAAATTACAGTCGCACTAACGGGATGGTGCAAATTTCTAAAGCGATCGCTAAGTTGATCTCGCCCCTCTTAGCTGGTTTTTTAGTTAAGTTTATCGGACTCAAGGGTATTCTCTTAATTGATGCTAGTACCTTTCTATTTGCTTTAATCACCCTTCTCATCGTTCGTTTTCCCAAAATTCCCAAAAGTCAAACTAATCCCTCTAAAAAACCGAATTTAGCTCGATTGTGGCAAGAGCTGGTTTCGAGTTGGAATTATATTCTCGACCGTCCTGGTTTAACAAAATTATTGTTTTTTATCGCAATCACTTACTTCAGTATGGGGGTGTTAGAAGTTTCTTTTTGGCCGTTTGTCTTGAAAATGGGATCTAGCGATCGCCTGGGTTTAGTTTTATTTACTGGTGGTTGCGGAATGTTACTCGGTAGCCTTGCAATTGGCGTTTGGGGCGGCCCGAAAAGGCGGATTTACGGTGTCTTGATTTTTGTGATTTTACAAGGCTTATCGGTAGTCTTAGGCGGTTTGCGGGCTTCTTTAATGTGGGCTGGATTTGGAATTTTTGGTTATTTATTCGCTCAACCATTTATTGTGAGTTGCAATCAGGCGATTTGGCAAAGTAAAGTACCTCTAGAGATGCAGGGTCGAATTTTTGCTTTGCAACAGATGTTGGAAAGATCTTTGTCTATTGTGGCTTATATTATTGCCGGGCCTTTGGCAGATTTGGTATTTGAACCTGCTATGGCAGAAAATGGTATTTTAGCAAATACGGCGATCGGTTCTATTCTGGGTACGGGAGAAGGAAGGGGCATCGCTTTACTATTAATTTCGGTTGGTTTATTGAATATATTTGCAGCTTTTTTTGCTTTTCGCCAACCCCGTTTGATGCGTATCGAAGAAGAATTACCCGATGCGATCGACGATATATCTATCTCTCAAACTGAATTAAAATCTTTAACATGAAAATAGCTATTATTAGTTCTGGATTCCTTCCTGTTGTAGATGGAGTTACGGTCACTGGATTGTATCGGTTGCAAAAATTAAGCGACTGGGGACATCAAATTTTATTATTTTGCCCCGACTATAGCGAGATCGAACATATTTATCCAAATTGGCGCGAATATACTGGTGAAATTATGCCCGGAGTTGAAGTAGTTAACTTGGCTAGCACTCCTTTTTTAGATATAGATTTCGAGCGCAATGTCAGCCGCAAATCCTATCAAACTCTGCTTTATGAGTTGAAAAAGTTTCAACCCGATTTAGTCCATGTAGACGAACCTGAACGCTTGTTTACCGGCTTTTTAAGAGTAGCTGGTGTGGATTTTGCTAAACGTTACGATTTACCTTGCGTGACTTTTTTTAGAACCAATTTTTTAGACTATTTAGACGATTATTTCCCTTTACATCCTGTCGCTATGACGGGGGTAAAATTTGGCTTTAAAAAGTTTTTAGCTAGGGTTTATAATTCATATGACGTTACTATGACTCAAAGTATAGTTACTAAAGAAAAAACCATTGAAATCGGCATTAAAAATTCTATTTTTGCCAATTTAACCGGGGTGAATACTGAAGTTTTTAATCCAGAATTGCGGCAAGAGAATTTCTTTGCAAATAACTATCAAAATCCAAAATTAGATCGGCAAATTAAATTGATTTTTATCGGTCGTTTAACTCCAGATAAAGGTTGGAATTTTACGATTAAAGCTTTTGCTGAAGTTGCCAGGGCGATGGATTTGAAAAATGTTGCTTTGTTAATCGCTGGAGACGGACAAATGCGGGAAGAAATTGCCACTGAATTGAGTCAATTTACTCCGAACGTTTGCATGCTGGGAAGAGTTGCGCCGGAAGAAATGCCGGCACTTTTAGCTAATAGCGATATTCACGTTACTACTTCAGAAAAAGAAACAAAAGGATTGACGGTATTAGAAGCTTTTGCTGTCGGAATTCCAGTTCTTGCTCCTAATGCTGGCGGGGTAATTACTAGTATTGAAAATGGTGAAAATGGCTTTTTATTTGAACCGCAAAATATCCAGGATTTTACTCAAAAGTTGCAACAATTAGTTGAAGATTCTGCTTTGAGGGAAGCAATGGGTATTAAAGCTAGAAATTATGTAGTCGAGAATTCTAGTTATGAAAATACTGCTAAAAATATGGTCAAAATTTGGCAAGAACAAATTGAACTTAAAAATAATAGTATTTCTCGAAAGTAAGAAGAGTCTTTCTAAATATAGCAACTGAACTATAGATTAGGACACTAATTGTAAAAGCAGAGAATAGGGAGTAGGTAGTGGGTAGTAGAGAACAAATGAAATTGTCATAACCTTTACTTCGACTGCTATAAAAGGTAGGTCGGTCTAGAAATAAGGGATTTATTTTGGCAATTATTTGATATTTTTAAATAAAGTTTTTCTGTATTTTAAAGAGAATTAGTATTATTTATTTTGGTTCTACCGAACTTAGCTTGCAAAACTAACTCATAAATTCCCAAGTCAAGAAACTTCTTAGCCGAAAATTTTCAAAATTTCTAAAGCCATATCCTCTTCTCTTTATCAACTTAAGTTTATTGTTGATTCCCTCGACTGCCCCTTGTGTAGTTCTTTCATCAAAGTAAGCAATAATCTCACCAATCCATCTTCTTATTGTTCCAAAACTCTTGGGAAAATATTTAGAAATATCTTTCAACCAATCTGCTAAATCAAATAGTCCATCTCGCCAATCTTTACTAGCTTCAAAAATATCTCTTAACTCTTCTTTTAAACCATGCATTTCAGTTAAAATAGGAGCAACTTGTCTAACTTTCTTCAATTTCTCTAGTTCCTTTTCATTTAAATCTTCTTGGTTTTTTAATAAGATGTACTTACTCTGCTTGGTGCGCCTATACTCGGAGGAAACCTCCGAGGCGGCGCATCCGCTTCTTTAATCCATCTAAGATAGTCTCTTTTTTTGATTTATTTTTAATCTTTTCCGCTTCTCTTTTAATTTTTCTTCTAGTTGCATCTGCTTGGTGCGCGCTAAACTCGGAGGAAACCTCCGAGGCGGCGCATCCGCCAATTCATCATTTACTTGTTTCATAATGTGAAATCTATCGGCAACTATTTTAGCTTGAGGCATTAATTTTTTAGCAATACTCTTATAAGATTTCCAGAGGTCTATACTTACTTCTTTAATTTGGGATAATACCCCTTCTCCCCATGCTTCTAGATATTCTAAAATCTCTTTTGTTCTTCTCTTTTCTATCAGTCCTATTATCTTTCTTTTTTCGAGATCGACTAAAACTACGTAATAGTTTTTTTGTCCTTTAACTACTGCTATTTCATCAATGCCTAACTTATTTAAATTAACCGGTTTTTCTTTAACTAAGTCTTGACCTAAATCTTTAAGCATTGTTTCGATTTCTTGCTCGGAAAGCTCATTCCTTTTAGCAACATTTTTAATATCGCTATGCAAAACTTCCTCAATAATATTTTTAACAAATCTTTTTGTATATCTTCTTCTTTTTCTGACAAATCCTAAGTCTTCACTGAATTTTTTCTGACAAGAATTGCATCGCAATAAACGACGGTTTACTTTTAAATAAACTTGTTGTTCTCCAAAAGGTAAATCTCTAACAGTGATAAAATTATTCTGATGTAATGAAAATTCAGTTGTCTTTCCACATCGTGGACAAATTGTTCGTTTTTTAGTATTTTTTAGAGATACAAATATTCCTATATCTTCAATTATTCGATAATCTATAACTTTGATTTCTTTTAATTTGAGAAATTGTTCAATTAAATATAGTTCTACATTCGATGCCATTTTATTATTAATTCAAATTAAATCTAGTTTTTTATTAATAACAATAAAACACATTAATTTCAATAAATCAATCTCTGTCAGACAAAAGGATTGAATCGATATCACTTAAAAGCGGATGCGTCGTATTTGAGGTCTCCTCAAATACGCCGGACGCACCAAGCCGCTTTATTTGCTTTACTTTTCTGACTTCCCACCTAGCAAACTATACCGTCTAGTTCTGCTGGGTGGGGCGAGTAAAGAGATACGCAGGCTCATCTCTTTACTCGCAATTACTATTAGCTTTACAAGTAAAGTTCGGTAGAACCTTTATTTTTTGGCTTTCAACCCGAAGGCGATCGCAAACGATCTAATTTAAATTTCTAAAACTACTCTCATGCCTAAAGTTTCATATTTCAGGTTAGCCGGACTTTTGTCTCGACTGCAAGATCTGCAAGTTTGAGCGTCAGCAATCCAAGAACCGCCGCGCATGATATGCTGAGTATTATCATCCGATCGCCATACTCTACCATCTGTTGGCGCACCAGAGTAGTTGTTATGCCAGTTATCGTCGCACCATTCCCAAACATTTCCGTGCATATCGTACAAGCCAAAA
The DNA here is from genome assembly GCA_030065265.1 of Prochloraceae cyanobacterium. Taxonomy (GTDB): domain Bacteria; phylum Cyanobacteriota; class Cyanobacteriia; order Cyanobacteriales; family JASJDA01; genus JASJDA01. The sequence continues at coordinate 12,084 of JASJCW010000032.1, forward strand.
GCATTGGGAGGAAAACTACCTACTCTGGTGGTTTTATTTCTAAATTGGGCATAGGATTCGTATTCAAGGTAAGGAAAACGACCGTTAAAGTTAGCTAACTTGCTGGTAATATTAGGGCCGAAATAAAAAGGCGTATTAGATCTGGCTTTAACTGCATATTCCCATTCTGCTTCGCTGGGTAAACGGTATTTTCGTCCTGTTTTTTTGGATAGTCTTTGACAAAATTCGATCGCATCAAACCAAGAAATTTTTTCGACTGGATGAAGTTTTGCTTTAAATTTAGATGGATTTGGATCTAGATTTCTTGCTATCTTAGGTAGTTTAGCAACGGCTTGCCATTGTGCTTGAGTTACTGGAAATTTTCCCATAAAAAAGGCTTTAATATTTACTTGACGTTGAGGTCTTTCAGTTAATTTGGAAAATCTTTCTTCGGAGGGAGATCCCATCTTAAAATTCCCAGCAGGTAGGGAAATCATCGCTAAGTTAATATTATTGTCGATATTTTCGCTAAATTCTCGTGCAGTTTGGGAATTTCTTTTAATTATTTGACCGCGATTGTTAACAATTACTGTTTCAAATTCAATTGTTTTTAACTCGAGAGATGATGAATTTTTTGGGCTTTTTTTGGGTTCGATTAGTTGCGATTGCGTGGGGGGTTTTACTTTTTCTGTTGAGACAGTCTTTTCTACTGGTTCGGTTTTTTTAATTTCTTTATTTGTCGTATTTGTTGTTGCTGGCCATAAGTTTTTAACTGATGCTAATCCCAATCCTAGTCCAGCAAAAATAATATATTTGAGATACTCTCTTCTTGCTACTGGAGTATTGCTCTTTTTGACTTTTTGTTGGGGATTGCGATCGATAGATTTAGATCTCGATTTTTTTTGTTTGAGGGATTCTCTAGAAGGGGTTAGATCGATTTGTCTTTCTTTGACAAGTTTGGCTTCAATTTTTTGAGCGTCTTCTGCTCTAATTTGTAAAACTTCTTTGAATTGATTTAATTCTTCGCGAATTTCTTTGGCGATCGGATAGCTACTTTTAATTGCTCTAGATAGGAGTTGTTTGTATTCTCTTAAATTTTGTTTGTAGACTTTAATGCGATCGGTAATTTTCTTGTCAATTAAATCTATATCTTCACTTTTTAGTTTCAAACTAACTTGAATTCTTTCTAATTCTTGTTGTTGTTTTTTACTGAGAGGATATTGTTTTTGTATTGCAGTAATTAATGCCCTTTCATATTGAGATAATTTTTGTTTGTATAGCTTATTTTCAACGTTAATTCTTTTTTCAATTATGGCTACATCCCGATCGCTTAATTGCCATTGTTGTTGCATTTTTTGCAGGCGATTGCGGGAGGTTTCAGTAAGCTCTTTTTCTTGATGGGATAATTGAATGAATTCTTCTTCGTATTGTAATAATCTCTGTTTATAGGCTTTAATTTTGGAACTTACTTTCGCTTCGATTGGTTGGGTATCTTCATCTTTTAAATCTAAGAGTTGCTGAAGATTTTTCCTGAGCCGCTCGATTTCAGTCTCGCTTAAGGGAACTTCTTGCTTGAGTGCTTCGGTAAAATCTCTTTCGTATTGCTGCAATTTTTGGTTAAATTCTTGTCGTAAAGGTTCTAAAACTTCTGCTTCAATTTGCTTGGCTTCAGCTTCGGGTATATCTAAATTGACTCTCAGGGTATTTAAGATTTTTCTGCCGACAAAAGTAATTTCTTTACCGCTACAATATTGACTGATTTCTTGGCGATATTTTTCTTTTAAATTCCCAGTAGCTATTTTAACTAAATTAATCGTATTGCCACCTTGACCGAGATATATTTTCGGCTGAAGTGCGGGCTTAATTTGGTGAATTTTATCCTTAATATATTCGTGGAGTTCGCCAACAGAAATAAATCCATCGTTGTTGCGATCGGCTTTTCCCGTTTTAATTCCTTCAATTAAATATCTTGTATAAATTGATAGGTCTTCTCCTTTTTCTTCAAAAGAATATTGAGTTGAAGCTGAAGAAGTTAAAATTGCCCTTCCTTCGCCGCCAAATTCTTGTTTGATATCGATCGCACCGTCATCTTTTGCTAATAAATTATCGGCAAAAGCTCCACTGAAACAACTATCTAAAATTATGACTTGACGCATCGAACTGCTTCGCTTCATACTTTCGTGAATGAAACGCGCTGCTATCGACGAAGATCTGACTAATTCTCCTTGTTTGGTTTTGCGAGTATTTGTTGCTGCTAAATAAAGTTTGCCGTTTTCATCTTTAATGCCGTGACCCGAGAAAAATAATAATATTAAATCGTTTATTTGGCGATCGATAAATAATTCTTCGATCGCTTCTTCCATGGTTTGTCGCGGCGGATTTTTTAAAACTAATACATCGGATTTAGCAAAATTTCCCATCTCTGGATGCAGTAAAATTTTCTCTAGTGCTTCTACATCTTTAACTGCTTGGGGCAAATTGATAAAATCACTTTCGTATTCGCTAACTCCTACCAGTAAAGCAAATTTTCTCATTACTACTTTTCCCGATTAGTGTTACTTTTATGTAATTGGATTAATTATTATTTTTTTTACTTTTTTTGATATTATTGATAATAATAAGATTGGAGTTTTTCAGTTAGTTATAAAACCGATTTGGTTCGATAGTTATTTGATTCATTAAAGCGATCGCGAGATAGCCCCTTGAAAAAAATCCTCTTCTGCTATCATATCAATTTTTAGAATCTTTTCTAATTTGGAGCGAGCGCGAAATCGTTTATTATTTAAAATCTATTTGCGGAACTAAATTAGTATATCTATTGACAATTATGACAAAAAAAGTATTAATTCTCGGCGGTCAAGGTAGAATTGGCAAAAGTGTAGCCCTAGATCTTGCTACTCATAACGATTTTGAGATTACGGTAACGGGAAGACAAAAGAAGCAAAATTTAGACAAGGGATTAAAATTTCTGGCTCTAGACTTAAAAGATACCCTAGCATTGCAAAAAGCGATTTCAGAATCGGATTTAGTGATTCATTGTGCGGGCCCCTTTCACTATCGCGATGGAAAAGTGGTGGAAATATGTATCGCAGAAGGTGTCAATTATCTTGATGTGAGCGACCATCGTTCTTTTTACGAGCGGGTAGTAAAATACCGTCAGAATGCGATCGACAAAGGGGTAACGGCGATCTTAAATACTGGCATTTTTCCAGGTATTTCTAACAGTATGGTACGCCAAGGAGTCGAACAGCTTGACAGTGCTGAAAAAATTCATTTAAGTTATGTTGTCGCAGGATCGGGAGGTGCGGGAGTTACGGTGATGCGTACCACATTTCTAGGTTTAGATCGACCTTTTGACGCTTGGATCGATGGAAAATGGCAAAAAGTCAAACCCTACAGCGATCGCGAAACTATCGAATTCCCCCAACCTTACGGTAAAATCGGGGTGTATTGGTTCGACGTACCGGAAACTTATTCTTTTGCCGAATCTTTCCCTGCTAGTACCGTAATTACTAAATTTGGTTCTTATCCAGACCTTTACAACCATCTTACTTGGATTACTGCCCATATTTTCCCTCGATCTTGGGTACAAAGTCCGGGAGGAATTGAGTTTTTTTCTAAGGTTAGTTATTTCATGACAACTATAAGCGATCGCTTTAGCGGTATTGGGGTAGCAATGCGATCGGAAATTATTGGCAAAAAAGAGGGCAAAAATGCTAAATTTTGTTCGACAATGTTACACGAAAATACTGCGATCGCAGCAGGTTACGGAACTGGGACTATCGCTGAATTGATTTTATCGGGTAAACTAAGTAAGCCAGGTATCTGGCCCGTAGAACGAGCTTTACCTACCAATTTATTTATCGAAGCTATGAACAGCCGTAACCTTAAAATTGAGCATCAAATTTCTTTTGATTAGTTGTTAGAAGCGATCGCAAATATTATTTGAGTTTAAAAAACTTAACAATCAACCGATCCCAAAAGAATGAATTATATTGATAAATTTTTATGGCAGAAATAACTACTTTAGTTGGCAAAACTCTTCTGAGTCGGTATAAGGTTATCAAACAAATTGGTAGAGGTGGATTTGCTTATACTTACTTAGCAATAGATACTGCTTTACCGAACCAACCTTTTTGCGTTGTCAAGCGTTTATCGCCTCAAAGTTCTAACGAACAAAAAGAATCGATCGCCAAGAAACTTTTCGAGCGAGAAGCAAAATCATTGTATCATCTCGGCGAACACGATCGCATACCTCGTTTGTACGCTCATTTTTGTCAAGAAGGACAGTTTTACTTAGTCCAAGAATTCATTCAAGGTAGGGAATTAAGCGAAGAAATTCAGCCTGGAAATCAATTAAGCGAATCTGAAACAATAGAATTATTAAGAGAAATTTTAGAAGTTTTAAAAGTAATTCATGATGGAAATCTGATTCATCGAGATCTCAAACCATCTAACATTATGAGAAGGGAAAAAGATGGCAAATTAGTAATAATTGATTTCGGGATAGTTAAAGAATTTAATATCGATACGACCTTAAGAACTCCAAATACTACTCGAATTGGTTCGAGCGGTTACATGGCCCACGAACAAGCTTTAGGTTATCCTCAGTTAGCCAGCGATATTTATGCAGTAGGTATTATTGGGATTTTAGCTCTTAGTGGTTTAAAAGCTAAAGATGTTACTGTAGAATCTAAATCTCGAGAATCTCTTTGGCGATCGAAGATAGAAGTTAGCAATAAACTGGGTGATTTTCTTGAAAAAATGGTGCGTTTTGATTTTCAACAAAGATATCATGATGCCTCAGAAGCTCTACACGATCTCAATATTATCTTCCCCTCATCTAGTGCGATCGACGATGAAAATAATAATTTAAATTCAGGAAAACGTCTCAAATTTAAAATAACGATCGGGGCAATTTCTGGATTAATTGCAATAGGAATTGCGGGATTTTTTTTAACAAACAAATACTATCATACAGCCGATCTAGATCGGCTTGAAAAATATTTATCGCAGGAAAAATGGGATAAAGCCGATCGCACGACGGATCGAATAATCATTCAATCAATTGGCAATCAATTGGGAATAGATGAAATTAATGACAATTTAAGCTGTGAAGAATTGACGGAAATGAATCAGCTTTGGCAATCATATTCCGACAATCGTTTTGGATTTAAAATACAAAAACAAATTTATTTAGATAGTGGCAATCAATTAGATGAGTATAGCGAAAAAAACTACCAAGAGTTTCGCGATCTGATTGGCAATGATAATATTTCTGAAGGTGAAAAACCATTAGGATATTATCCTACTTTAAACACCATCTATCAGAAAAAACAATCCTTACATTCTTTAGCTCATTGGATGTTATTGTATCGCAGTAAAACCTGCGGACTTTAGGTTTTTCCTCAGAGAACAAAGATTGATTTCCCGACTATTAGCTCTCTTTTGCAAATCTACGATCGTAGATTTTTAATTAGAACTAACTTTTTTAGAAACCTTATCGATCAGCCAATTGAGAATAGCACCACCAATTAAAATAGAAATAGCTGGATTAAATAAAGGTTGCCAAAGCTTGTAAAATAAATCTAAGCCCAAAGGAAGACCTGAAAATTTACCGATCGCGGCGATTAAAAACCAAATTCCGCCAAACATTACTAGAAAAACATCGGCAATTAACAAACGGTTTAACCAAACAAGAAACTTCTCTTTCATTTACTTCCCAACTCCTATTAAAGTAGAACTTTTAAAATTATTTTGCCAAAGATCTAGATCTGCCAAAGCGCGATCGCGATAAGCTCCATATCTTTCTTGTTTGTTGCGAATTTTCACCTCTAAAGATGGTAAAATACCAAAATTAGGCGGCATAGGTTGAAAATGTTTTGGCGATGCGGAACTGATAAACTCAAACAAAGCTCCCATCATCGTAGTTCCGGGCATACTTAAAGGTGATTTTCCTGAAGCTAATCTGGCGGCATTAGTGCCAGCCAACCAACCTCCAGCAGCAGCAGCAGTATAACCCTCAGTCCCAATTAATTGACCTGCGGCCAATAAATTAGCGCGATTTTTAAACTGCAAAGCAGCATTTAACAATTGGGGCGAATTGATGAAAGTATTGCGATGCATTACCCCCATTCTGACAAATTCGGCATTTTCCAAGCCCGGAATTAACTTAAACACCCTTTTTTGTTCGCCCCAACGCAAATTAGTTTGAAAACCGACCATATTCCACAATTGACCGGCTTTATCTTCTTGACGCAGTTGCACCACAGCATAGGGACGTTTAGATTTATTTTCAGGGTCGCGGAAATCCCCCAAACGAGCATCAAACAACCCCACAGGTTTTAGCGGCCCGTAACGCATTGTATCCTCTCCGCGTCGCGCTAACTCCTCGATCGGCAAACATCCTTCAAAAAACTTAGCACTTTCGCGATCGAAATCTTTTAATTCTGCTTGTTCGGCATGGGATAATTCAGCATGAAAATGTAAATACTCTTCCCGATTCATGGGACAATTGAGATAAGCAGCCTCGCCTTTATCGTAACGAGAAGCCAGAAAAGCAATTTCGCGATTAATCGATTCGCCAACTACGATCGGAGATGCGGCATCAAAAAAGCTGAGATATTCCATCCCCGTAAATTGCTGTAAATCTTTTGCTAATTCTTCAGTTGTCAGCGGGCCGGTTGTCAAAACGACTATCCCTTCTGTGGGTATTTCTGTAGCTGCTTCGCGACGCAATTCGATTAAAGGATGTTCTGCTAGGGTACGGGTCAATTCGCTGCTAAAAACCGCCCTATCCACAGCTAAAGCCCCTCCTGCTGGCACGGAATGCTTGTCTGCAGTATTAATAATAATAGAATCCAAACGGCGCAATTCTTCGTGAAGCAATCCAGCAGCGCGATCGCTTTTTTTAGCTCCAAAAGAATTACTACAGACTAATTCGGCTAGTTCTTGGGTGTGATGTGCAGGGGAATTTACGAGCGGGCGCATTTCTTGTAAAATGACGGGAATTCCTGCTTTAGCAATTTGCCAAGCTGCTTCAGTCCCAGCCAATCCACCACCTATTACTTTAACGGCTTTTATATCGGTATTCATAACAATAAATATTAAATTATTTAGGCTTATGTTAGATTAAATTTTATCTTTTCCACCAAAATTAAGCGAGCGGCAATTTTAAAGACTGGGAAATTTGTAAAACATGTCTTGACATTTTGTTTAGCTGCGATCGATCGCGCTCAAAGGTTTTGATTTTAGCCTAGTTTGAATAAGATAATAGATCGCTTTTAAAATATTCCATTCTTAGCCTATTCTCGCTCGAAAATCATGTCAAAATTGAATTTTAAAAATAAAAAGCAAATTTTAGTAGTGAAAGGAGATATTACTCAGCAAAAAGTAGATGCGATCGTGAATGCTGCAAATACTTCTTTATTAGGTGGTGGTGGAGTTGATGGAGCGATTCATCGCGCAGCAGGGCCGCAATTATTAGAAGAATGTCGTCAAATTGGCGGTTGCGCTACTGGAGATGCAAAAATTACTCGCGGTTATAATTTACCTGCTAAATGTGTCATTCATACAGTCGGGCCGGTTTGGAAAGGAGGAAAACAAGGAGAAGATTATCTATTAGCTAGTTGTTATCGTCGTAGTTTAGAAATAGCCGCAGAAAATCAGATTAAATCGATCGCATTTCCGGCTATTAGTACGGGAGTTTATCGCTATCCGATCGCCGCAGCTACCAAAATCTCAGTTACTGAAGTGAAAAAATATTTAGAAAATGAAAATACTATTGAAAGCGCGATCTTTGTTTGTTTTTCTCCTGAAATATATGACTGCTATCAAAAATCGATCGAAGAAATTTTATAGTAAATGAAATATTGGATTTTACTGAAGCAATTTTGAGGAAATAAAAATAATGTCAGAATCAAAATTGAACAATAAAAAGCAAATTTTAGTAATGCAAGGAGATATAACCCAGCAAAAAGTAGATGCGATCGTTAATGCTGCAAACGAGTCTTTATTACCAGGTAGTGATGTAAGCGGTGCTATTCACAAAGCAGCCGGTTTAGGATTAGAAGAGGAATGTATAAAAATAGGTTGGTGCGAAGAAGGAGAAGCTAAAATTACTCAAGGTTACAATCTTTTTGCTAAATACGTCATCCATACAGTCGGCCCGGTTTGGGAAGGTGGCAATTATGGCGAAGACAAAATATTAGCTAATTGTTATCGTCGCTGTTTGGAAATAGCCGCAGAAAATGAGATTAAATCGATCGCATTTCCTGCTATTAGTACCGGGGCTTATGAATTTCCCTTAGAAAAAGCTACTAAAATCGCTGTCACTGAAGTGAAAAAATATTTAGAAAATGAAAATACTATTGAAAGCGTGATTTTTGTTTGTTTTTCTGCCGAAATATATGACTGTTATCAAAAAACGATCGCAGAAATCATGAAATAAAAAAGATAGCAAACAGCAAACAACTAACAACTAACAACTAACAACTAATAACTAAAAAAATTGGAAATATATATAACCGCATTTTTAGCATTTTATGTCGCTTGGAATTTAGGAGCAAATGATGTTGCCAATTCGATGGGAACATCCGTAGGATCTAAAGCATTAACAATCAAACAAGCGATAATTGTTGCCGGAATATTAGAATTTATTGGCGCAGTAATATTCAGTAAAAATGTTTCCTCAAAGATAGCGACTGACGTAACAGATATATCCGTATTTAGCGATCGCCCCGAAATATTATTGTTAGGAATGACAGGGGTATTAATATCATGTGGTTTGTGGCTGCAAATAGCGACAAATTTCGGTTTACCCGTCGCATCTTCCCACGCAGTTATTGGTGCGATCGCGGGATTTAGTTTGGTCGCAGCAGGGCAAAATGCAGTAAATTGGGAACATATATTAGAGATATCTTTAGCTTGGATCGTAACACCTTTAATTAGTGGTGCGATCGCGGCAATATTTTATAGTTTATTGAAACATTCGATACTAGATCCGCCAAGCGGATCTGAGCCTAGCTCAGCACGTAGCGATACTATAACCAGGTTGGTGGAATGGATTCCTTGGTTAAGCGTTATTTTAGTCTCTATATTCGGTGTAATTGTTTTACCGAGTTTATTCGATCGCCCCGTTTTTGATTTTATTACTTTACCTCATCGGGATTTAGCCCTTGCTTTCGGCGGTATCGCTGCCATAAGTCTTACTGTAGACGGCTGGAATCAGTTACAAAGGCTGAAAGAGGTATCAAAAGATAAAACAACTCAAAAATTGCAAATAGAACGAGTTTTAGCCAGATTTCAGGTAGTGAGTGCTTGCTTTGTTGCTTTCGGCCATGGAGCTAACGATGTTGGCAATGCGATCGCTCCTTTAGCTATTGTAGTCTACGTTTTTAATAATCATTCAATCCCTTTCAACGGCTTAAATATTCCAATTTGGATTTTAATTCTTGGTGGTTTAGGTATTGTATTAGGTTTATCTTTTCAAGGTAAAAATGTCATTACTACTGTCGGTGAAGGTATTATTCATTTGCAACCTAGTAGCGGTTTTTGTGCCGAAATTGCCACTGCAACTACTATATTAATTGCTTCTCGTTTTGGTTTTCCCGTTTCTACTTCCCATGCTTTAGTCGGTGCTGTCGTCGGTATCGGTATCTTTCAAGGTTGGCAAAATGTCAGTTTTGCGACGATAAAATCGGTTATTTTAGCTTGGGTTGTTACTTTACCTTTTACGGCTGTTTTAAGTGCAATTGCTTTGCTTATTTTGCGATCGCTTTTCTTGAATTAGGTTTTTTAAAATGGTAAAAATAACTAAAGCTTTTATGCAAGAACGAGGCAACGGTAAATTAAAACACGAAGAAAAACTTGTTGCTGAAGAACTTGAAAAGAGAAATATTCCCATTACTTTTTATACGGCAAAAAGAATTAGAAGAAGACAATTACCTTTGTGCGATCGCAGTTTAGTTGTTGGCGATTTTAATTTTAGCAAGGTGGGAAGAACTTTTAGATTCTAAAAATAGAAAAAATTTAAAATAACAATCTAAATCCGTCGCCTTAAAGTTTTTTAAATAAAAAATTATTTCTCAAACACTAAAATTTAAGAAAAAGCTAATAATAAAAATCTAGATAATGACGAGTAAAAAAATTTATTTAGCAAACCCTTATGGGTTCTCTTCTCAACAAAAAGAACTCTTACTTCCTCCAATTGTTAGTAAGTTAGAATCGATGGGGGCAGAAGTTTTAGAGCCATTTCAACGCAACAATCAAGTTGACTTTTCTCAAAGCGGTTGGGCTTATAAGATAGCTCGAGCCGATCTCGATGATGTTAAAAAATGTGATGGGATATTTGCGATCGTCAATGGAACACCTCCCGATGAAGGTGTAATGGTTGAATTAAGGATAGCAATAGCACTCAATAAAGAGATTTTTTTGTTTCGAGATGATTTTAGACGTTGCACCGATAGCGAACACTATCCACTAAATTTGATGCTATTTGCAGGATTACCAGAACGGGGCTGGCAAGACTATTATTACAGAAACGTTGCAGAAATTGATTCCGAAGATAAGGCTTTGTCAAAATGGTTGTCATAGTTTATTAATAATTGTTAACAATTAGCAAAGCTTTATTTGCAATCGAGCCAAGAGAGCGATTTCCTTGACAGCGATCGCGACTTATGCAGATAATAGTGGTTTGTGTAAACTTTATAGCTGATAATATACCTTGGCTAACGTTATAGTAATTGGTGCCCAATGGGGTGACGAAGGAAAAGGTAAGATAACCGATCTATTGAGTAAGTCAGCAGACGTAGTAGTGCGTTCTCAAGGGGGAGTAAATGCGGGACATACGGTAGTAGTTGCCGATCGCACTTTTAAACTGCATTTAATTCCTTCAGGAATTCTCTACCCTAATACTGAATGTATTATTGGATCTGGGACTGTTATCGATCCTCAAGTTTTCATTGAAGAAATTAAACAGTTGGAAACCCTCAATGTTTCCCTAAAAAATCTGTTTATTTCCCAAACAGCTCATGTAACTATGCCCTATCATCGAGCGATCGACCGAGCTTCAGAAGAAAGAAGGGGCAAACATAAAATTGGGACTACCGGTAGAGGAATCGGCCCGACTTACGCCGATAAATCTGAGAGAATCGGAATTAGAGTTGTAGACCTAATTAATCCAGATGATTTAAAAACAAAATTAGAATGGACGATTAATTACAAAAATGTAATTTTAGAAAAATTATACAATGTATCGCCCTTAGATCCTAAAGTAGTAATCGAAGAATATCTCGAATATGCCGATCGCCTGCGTCCTCATGTCATTGATAGTTCCCTAAAAATATATCAAGCAGTCAAGCAGAAAAAAAATATCTTGTTTGAAGGAGCGCAAGGTACTCTATTAGACTTAGATCACGGCACTTATCCTTACGTTACATCTAGCAACCCGATCGCTGGTGGTGCTTGTGTTGGCGCGGGAGTCGGCCCGACGATTATCGATCGAGTGATTGGAGTGGCTAAAGCTTATACGACTCGAGTTGGAGAAGGGCCTTTTCCCACTGAATTAAAAGGAGATATCGGCGAAAATCTCTGCGATTGGGGTGCGGAATTCGGTACGACTACGGGCCGTCGTCGTCGCTGCGGTTGGTTTGATGCCGTAATCGGTCGCTATGCAGTGCGGATCAACGGTTTTGATTGTTTGGCAATTACTAAGTTAGACGTACTCGATCGCTTAGACGAAATTAAAGTTTGCGTTGCTTACAAATTAGACGGCCAAACCTGTTACGATTTTCCTACTAATGCCAGTCAATTTGCTCGTTGCGAGCCAATTTATGAAACTTTACCCGGCTGGCAAAAGTCTACTGCTGATTGTAAAACTCTCGAAGATTTGCCGCCTAAAGCGTTGAATTATCTCAAGTTTTTGGCCGAATTAATGGAAGTGCCGATCGCGATCGTTTCGATTGGCGCGAAAAGAGATCAAACGATTATAGTAGAAGATCCAATTCACGGGCCCAAACGCGCTTTATTAGATGCTAATGGCGATCCGGTGAAAACAAAAGTTTAAAGCTGACAAATTTTTAATTACACCTTACCATCAGAAAATCATGGAATTATCATTAGAATGCAAAAAAAGACCCGAAGGAAGCAAACCTAGAGCTTTAAGACGGGAAGGATTTATTCCGGCTGCATTATACGGACATCAAGGGGCCGAATCGATTTCTTTAGTTCTCAAAAAGAAAGAAGCCGAAGTTTTGCTAAAAAAAGCTTCATTAAATAATACTCTGATTGATATTAACATTCCAGAAGTTCCTTGGAGCGGCAAGGCTTTAATTAGAGAAGTACAAACCCATCCTTGGAAAAACAACTTAGTCTATCATTTGAGTTTTTTCTCAATTGCAGCTCAGAAAAGCGTTGAGGTATCTGTACCGATTAATTTGGTAGGAGAAGCCGCCGGAATTAAAATGGGTGGCATTATGGAACATTTAGTTAACGATGTGAAAGTACAATGTCCCCCGGATCGAATTCCCGAGTCGATCGACGCTGACATATCTCACTTAAAGGTAGGACAATCTTTCCAAGTTGGAGAATTGGTTTTGCCAGAAGGCATTCAAGTGATGGACGAACCAAAAAGAGCTATTTGTTCGATCGCTGCTTCAAGAATGTCTCGAACTGTTGCTAGTGAAGACACAGAAGAATAATTCGATCTAAGAGGGAGGAGAAAGAAAAGATCGAGTAACTCCCTCTTGTTAACTATCTTCAAAATTATTTTGGGGAATTAAGATTAATATAGATATTTACTTTCAAGAAACTCGATAATTTTTGAAGGCGATCGAAGAGTCTCCGATTGCTGCTTAAAAATGAAATATTCAACTAAATATTGACCGATTTTTTCAACTCGATCGATGCTAAACTAGCCGCGATCGCTTCGGCAATGATACTAACAAGGCGGTATAGAGCAACAGCAGCTAAAATTGAAGCTTGAGGAAAATAATTGGGATCGAAAGAGGCGATCGCCACCGTTTCAAATACTCCCATTCCTCCAGGTGCGCCGGGTACAATTAATCCTAGCAGCCAAGCTAAACTAAATATTGTTACTAGTTGGGGTATGCGATCGAGGTTAACGAACATCAGGCCCTGACAAACAAATAAAAATCCAATTCCTCTCAAAATGACAAAACCTAATTCCCCGATCAGAGGTGCTAAAGGGTATCTTTGGAGTCGATAGCAATCGCAGTTGTCAGTCTTTCCTTTAAGACGGTTTAAACGTTGAATTAAAGGATTGAGAATGCACGGATGTATTCCCAGTAATATTGCAATTAAACCAAATATTTGTAGCTCGGCTAAGTTGTATTCCGATACTAAACCAAAAGAAGAGCCAATTATAACAATAATTAGGGCAGCAGCAGCCATTAAAAGCGGCTCTAACAAAACGCTACAACTTGCAGATCCTAAAGAATTACCCACTTTACAAATGGCTTCAATACGTCCGTAATAATGCCAGACATTGCCAGGCAAATATTTAGCGACATTTGTTTTAAGATAAACTCGAACGGCTTTTGTTGTTTTGAGATTGTATTTTAAGTCTTGTAAAATCCAAGTCCAAACCCAACCAGACCAAATATGGGCTAAAAAAGTTACTATCAGCGCGATCGCTAGCATTAACCAACTGTGACTTTCGATTTCGATCGCGGCAACTTCTTGCCAGTTGCTTCTCAAGGTGCTAAGTAAAAAAAATAGCGTTCCACCTGCGATCGCCCAGCGCGAACAAGATTTAATTTTGGATACTATTTTTTTCATCGGCTATTTTTGCATTATTTTGGCAATTTTATAATTATGCTGTGCGGATTTTAAATTTTTACCCTAGTTCAAGGTATTATGATTCTGGAAACAGCTTACGATCGTCTATTGTCGGTAATAATTTTAACCACAATTTGAGATATATAAAATGAAGAAAAATAGCAGAATTACTCGAGTAATTGTCATATTTATCGCAAGTATTTTGGTGTTTACTGTTAGTGCTTGCACTGCCATTACTGAAGATTCGACTAGCAATTCTGTTCCTTCTGGATTGGAACAACCAATTGAAAAAAATACCCGAGAATCCTTAACTCCTGAAAAGTCTCCTGAAATGTTAGAAAAAGCGGTAAAAATTGAGGAAACAATTCCCGATTTTATCCCGGAGCAAAAAGCACCTGAATCGGAGCTAAAAACAGAAGAAGAGTTAGTTACTCCCGTTAGTGAAGAACCTGAAGTAGAAGTAACTGAAAATACTCCAGTTGAAATATTAGAACCAAAAACAGAAGAAGAGTTAGTTACTCCTGTTATTGAAGAACCTGAAGTAGAAGTAACTGAAAATACTCCAGTTGAAATATTAGAACCAACAGAAACGACTCCTGAAATTCAAGCCAAGGTCATTCCTTCTGTTACTAAAGAGCTTAAAGAAACAGAGACAATAAAAACAGAATCTGAAATAGAAGAATTAGAAACTGAATAAATTAAATACTAAATTGTTACTTAAACCATTGTTTCTAACCATTGCCAAAGTTCGCGATCGGTAAAGTCATCAATAACTCGATCTGCCCCTAATTCTAAGAGATATTCCGGTTCGTGACCAGAAGCAACACCAATAGTGTATATTCCTGCTGCTTTTGCCGATCGCAACCCAGAAGGAGAATCTTCAAAGACGATCGCGCGATCTTTTTCTATTTGCAAACGTTTTAATGCTAGTTGATAGGGTGCTGGATCGGGTTTGCCCCTGGGTGCATCTTCTGCTAAAATGACCGTTTCAAATGTTTCGGTCAATGCTAATGCTTCTAACATGAATTTAGCATTATCTCGAGGTGCATTGGTGACTACGGCTTTTTTTAGATCGTTATTTTTTACCCAATTTAATATCTTATCTAATCCTGGTGTTGCTGTTAATTTACCGGCTAAATTGCGAAAATTAGCTTCTTTATCGTGAGCTATTTTTAATCCTGTTTCAAAAGGTAATTGGGGTAAGATATCTCGAACTATTTGTTCGTTAGTTCGTCCCGATATTTTTTGATTGTAGAAAGGGCGATCGATCTCGATTTTTAGTTCTCTTAATGCATCTTGCCAAGTTTGAAAATGCAAATCGTCTGTATTGACTAAAGTGCCGTCTAAATCGAATAAAATTGCCGATAGCATATAGTTTTTTTCCTATTTAATTGCTTTACCGATGTACATTACTGAAGTATCTCGATCGAGACTAATTTTAAATTTTCCGGTTTTTTGATAATAAAAATAACTCTCTAAATTATCTAATAAATTTCTACCAAAAATATTAAATCCTGCCATTTCAATCTTACTAAAACCGGTCTCTTCCATCATCACTTTCAATTCTGCTGGTTTAATAAATTTGTTCCAGTCGTGGATGCCTCGAGGGATTTTTTGTAAAATATCTTCTAAGAGCCAGATCGTAATTAATCGAGATTTAAAAGTCCGATTGATAGTATCAAATCCCAAAAATCCACCCGGTTTTAAAACTCGATATATCTCAGCAATAGTCTGTTTTAAATCCGTAACGTGTTCGAGAACGTCGACACAAATAACAGCATCGAAATAGTTATCTCGATAGGGCATTTTTTCTGAAAAACCATGTTGATAATCGATTGCTAAATTGTTTTCTCGAGCGTGTTTTTTAGCTTCAAAAATGCAATTTTCAGATCTGTCAATTCCAGAGACTAAAACATTCCTTTTTGCTAAGAATTCGCAAGTAAAACCACCTCCGCATCCGACATCTAAAACTTTTAAATTCTGCCAATTATTGATAAAGCGATCGAAGTATTCAAAACGAGGTAAATTAAGATGAGAAAGGGCAAAAATTATTGCTTTTTCGTCCCACCACTCATAAGCTACTCGATTGTAAAATTCGAGATCGTTTCTTTTTCTCATTATTATTAATTTAAATGTCTTCAAATATTTCGATAATCATTCCGACATTAAACGAAGCAAAATATCTAGAGAGAACTTTACGCAATTTAACTAGTTTAAATCCTCCCGCAAAAGAAATCGTTGTAGTCGATGGAGGAAGCAGCGATCGCACGATAAAAATAGCTCGATCGATGGGCATTCGTACTTTAATTTCTCCTCAAAAAGGGCGATCGATTCAAATGAATTTAGGCGCGAAAATAGCAACAGGAAATATTGTTTGCTTTATTCATGCCGATACTTTAGTACCCGACGATCTCGCAAATATAATTGAAAATACACTAGCCGATTCTACCATTGCTGGGGGCGGTTTTATTTCTCTAATGATGGGTCAAGAGCGAACTCGCTGGGGAATATCTTTTCACAACTATTTAAAAACATACTACGCACCGTTAATATTTCGACCCCATTTATTTTTGAGGGGGTTTCGAGTCTTATTTGGAGATCAGGTAATCTTCTGTCGTCGCAAGGATTTTTGGGATTGCGGTGGTTTCGATCTAAAATTACCAATTATGGAAGATGCCGACCTCTGTCTTAGATTATTTAATTATGGAAAAATATATTTAGTAGATCGCATCGTACAGTCTAGCGATCGCCGCGTTGCTAAATGGGGTTTCTTCAAAGCTAATTTCATCTACCTTTGTATTGGCTTTTTATGGGGTATTGGGGTTTCTGGGACTTATCTAAAGCGATTCTACGACGATATTCGCTGATTGAGATTCCAATCGTAATCTAGATATTTAACCGCAGTTGAGGCATTTAAACCCAAATCTGGAGATAGATAAGTTTGGATATATTCTGGAATTGAGTTAGCAACGGCTAGAAACTCATTTCCGTACCATTTGAAAATTTTGCTGCAGTAAAGAATTTTATTTTCCGTATCGTAATATACTTTATTTGGGTTATTTATAAAACGTTTACAGTCTTCATCTAATTGAGATTCGAGATTGTCTGGTGTATATGCTTCGTTTCTCAAAATCGGACAACCAAGGGCAGCACAAACTAGGGCAAAATGGATCTGAGGATCTCGAAAACGGGGCCGAATTATTGCGTGTTCGATACCGTTGAGGCTGTAACCTACGTAGATGGGACGAGAGAAAAACCAAAAAAAAGCGATCGGATTGGGAAGACCTAATAATTTGGGAAAAATAGAAGCGATCGGATATATTTTTAGTATTTCAGCAATCACTAACCCATTATATAAATTAATCCAAAAAGCTAATCTTTCGTTGCGATCGCATTGTGACAAATTAATTCTAGCTGATTCTTTTAGCCACAAATTAAGCCGATCTTGCGATTCTATTTTCCAAGTTTGATAGTCAATTCTGCCTCGATTATCTACGTATTTTTTTAGTAGTCGATCGTAAATTTGGAAGTCGAGCATTTTTATAAATAAAAGAGAATAGGGAACAGTTTAATTCAATATAGATTTAACTCTAACTAATTGAAAAAAAATCTGACAAAAGATGAGATATTAAACTAAAGTTCTAGCGACAACAAAAAACTCGATCGATTATTTTTGTGAATCATAGCCGCTATTGAATCAGGGATTGCTATTTATTAATATTAGAAAATATCATTTTTAAAATCATGTCTATTTTAAAAAACTTATTTTGGAGTGTTATTAGATTATTGATTCGTTTAAAGTTTAACGATATCAAACATTTATCGACGCAAAATTTAGTAAGATGGTTGAGCCAAAGCGATCGAGAACAACCTTTATTATTGGATGCAAGAACTTTGCAAGAATACAGTGTTTCTCATCTTCCCAATGCTAAATTAATGCCTCAGAATATGCGAGATTTAATTAATTGGCAAGAGGTAGATTTTTCAACAAATATTGTTGTTTATTGTTCCATTGGATATCGTTCTAGTTTAATATCTCGTCAATTAAACGCTTTAGGATATCAAAATATTTTTAATTTCAACGGATCGATATTTGAATGGTTCGATCGAGGATTATCGGTATATCGAGGTAATAAATTAGTCAATATCGTTCACCCTTACAATAGATTTTGGCAATATCTATTGAAATCAGCTTGCGATCGCACTTTGAGACATCAATAAAAATATTTATTTTTAGAACGGGTACGGCAGGATTTGAACCTGCGGCCGACCGCTTAGAAGGCGGTTGCTCTATCCACTGAGCTACGTACCCAAAAACAAGCAAGACTGTTCCTAAGTATAGCAAATTGAAACCTAATTAGATAGGTAGATTATATTGACAATTAAGAGCGGCGATCGCAAGAACTTAAATTTGGCTATTCTAGATACTTTCAACGTTATTAGCCAGTTCCTGAAGTTCTTCGATGGATAAATCTGCAACGATCGCATAAATGATTGTGTCACTTGCCCATAAAACAAGATTATATTCAT
>JASJCW010000339.1 GCA_030065265.1 Prochloraceae cyanobacterium
GCAGAGTCAATTTTGAATTTAGCCAGAATTTTAGATGAAGGTAAAAAAGTCTCTGAAGATAGTCTTGTTACAGGCAATATAGAAGAAGCAGTTAATCCCAGCAATAGTCTTGACACAGACAATGAAGATAAGTTGCTTGAAAAGTTAGATGCCTTTGATGTGAGTGCCTCAATAGAAGCACTCACTACAGCCATATCTATGAAGCAGATTGCTATTTCAAAGGAGTCAAAGAAACGCTCCAAAGCAGATAATATAACGATCGCAAAGTGGAAAAAAGAGGTTGAATCACTAGAGAGAGCGATCGCATATCTTAAATCAATTTAGATTGGTTTTTGTCTTGTATCAGGCAATCTTTTTTTTGTCATGTCACATGGCATAATCTCAACCCAATTATTTTTCGGATAGGCTCTAAGTCCGATCGCTAGCAGCTGGCCACGAGGATGTTGGTATCGAGGGACTTGCTCTCGAGATTTACCGGACGAGCGTCCCGATGCTTTCACTCTTTATAAGCAACCGTTAGTTTGATTGAGAAACTTTTCGATCGAGGTTATTTAATAGTTAAACAAATGGGAATTAAGTGATAATGGGCTGGTTGATGGTAATCGTCCTCCCAGGCGATAGATTACTGCACAAGCTGCATTAATTCCAGTTTCTAACGCGCCTTCGATCCATCCTCCTGACCAAGAAACACTATCTCCTGCTAAGTAAAGACCTGAATCTGTTTCTGGCTTTAAACATGATTGAAACTGATAATAAAGAACACGATTGCTTTCTTCTTGTCCAGGTGTACATAATTTAAAAGCCTCATAATAATAAGGTGTCATTTGCCAATCTATTGAAATAATTTCATTATTAACTGGAATTAAAGCTTCTCCTAGCTCTGGATGTAAACGAGTAAAAATCTTTTTAAACAAAGCAAAACGGTCTTTGGGGGGAATACCAATCAATTTCTGTGAATCATTTTCCCAAGTGTAACTAACGCAAACTACTCCATACTTTGTTTGAGGATAATCCAATAAATAAAGATTTTTGGGAAGTTCATCAGTTAAAATAACGAGCGGAAATTTTTTGATTAAATTTCCATGTTGGTCAAGCCAAAACTTGGTTGAAGTTCTAATAAATAATTTAGAAGAACCAACATGATGTATGTTACGTATAGCTTCAATTTGATTATTTTGAAGTGGCATATTTTCTTGATAAAAAGTTAAACCCATTAGTTCCATACTGCGAGTTGTTGTTGCCACAATTGCTGCTGGAAAAAAATCTATATTATGTTTATCTCCATAAACTATTTTAACTAAAGGTTGTCCTGAAACCTTTTCTATGCTATGTACTTGAGTGTTTAATAATAATTCCCCGCCTCGATCTAAACTTAATTTACCTCTTGGAGTTTCAATTAAATCGGTATAAAATTTGCGAATTAATTCAGTAACACCCAAGGTAATAAGTTTTTGATTCGTTTCACATTGGTTAATTATGATTCGCATAAACTCAAACCAAGATAAATGAAAAAAAGGACTGAAACCCCCAGTACCGATGCCTAATTCTCCAAAACGCTTAATTTCTAAATCGCTCCAAGGTAAAATATTAAATAAAACTTCAGCAAAATTCATTCTTTTAAAACGAGTCAAATAACGTTGCCAAAGTTTTTTTACTTCTTCTAAATTTCCTTGAGACCAAGGTCGATAAAATCTTTCGAGAATCATATCCATATAAGAGCTCCAATCCTGTTCTAGCTGTTGAAAATCTTTTGGTAGTGGCGATTGTGGTTGCCATAAAAATGATTTTCCTTCATAAGAAAGAAGAGTAGGTACTATACCGGGATTGGGAAAATTTTGACTATAATCAATTTGAAAACGATCGGCATAGTAAAAAAATAATCGACTTGAGCTAGGAATTCGCATCGCACCCATTTCGGCAAAAGCCTGAGATTGAGAACCATCTATCTCAGTAAATGGTTTTGAATATAATCTACCTCCAATTCTTGAAGAAGCTTCAAAAATAACAGGACACAAACCAACTTTTAGTAATTCATACGCTGCGGACATCCCCGATGCGCCTGCCCCAATAATTGCTATTTTTGTTCCAATTTTTTCTGGGGGAATTGTGCCTAATTTTGGAAATTTATTTAATAATTCTTGATAATCATATAAACTATCTAGATAAGGCCAAGCTTGAAAATTATCAGTCATTTTCTTAGATAAATAGATTGCTAATATCTAAGATTTTCTGATTATCTGTTCCTCAATAATAGCTAGCTGCTAGAAAAATTAATACTATTAATGCCAGATAGATACCTAATCCGAAGTTGAATCCCTAGCTTGACTAGCTAAGAGATCGATTTGCCACTCTTATTTCTAATTTTTAGCAAATATCTTCATGCTGATTTTTTACTCTTAAAATCATCCCAGACCAAACTCAAACCTATTCCCGAAAGCATTCCCAATATTTTGATTAATTTAGTTCCATTGATCTCAGAAAAATGCGAGCAGCGCAGCTAACGGCTGACCGTGGCATTCGGGAATGCTATGGCGCGCAATCCAGTTTTTTTTCTCTCAACCAGTCCGATTCTGGCATGAGTATAAAAACATTATCTTGATAAGCTCTCAAAAATAATTATCAATGAAAGAGATCTATTATTAACATTTTTGAAACTTTAAAAATAAAGCTCTAAAAACATTTTCTGAAAAATTTGTAACAATCTCAATTGTTTCTAGACAATTCTAAGTCCCTCTAAGCCAAAACAATCTTCTGATTTATATTAATTTTTTCTCTCAGTAAAAATCCTGATTTTAAATCTAAGATGAAGAACAATAAAATTCTTTAAGTAACCCAGTAAATTCTAATTTATTCAAGTAAAACTAGAAACAGTTTCAATGATTTTATCTCAGCAATTTTTTGGGAATTCCCCTCTGAATCTTAAATAATTATTTATTTAAGATTCGACTTTTTCCAGGCGGATTTCATTGTTTAATTTAAATAATTAAGACAATTTTGTTTTAATTATTTGCCAATCAAAAATAATTGTTTGCATAAATTATGAAGAATCAAATCATCAAAAAATCTCAAAATTGGCGAGAAGATTTCAGTAATTACAATCTTGGTAAACGTAATTTATCTGGTCTTAATCTGAGTGGTCTCGACTTATCTGGGAGTAATTTCACTAATGCGGATTTATCTTATGCCAATCTCGTCGATGCAGATTTATCTAATGCCAACCTCACTGGTGCTTGTTTAATTGGTGCAAAGCTTAATCGTGTCAGGCTCGATCGGGCTAATCTCAATCGTGCTAATCTTCGAGGTGCATTGCTAATCGAAGCTAATTTAATTAATGCTTCTCTAATTGGTGCTGACCTCTGTGATACTAACTTTGCTGGTGCTAACTTGTCTTGTTCGTATTTGTCTTACGCTTGTTTGATTAGTGCTTCTTTAATTAATACTTCTCTAGTTGCTGTTCATCTAACTGGTGCAGATCTCAGTAGTGCTAATTTGTCTAATTCTTGCCTAGCTGGATCTTATCTGATTGATGCTCAACTCATTGATGCCAGACTCAATCATACTTATCTGGCTGGACTTGATTTGAGTGGAACTAAGTTAGGGGAGATTAAATTAAATAGTGCTACTTTAATCAATGCCAATCTCAATGGTGCTGATTTAATTAATGCCGATTTAACTGGTACGAATTTGGAGAATGCTGTTCTTTGCAATGCAGATTTAACGAATGCAGTTCTTTCTAAGGTTAAAGTAAACAAGGCAGTATTTGGACATAATCGGGGTCTCTCGAAACTGCTGAAGCGCGATCTGATTAGGGGAAAAGCGATTTTTGATGATGCTTTATTGAGTGAGGTCGCAGTAACAAGAAAAGAGCGAACAATTCTCTAGTTAGTTAATTATTTAAGTCGCCAGTTAAAATTTACTTTCTCCGAATTAGTTCTCTGTAATGAGAGATTTATTCTAACACCTTCAACTTCAGATTTGCGAATCATAATCAATAATTTTAATCCCTCTAATTGTTCGCAAGCTGTATGAAATGACTTAGATACTTGAGCAGATTTCGTTGCTTTTTTTAAATTGTATCTGGTTTTGCTAGACAAGCTTATTACGTCGTCATTCACTATTTTTCTCGGATTTCTTGCCGCTTTAAGGTATTCTCCCCCTTGAACTCCGCCCCATTGTTATCAAGATTAATTATTCTCTACTTTTTAGTATCGATCTATTTTAGGGCTTTTTTGAAATAATATTTGAGCTAGTTGATAATAGATTCAATCCACTTAAGTGATTTAAAATACTATCTAGATCAAAAATAATCCTGTCAACATTTTCTTGTCTTTTAAACTCGAACCAGTAACCATCTAAATCTTGAGAAGAGATTAGATTTTTGCCTGGGAAAGACAGAAGTAACTTATTGTAAAATTAGAGCTAAAAATTATAGATTGTCGTCGAACTCACGTTAACTAGAATAATTATATTTACCCAGGTAAATAAGATTAACTTTTCAGAATTTATTCGATTATTTTTAATAAGAAATAAGGAGAAAAAAATGTTGTCAGAATTTGAAAGTGATTCAAGATTTAGTCGGGAACAAATCAATAAAAATCGCGGTCGAGTCGCAATTTTTATCGATGCCGCAAATTTATTCTACGCCGCACTCCAGTTGGGAATAGAAATAGATTATACGAAACTACTTGCTCGTCTGAGATTCGGCTCGAGCTTGTTGCGAGCTTTTTTTTATACCGGAGTCGATCCCAATAACGAGAAACAACAAGGTTTTTTGCTGTGGATGCGTCGCAATGGTTACCGAGTGATTACTAAGAACTTGCTAGAGTTACCAAACGGTGCTAAAAAAGCTAATTTAGCTGTAGAAATAGCGGTGGATTTAATCACATTAGCACCGAGTTACGATACGGCAATAATAGTCAGCGGTGATGGAGATTTAAGCTCTGCTGTCAATGCAGTTAGTTATCGTGGTGCTAGAGTAGAAATAGTTGGTTTGCGAAGCATGAGCAGCGATAATTTAATTAATGTTGCCGATCTCTATCTTGATTTAGAAGAGATTAAAGAAGAGATTGCTAAATTGACAGTAATTAATAGTCCAACGATATATAATTTCCTTTAATGTTTAATAATCCAGGTTCAATCTCTAGTTAAGCCTGCGATCGATTATTGCTTTCCCGATACAGTCATGATTGACTAATTCCCAACCGTTCGACTTAGCAATGGCGCACCGCTACGCGGATCTCTTCGAGATCGCTCTTGGTTTTTCCAACATTAGTTAGTTACTGTTTTTAGCTAAAGGTTGAGGTGAGTTTCGTTAGAAATAAAGCTGGTACGAGCGGGCAAATATTGATTGTTATATTAGATCAGGTCAAAATAAAAACATAAACTAACAAAGTCGCTCGAGATGCCCTCAGAAAAGGTACGAGAATTAGGTCGATTGGAAGATCGGATGTCATTCATTAACAAAAGAATGGCAGAGATTCGCGCAGAGGGTGATATAGCCCCTTCACGTACTTGGATACAGAAATTTGTAGTTCCCAAGAAGAACGGCAAACGGTACTACTACTATCGATTAATGGAAGCTTGCGATAAGAAGTCTAAATCGGGTTCAATACAGGGTAAATTAAAGCTATACCTCGGTAATAAGGATA
>JASJCW010000340.1 GCA_030065265.1 Prochloraceae cyanobacterium
TTAGATAATTCTCTTGAGATGCATAGCCAGAAAGATATAGCAATAAAGCCTCATGAGATATCGGCACTATGTTGAGATGAATATGGGGGCGATCGATCCATGAAGAAATAGATTCGGACATTGTTAAAACTTCCTTAAGATGCAGAGGTTAATAAGGTGGTTTTTAATGACGAAAAGCCGGAGTATTTGTTCTGCTCCAGCCGCATAAAGTGCAGTAATTGATTTGTTTTGCTGCGGTACTGTCGATTGTTCCGCAATCAGGACACTGTTTAGCTTCTATCTCTTGATAAGCAGGGAGAATCTCCTTGTGGTAAGAGATTCCGTTATATCGAAGCAGCCAGCCCACACAATCTGCTTGAAAGGGTACGGTTGCTTGAGATTTTTCATCTGCCCCAGTAACCACGAAACCTCGCTCGGTTTCAGTTATTATTCCAAGGGTTTTGAATACTGTTGCAACTAATGGATCGCTTTTGTACCAAGCTTTGAGGTAATATTTCGTATTGGTAGAATCTTGAATTTTTTCCAGGGTAAAACCATCGTCAAGGATATTGGGATTAACCTCATAAAGCTTAGATCTTCGTCTTTGAGGTTGAACCCTTTCAACTTGTTCAATTTTTGCAACTTTGGGTGGAGTATTCTGCGGTTGCAGTCTTTCAACTTGTTCAACTTTTGCAATTTTTGGCAGACTATCGCTCAAGTTAATGCCAATATGTTCAGCCCGCATAGCCTGGTGTTTGCACTGTTTCTTTTTGCCAGTCCTTACTCGGTTATTCCAATCTGGACAAGAGCAGTAGCTATTCGTTACTTGATAGGTTGAACCGTTTTCAAGATTGACTACTTTTGAAAAGCCGTCGCACCACTTGTAGCCTTTAAACTCCTTCGGAGAGATAAAAGTAGCGAATTTTTTACCTTCTGAGGTGGCGTAATACGCCCAAAATACTCGACCTCGTCCAACGTTGCGGTTATATCGAAGTATTTGCTCGGCTTTCGGCAAAACGGCAAGTAGCGCGTTGTAGAAAACGTCTATTGAATTTGAGGCTGAATCGGGGGAAAACGAGAAATTGTGCGATCGGTGACGCGATCGCGCGTTTGTATTTGCTAGAGTAGTATGTAACATTATAAAAATCATAAATTGACATCCCATGTTGCAAGAGCAGCAGGGGGTTTTTTGTTGCTTTTCCTGTTGAAGTTATTAAAAAATAACCTCTTAGATAAATCACCTGAGTAAAATTTGCAGGATTAAAGTTTAATTGAACTTTCCCTGAGTTTCAGGCTTAGAGCTTGAGATCTCTTCTAAGGCGGCTTGCTTAATGTATTTTGCTATTCCCATGCTCATTTTGATTGCTCTCATTTTGATTTGTTTTTCTTCTTCCGGGCTAACTCGAAGCTTAACGCTCCATTCTCTCGTCGAAGTTTTGTTTTTTAGCTCTTTCTTCATACCATCAAATAGTATTTATACTCTTGTGAAATTATAGCAAAAAAGAGTGGAATTTTCCTAACTTTCTACTTTTCCATTTAATATTTGCGATCGAATCAGGAGAATATGAATGGGGTTGGAGGAGAGAAAAAAAAAATTTGTTGCTTTGCTAGAAGAACTCCTAAAAAAATGGAATTACACTCAGGCTCAACTAGCAAAGCAACTAGGTGTAAGTCCTAGCAGCTTAACTCGTTGGCTTCAAGGCAAGATAGATCCTGCTGCTTTGGAAACTCTTGTTTTTACTCGCATTGCACAAGTTATTAATCTCCCAACTGACTCTTTAGTAAAAAGCTTACAAATCCTAGAAGCCAATCAAGCTCCACGAGACTCAAGCGATAGATTTACTGATTTTGTTGAAGAAATGTTGGCTGGCCAATCTCAAGAACAACTAGGAAATCGATTAGGTGTAAGTCAAAAAACTATTAGTACATGGATCAATTCAGAACAAAAAATAGATCCCGGTAAAATGCCTATTAGTACAATTGCTTTGCTAGCTAAAGAGAAATCCTGGACAGTAGAAAGGTTACTAGGTTATTTAGGATTAAAAGAACAGCCAGAAAATGAAGCAGATTTGTTAGCTCAAATCCAAAGTCAAACCATACGTCTTTCTTTTCCCAGTCAAGTTAAACTACAAATCTGGTTTTCTCGAGAATTTGAAAATAATTTGAAAAAACTAGATACACAAACACTTACTCAGACAAAAAGCAACATTTTCAACGATCGCACTCCACTTATCATCCTCGAAGAAGAGAATATAACGATCGCATCTCGCTACACCGCCGATTTAATTATTAATCTGCAAATAAATCCAGACAACATTCAAGTTACTACTATTCCAAAATTGCCTCAATCGCTCGATAATATAGATGTATTAATATTCGATATCTCAACAGCAGACTCGCCCAGCATTGCACTTATCGAAGAAATAGATTTCAAAGGCAATATCTTAGTCTTTGCCGATCCTGATTTGAGTCAAGAGATTATAGGTCGCATATCAAATCGAGTCACTGAAGTATTGCTTAAGCCGATTGATTGGAACGAGTTAAAGGCAAGAGTATATTTTAGCTAGAGGGATAAATTCTGCTTCTATTTGGCGATCCTTTTCAGGATCGCCAAGCTTTACTGATAGAAAATAGTTATTTTTTAGACTCTACTTTAATCGGAGAGAGAACTAAATAAATTTGTCCCCCTCTAAAGGGGCTTTTTTCATCTAAATTACTGCAATCTGCTAATTTTTCAGAAATTAAATTGAGTTTTTCTTGTCCAAGATGAATGAAACTTCGTTCTCTACCTTTAAAACGCATTGAAATTTTGACTTTATTCCCACTGAGTAAAAATTTACGAGCTTGATTAGTTTTAGTTGTTAAATCTCCTACATCTGTGCGATAACCGATCTTCACTTCTTTGACTGCGTTATCTGTCCGTTTTTTCTTGGCTTCAGCTTCTTTCTTTTGAAGTTGATATTTAAATTTACCGTAATCAATTAATTTGCAGACTGGTGGTGAAGCCTCTGGTGCTATTTCCACTAGATCGAATCCTATTTCTTCAGCTAAATTTAAAGCCTCTTTAATTGTTTTTATCCCAATTTGCTCCCCTTTTTCACTAATTAATCTGATTGATTCTGCTTTGATTTTGCGGTTAATTTTATATTTTTCTTCTTGTTTAAAGGATTTTTTCTTAATATCAACTCTTCTCAATCTAGGAATAACCCCTTACTATACTGTAAATTTTGAAAACGATTACTTTAATTGTACTTATGAATTAATAGAAACCTAATTTCGCAATCATCACATAAATTAACAAAAAAACTGCGACTGATATATAGCGCAGTTCAATTCTAATCATTTAAACAATTTCTCCTGAAAATTTAACAGTAATCGATTAAAATGGCTAGCATTAAAACAACCTGCTGCGTAAAAATCCTGATTAATTGTCATCAAAATTAATGGCTTAATCTGGACTGTCTAGAAAATCAATGACAATCTTGAAGTTAATCTAGGAAATCTCCTAGATTAAACAGAAAAGGAGCAGCTCCATTCTCTTTTCCTCCCATGATTAATACTTCTGGCATTTGCGACCCTCCTTCTTTCCAGGCTTGAATCGCTTGTTTTTCCAAGACTAATTCACCCCCTTCTGCTTTCAATGTTTCAGCTAGTAACTTTTGAGCCTCTGCTTTACCCTTAGCCCGATTGATATCAGCTTGTGCTTGTTGCGCGGCTTCTTGAGCTACATAAATCGCTCTTTTGGCACTCTGTTGGGCGATTTGTTTTTCTTCTATAGCTTTGGCAAAATCTGAAGAAAAGTCTAAGTTCAGTACACTAGTATCAACTATGATGATTCCATACTTTTTGAGCCTCTGACTTAAAGCCGCATCAAAATCTTGTTTTAATCTAGTTCTTTTGGTGATCGCTTCTTCTACATTTCTCACTGCCGTCGCAATCTTAAACGATTCCTGAGTTTGAGGCGCAATAATTTTAAAGACTAGATTGGATAATGTTCCTTGTTCTCTCCTAATTTTTACAATCGATAATGGATCGAGACGAAAATTAATCGCAAAACGTGCTGATAAATTTTGAAGATCTTTGCTTGAACTTTGTGCTGCTACTTCAAATTTTTGTACCGTTAAATCGTACACGTCTACTACTGAAACTAGTGGTGGTTTAAAATGAATCCCTTCAAGTAAGACTCCATCTCGAGCTTGTCCTAAAATACTGATTACCCCTGCTTGCCCTGGATTGAGAATTATAAAGCTATTTAATCCAATCAGAAATGTTAT
The DNA here is from genome assembly GCA_030065265.1 of Prochloraceae cyanobacterium. GTDB lineage: Bacteria > Cyanobacteriota > Cyanobacteriia > Cyanobacteriales > JASJDA01 > JASJDA01. Next base: position 4,254 of record JASJCW010000340.1, read on the forward strand.
CGCTACTAAAATAATAGGTATTAATAACTTATTACTTAAAGAAAATTGTTGTTTCAAGTTTAAATTTCCTAAGAATCTAGTTTAAGCTTACATCTAATGATGAGTAATTATTTTTCTCAAACTCATTTGCTATTTTGTAATTGATTAAATGAACCAGCCCTGCTTGGCTCAAAAATCTAATCAGATCGAGAATATACTAGAAAACATCAAACAAGAAATAAATTAAATATTTAAAACTCGACCCCGGCAGGTTTTTGCCGCAATGACTTTGATTTGATCTAGCGGCAATTTTTAGTTTTATAAATGTAATTTCTAATGTTGAATTAAATGAAAACTGATGTTACGACTTCATATTTCTTCCTCCTTTGAGGAAGAAATTTTCTTCACTTTAACTAATTAATTTAGTAATTACAGCAATGTGCAGAGAAAAGTTAAGATTTTTGAAGATGAGAACGAGCGCGTTCGGTGACAGCACGACCTCTAGAAGTTCTTTGTAAAAAGCCGATTTGTAATAAATAAGGTTCGATAACTTCTTCAATTGTCTTTTTATCTTCTCCGGTTGCGGCGGCGATCGTCTCCAAGCCGACCGGGCCGCCATGAAAATTATCGATTAGGGTACTTAAAATCAGGCGATCTGTCCAATCCAAGCCGAAGCGATCGACATTGTACTTATCTAGAGCTATTGCTGCATTCGATTGGGTAATTACTGGTTCTTTTTGGACTTGAACGTAATCTCTAACTCTACGCACTAGACGATTGGCAATTCTTGGCGTGCCTCGTCCTCGTCTGGCTATTTCTTCTGCGGCATCTGGTTCAATCTCACAATTTAAAAGTTTTGCGGTTCTCAAAACAATTTCAGTCAATTCATCGATTTCATAGAATCGCAATCTTTGAATTAACCCAAAGCGATCGCGTAAAGGAGAACTAATCGAACCCACTTTCGTAGTTGCTCCGACTAGAGTAAAAGGTTTTAAAGGCACGCTGCGAATTCTTGATGCTTGTCCTTTGCCGATCGTGATATCCAAACGGAAATCTTCCATCGCTGGATACAACAATTCTTCTGCGATCCGATTGAGGCGATGTATTTCATCAACAAATAAGATGTCCCCTGGCTTTAAGTTTACCAACAATCCCGAAATATCTCGCGGACGTTCCAAGGCTGGGGCGGTAGTTATTTTGCAATCTACTTCCATTTCGGTGGCAATAATTAAAGACATGGTTGTTTTGCCTAAACCTGGCGGCCCGTATAGCAGTAAATGATCCATCGGTTCGCCCCTCCCTCTAGCTGCGGCGATCGCTATTTTGAGCGTTTCTTTGAGTTCTTTTTGTCCGATATAGCCTGACAATGTATTGGGACGAATTTGTGCTTCGCTACTGTCTTCAGAGGTTGCTAC
>JASJCW010000341.1 GCA_030065265.1 Prochloraceae cyanobacterium
TGCTTTTGACTTAAAAATATAACAATCGCTTTAAAATAATACCAATTCCCCAAAATAATCCTACAGTTCGATTCTCCTCTTTTGCCCCTCTTGTCTCTTGCCTATCTTCACCCAAACGTAGTAACTCTAAACAAAATTGAGATGAGATGATATATTTCTGTTATTTTCCTTTAAATTGTCAGCTTTGGCGATCGTCAAAGGAATTTTTAAGCTTATAATGAAAGCATTGTTCTTGACCAGGGTTGGCCGAGCGGTTGAGGCAGCGAACTCATAATTCGCCCTAGGCAGGTTCAACTCCTGCACCCTGGATTACAATCCCAAATCACCGTCTGGTAAAAATCAACAAATAATAATTAAAAGTAGATTTAACCTACTTTTAATTACTAATTTTTTGACTTAATCACACGAAAGTGCGAACTTTAGCGATAAAAATTAAACAAATAAGCTATTTATCTTTTATTTACCGACTGGTTTTCCGGGTCTGACTTCTCCACAAATAGGAGGGCCAAAACTGACACAACCGGGATATTCAAATAAGGAATCGCTGAAAGGGTTGGGTAAATCGCGAGTTCGGATGGTAGGATCGCTTAAGGTTTGTTGAGCGAGAGTATCGCGATAAAAAATATCAACTAAATCGGCATCGCGATAAATTTGATTTTCTGGATAAGTTCCTTCAGGAAAGCTGCCTATTCCTAAAATAAAATTGACTTGGCGCAGAAACTTCCAATTGTCTAGCGTAGTTCCAGAATGATGGAAAAATAGTCTTTGAGAAGCTTCTGGTAAAGATAGGAAGAAGGGAAATTGATAATCAGGTTGATTTTGTGCGAGCAAAATCTCTCGATCTTTAATTGCTGCTGTCTCAGGAGAACTGTTTAGTAATGTTGGTTGAGAATTTATTTTTGCTGCATTTGCGGACAAAGGTTGTAAAGCAAATACACCAGCAGCACTGATAACCAAAATCTTTATCAAAGCGGTCAATTTATTTGACATAATTCAAACTAAGCACTCTTTCGGTCGATCTTTAACTGCATATTTGCTTAATAACCGTTATCGGTCAAGTAAACACAACTACACTTCACCCATGAAAGATAATAAATTTAATAACAATTCGCTTAAGTCTCTCGACTCCGATTCTCTATCTCAATTACTTTTAGATTTATTTGTTAATTTAGCTTATCAAGAAGGAGATTTTATTCTTTCTTCTGGACAGCGCAGTTCTTATTATATTAATGGTAAACAAGTAACATTAAATGCAAACGGGGCTTTGGCCGTGGGTCGTCTATTGTTTGCTATTTTACCTGAAGGGACTGATGCTGTGGCTGGCTTGACTCTGGGAGCAGATCCGATCGTCACTGCTGTTAGTGTGGTTTCAGCTTATGAAAATCGCCCAATTCCAGCTTTAATTGTTCGCAAAGAGGCTAAAGGTCACGGAACGAGAGCTTATATTGAGGGGCCGGAACTGACTGCTGGTGCTAAAGTGGTAGTGCTTGAAGATGTAGTAACTACGGGGCGATCGGCGATGTTAGCTGTAGAACGCTTGCAAGATGCAGGCTATCAAGTCGAAGAAATTATTGCTTTAGTCGATCGCGAACAAGGTGGAGCTAATTTTTATCAGTCTAAAGGACTTAAATTTAAGGCTCTTTTTTCTATTTCCGAAATTCAAAATTACTATCGACAAGTTAAGTATTAATCCCTTGTAAAACATCAAATCGAGCCAAATAAATTATTAAATATATACATTTTTTAATAAAAATTAACTGTATTTTCAGTAGATCGGGCAAAACAAAAAAATTTATATTTTTTGATAGTTTCGCTACAAAATATTAGTTAAACTAATTATTAGATAGAAATCAAAGAGTGATATGAATAATGTTGTCTCAAACAATAGTTTAAGATCGATTAACTGGTCGAGTATCGTTATGTACGTCTTAGGGTTCTGGCTGAGTGCCAGCATGACGATCGATTTTATCGTTTTACCGAGTTTATCTGCTGCTGGTATGATGAACAGCTCTGATTTTGCTAGTGCTGGTTACTTAATTTTTGGCATTTTTAACCGAATTGAATTATTTTCTGCTGCTTCGATTTTGACTTGTCTTTTAATAATTCGCCGCAATCATTTTATTTCAAATTCTCCACTAAAAACAGAATCTTTCTCGCTAATCTTATCTGGCTTGTTATTGGCGATCGCTTTAACTTACACCTACTTTTTAACCCCGCAAATGAGTGCCTTGGGAATGCAATTTACTCTTTTTGAACCCAGTTATATTATGCCAGATGCGATGGTTTCTTTCCACGGAGTTTACTGGATTTTAGAAGTAACTAAATTAGTAATAGGAACTATTTTATTGCGTTGGTCTTTTAACGGCGTTTGCGCTGCGAAGTCTTAAACCAATAAGACAACTAAATAAAAAATACTGTCCCCTTATTTTCGAGGGGATTTTGTTTAGAATTAATTTAAACACTAAGATCTTTTATTTTATTTCATTTCATAAAGTGCCGGGATCGGAGCGTGATGTTTTAAGGGGTGAAGATTACAATAAATTAATTGTTATAAGCCATAAAAATGCAGAAGCTGATAAAAATAGAGCTATTGCTCGATTTAATTCTAAAAATGTAACCGAAGCAATCGAGGATTTTAAAACTGGTTTAAAATTTGACTTTCAACAAGACAAAATTAATGAATATCGAGAATTGCAAAAAGCAATTGACCGATTAAAATACTTAGAAAATCAAATATAGTTCTCTATTATTTTAAATTAACTAACTCGACGAATTTCAGAGTAAAAAGTAGTCTTACTCGCTCCATTATCATTTTTTACTACAGTAGTTCGCAAGCGCAAATTAGTGCTAGCAAACCAAATCCTTTCCTCAAAAGAAAAAGTTTCTGTTTCTACTATTAAAGTTAAAGCTTCGTCCTCGCCAAAAAGGTAGCGGCCGGGAATAAATTGCGGTGGTTGAGAATTGTCCGATCGCATTATTTTCCCTCGATTTAAGTCTGCAGAATCTAGTAAAAAAAAGACGATAGCCGAGCCGAGATCTTTAGTTTTGCCCCAGTCTACAGAATTATCCCAACTTATTTTTTTTCCTAAGATAATTAATTGAGGATCGAGCTGATTCTGTTGACAAAATTGAACTAATTCTGGATTACCTTCAGAAAGAATTTCAATAACTAGATCTGATTTATTATTCTCAGCTTTTTCTCCATTTAAATCGTACCTAGTGCGTTGAGAAAACCATTTACCTGCACTTTGTTTGAGAAATTCTTTTATATCCATAAACAAATATTAAACTCATCTTAATTGAATTGTTCGATCTCTAAGTTTAACCTTCTAAGCGTTTTAAAGAAATAGCCGCAGCTTGAGATACTTGAGAATGGCTATCTTTAGCTAGAAATTTTAGCGCGGCAATACTTTTTGGTGTTTGTAAATTTCCTAAAGCTTCCGCCAATCTTTGACGAATTAACCAGTCATCGCGATCGGCAAACTTAAGAATCTCATCGACAGCATCGACGGCTTTAATTTCCCCCAAAGCGGCGATCGCGGCTTGCTGTAAGATAGTTTCTTCACTTTCTAGAGCTTTTAACAATACTTCTTTAGCCCGACTATCTTGTAAATTACCTAAAGAAACCGCAGCACTAAAACGAACTAACCATTGAGTATCTTCGTAAAAAGCTCTCACTAAAGGCTCAAAAGCCCTAATATCGCCGAGATAACCTAAAGCACCAGCAGCATCAGCACGAATACCATAGTCGGGATCGGTTTCTAATAATTTTACTAAAATTGGATAGCATTCTTCGGTTTGTTTCACTCCTAAAGCAAACACAGCCATCGATCGCACTGGTAAAACTTCATCGTATAAAACTTTTTTAATCAAGGGAACGGCATCTGAAGCTGGTACTTCTCTAAGATCGACCAGAGCTAAAAGACGATCTTTTGAATTTGGACTTTCTAATTGAGCGGAAATATATTCTAGGCTGGATTGATTCATAAAGTTTTTTTTCTTTAATACTAATCATTTTTTGAGTTAATTAAATTCGATCTTTAAAAGGCTCTTGCTAAATTTAGCAAGAGCCTTCGTTTCATTTAGCTATTTCGATCGTTCCAGTCTAGAAACTAATCACAAGATTAGTCTAGGTCTGGCATAGCTAATACTGGTTCTGTCTCGCGATCGATACCTTTTTCAAATCCACCAGCAGCCGCTCTAGCACGACCTGCATGCCATAAGTGACCGACTAGGAAGAAGAAGCAAAGTACGAAGTGAGAGCCTGCTAACCACTGACGTAAGTTAACGAAGTTGAAGGAGTTAGGCTCGGTAATGATACCACCAACAGAGTTGATAGAACCGTTAGGAGCGTGAGTCATGTACTCAGAAGCACGACGAATTTGCCAAGGCTGAACGTCATTTCTGAGTTTGTCTAAGTCAAGACCGTTAGGGCCGCGCATTGGTTCGAGCCAAGGGCCGCGGAAATCCCAGAAGCGCATAGTTTCTCCACCGAAGATGATTTCTCCAGTAGGAGAGCGCATTAAGTATTTACCAAGACCAGTAGGGCCTTGAGAGGTTGCAATGTTAGCACCTAATTGTTGGTCGCGAACCAAGAAGGTGAAAGCTTGTGCTTGAGAAGCTTCAGCGTTAGTAGGGCCGTAGAATTCGCTGGGATAAGCAGTGTTGTTAAACCAAACGAAGCAAGTAGCGATGAAAGCCATTAAGGACAACGCACCTAAGCTGTAGGAAAGGTAAGCTTCGCCAGACCATACGAAGGCGCGACGTACCCAACCGAAAGGCTTAGTGAAGATGTGCCAGATACCGCCACCGATACAAAGAATACCGACCCAAATGTGTCCGCCGATAATATCTTCCATGTTGTTTACGCCGATCATCCAGCCTTCTCCACCGAAGGGAGAACCTAAAAGGTAACCGAAGATAACAACAGGGTTGAGGGTGGGGTTAGTAATGACGCGAACGTCACCACCGCCTGGTGCCCAGGTGTCGTAAACGCCACCGAAGAACATTGCTTTGAATACCAACAAGAAAGCTCCACATCCTAAGATAATTAGGTGGTAACCAATGATGTTGGTCATTTGGTTCTTGTCTTTCCAGTCGTAACCGAAGAAAGAAGAGTATTCTTCTAGAGTTTCAGGGCCTCTAACTGCGTGGTAAATACCACCAAGACCTAATACTGCAGAAGAGATTAAGTGAAGTACGCCAACCACAAAATATGGGAATAGATCGATTACTTCACCGCCAGGGCCGACACCCCAACCTAAAGTAGCCATGTGAGGGATTAAAATCATTCCCTGCTCGTACATGGGCTTCTCTGGAACATAGTGAGCGACTTCAAATAAAGTCATTGCACCTGCCCAGAATACGATTAAACCTGCGTGAGCGACGTGCGCGCCTAGAAGTTTACCGGATAGTTCGATTAAGCGGGCGTTACCTGACCACCAAGCAAAACCTGTTGATTCAAAATCTCTGCCGCCGCTAATGGGGGAATTAGAGAGCGTTACCACGTGGTAGTACCTCCTCTGGGAATGTTAAGTTTTCGTGGGGTTGGTCTTGAGGTGCCATCCAAGCACGGAGACCTTCGTTTAATAGGATGTTTTTGGTGTAGAAGGTTTCAAATTCTGGATCTTCTGCAGCTCTTATTTCT
>JASJCW010000033.1 GCA_030065265.1 Prochloraceae cyanobacterium
ATTATTGCCGATGAAATTCTAGTTGCTGCAGGAAGAACCCCGAATCTAGAAGGTTTAAACTTAGAAGCAGCAGGAGTAGAATACGACAAACAAGGCATTAAAGTCGATCTCAGTTTGCAAACTACTAATTCAAGAATATATGCTTGTGGCGATGTAATTGGCGGCTATCAATTTACTCACGTAGCTGGATACGAAGCCGTAGTAGTTGCGACAAATGCCTTAAATCCTTTACCAATATTTAAGAAAAAAGCAGATTATCGCGTCATCCCTCGGGCAACTTTTACCGATCCAGAACTAGCTAGAGTTGGTTTGACCGAAGAAGAAGCTAGAAGTAGTTATGGTGAGGACGTGTTTGTTTTGAAACAGCCTTTTGCTGGAGTCGATCGCGCTCGAGCTGAAGCAGCAACAAAAGGTTTTAATAAAATCATCACTCGGGCCGATGGAGAAATTTTAGGGGCCCATATGGTGGGGCCTTCAGCAGGAGAGTTAATTCACGAAATTGTTCTAGCGATGTCCAACAATCTCAAAGTTTCTGCTCTGACTGGAATTCACATTTACCCGACTCTTGCTGAAGCCAACAGTAAAACAGCATTACTCTTGCAGAAACAGAATTATGCTAAAAATACTACACTTCAATCTCGTTTGAGCAAGTTTTTTAGTTTCTTGCGAGCGATAGCTTTTTAGTTAGTAGGGTAGAGGTTGGGTACTTATACCGTTTCTATTTAAAATTGCTGCAATCAGTCGGTCTAGGTAGGAGGTTAAATATAGATAAGGCTTTAGCCAATCTCACCTTTTAGCGTTATCTGTAGCCTGATTTTTCAGAAATGGTATTATTATTTACCTGTTTCGTTGGAAATATCAAAATACGTCGGTCATTTTCTCAATGTCTGCTAAGTTATTTTGAATTTCCCTCCAATGACAGGGGAATTTGTGAGGTTGATATATTTCTAAAGCCGACTGATATGCTGAAATTGCTTTTTTGATATTTACTCTAACTTCCCCGCAAATTCTTTGGGTGTAAGCATTGCCAAGACCATTTTGAATTTTAGCCCAAACTAGGGGGAAAGCTTGACGATTGCTTGCTTTTAGAGCGGCATGATAATGAGCAATGGCAGATTCTATATTGTTAGCTCGCTCCCCTTTAACTCGATTGCAATAAGCATTACCCAGTTCTATTTGAATCTCTAACCAATGATAGCAAGAAAAATCATGACAATTATATATCTCTAAAGCAGATTGATATGCTGCGATCGCCTTTTCAATATTTTCGGCTCGTTCGCCGCAAATTCTTTGCTTGTAAACGCTACCGCAATCTGTTTGGATTTTAGCCCAATAAAAGGGCAATTCTGCACGCAGATTTACTTCTAAAGCGGCATTTAAATGTTGAATGATTGTTTCGAGATTATCTGCTCGCGTTCCCAGAATGCGGTGATTATAGGCATTACCTATATTAGCGTTGATTTCGGCCCATTTTAGTGGAAATTTGGCACGAGTATTAACTGTTAAAGCGAGATTATAAGCAGCAATTGCTTTTTCGATATTTTCAGCTCTAGAACCTTCAATCCTTTCGATATAAACATTACCGAGATTGTTTTGAATTTCTCCCCAAGAAGCAGGGAATTCTCGAGCGGTATATATTTCTAAAACTGTCAAGTAGCCGCTCATCGCAATTTCGAGATTATTAGCTCTGTTTCCTAACGGAAAATTCTGGATACAATCGCTGAAAGCATGGATTAATATTGCTAAATTACTAACTTGTTGTCGATTTAGAGTTAAAAAAGCTTTGCTCGACCATTGCTGTAAAATTAGCGCAAAATTCTTGTCAAGCTTATCTTGATGTTCGATCAAAATTGGATATATTAGTTGCGGATTGTGGTAATTTTCTCCTTGCGATCGTAAAATTTTTAAGAGAAGGTTAAGATATTTCTTCTGTCTCAATATAGAACTGCGATCGAGTGCTATTTCCCGCTCTATTTTGAATTTTTTCAACCAATTAAACATCGCTTTATTTTGTTTTTTTATTAGTTCAAATGTTTTTAAATTTTCGACTAATGCTTTCCCTTAGCATTTGATTTCAAATAAATAAATGAAATAGATAAATTAATTAATTATTATTTAAATAATTATGGCTTCTATTATAAGCTACCATTAACGATAACATTAGTCTGGTAGTCAGTAAATAACTAAATCAATGGTAAACAAATTATATTACCATAATTCTAATATTATGTCTCGATTTTTTTTTGAAAAAGCTGTAAAACTAATCTATACTAATTACATATAAATTAAAATTCTAAAATAATGGAAAATAATAAAACAATTTTACTAGTTCAAAATCAAATAGAGCAATATCAGTTATGGAAAACTGGTTTTTTCACTCAGGATTGTCAGGTTATTCTTACTCCATCTCAAGCCGAAGTAGTTGAAAAAATTATTGGCGACTTTCCGGTCGATTTATTACTACTAGACCTCAATATCGGAACTTTTAATCCTTATATTTTCTGTCGCTCGATTATTCAGAAGTATCCCCATTTACAAGTAGTTTTAACCGACCATAATCGGCAACAAATGACTTGGTTAGAGTGGGAATGGGCTTCTTCTCAAGGTGCTAAAGATGTAGTTTTAGGTTGTTCGGAACCCAGTCAATTATCAGAAACTTTCAGGAGATTATTTCAAATTCTAGGCTGGCAAAATATCTATAATGAAGTAGCTTTTGCTGATTTTTTACAAACTACACAATTAAAACAAAAAGCAATTCAGCAACCAATAGTAGAATCTATATATGGCGGTCGCTTCGCGATCGATCGCGTATTTGCGAGAAATCTTTGTCACGAAATGTATTCAAGTTCCGAACTAGAAATTAAAGATCGCCGTTGGCGATTGCGAATTTTTAAAAAATGTTTTGTCGGACAAGAAGGTGTAAATTGGTTGTATAAACATTTAAAAGTTACCCGTCCTGAAGCGATTAAAGTCGGTCAAGAATTACTAAAACAAGGCCATATCTTTCACGTTCTCAAAGAACACGATTTTAAAGACGGTTACTTTTTCTATCGCTTTAGTATGGATGGATTTCCTTCTAAAAGAGTTTTTTCTTAATTTTTATAGCTCCTATTGCTATCTACTCAAAACAATCCTGACTATCAGCAATCTCGGTATTTTAAGAATAGATAAAATGAGCGATGTGAAGTGAATCGAGTCAAACTAACAATCTTAGTATTGTTAAAGACTTGATTGATTTGTCTTGCCGATCGCTCGGTAACTTAAAATCAAATAGATCGCTTCAAACTTTCAGATTATAATTAATTTCCCAAAAACCATTGAGTTCCCGTATATAAATAATAAGTGCCAGTCAAAATTAAAGCTAGACTACCGAAGCGAATAATGTTTTCGGAATGGTTTAATAATTGCTTGCTTTGTTTTGCTAATCCAGTAAATAAGCTAGCCAAAAAAATTAGAATTGTATAACCTAAAGCATAACTAATCATTGTTAACATCGCTAAAATTTGAGAGCCAGTTGCTGCTGCTGCTGCTAAAACTCCAAATAATACCGGACTAGCACATGGAGAGCTGATTAGAGCAAAAGTTAATCCTACCCCATAAGGGCCGGCTTGAGGCAAATTGACATTTATCTGTGGTAAAGGTATTTGGACGATGCCAATTAACCACAATCCCATCACTCCCATAATCGATCCGACAACAATGTTGATATAACCCCGGTATTCCACCATGATTGCCCCAGCAAAAGATGAAACCAAACCAAACAAACTGAGAATTGTGACTGCACCTAAAACAAATAATCCAGCCTTATAAAAGGCATCCCAACGAGATTTAATTTGTAAAGTACCGATGTAGCTTAAATTGACCGGAAGCATAGCTAAAATACACGGGGATATACTAGCGAGAGTGCCACCAAGAAAAGCTAAGGGTAATAAAACAAGCGGGTTTGCAGTATCTTGTTGTTGCAACCATTTTTGATAAGAATTTTCAAATATTGAAATAAACTGCTCTATGGGATGACTCATTAAAGAGCCAAAGCTAATTACTAAAATTAGACTTAACAGTCCTAATCCACCATAAAGCAACCACTTTTTTGAAAATTTAGAAGATTTTGCAGTTCGATCTTTATTAGATATTGTCACGGCTAAAGTTCAAGTTTAAGAGTTTATTTTGACTTTGTTGCGCGAATCAAGCCTGATGATATAAGTATTTCAGCTTCGCTTTTTGAAATTGAATCGCTAAAAACCTTAATATTACTGGATTAAATTCTGCAACAAAGCCATTTATTTTTGAAAAAAATTACTTACGCAAAATTGAGTAATTTATTTTTTGGCGATCGCCGAATCAAGAATAGATGTATAGTCAGCTAAATTACTGTTTTTATGTTGCAGCGTTAAAATTTTTCCAGTTTCAGGATCGATAATTGCAACCAGAGCTGTTTTTGATTTATTAGCAGCAAAGAATTTGCCTAATCCCAGTTTTTCTGCTTCCATTTGAGCTTTATCGACGCTGGATTTATTGGTAACATCAAAAACGATAAACTCAGCTTCTCCAGCATATTTTTCTTTAAGCTCAGAAAGAGTTGGTGCAATGTTTTTACAAGCAGAACACCAGGTAGCATAAATATCGACCACAACTGGTTTTCCCTGCATTTCCTTAGATAAAGGGCCGCCAACATTCTTACTTATAGAAGCACAGGGATTTTTCTCGTTTTTAACTGTTTCAGTTTCTAGACCGCTAGAATTTGTTTTCGTTTTTGCCGCACAAGGATTTGCACAACCGGTAACAAGAGCTAAAGTTAGAATAGGAGCAATCGTTAGAAGTGAAATGGAATTAATTTTCATTGTATTTATCAAGAAAATTTAAAATTACTTGTTGTTCTTTTTAAGATTAAATAGAATGAAGCTGAGATTTTACTGAGAAAATAAATTTCAACCGTCTTTTTTAGTTAGCTGCGATCGGATCTCAATTCTCGCTCTTTAATGATTGCAACGATCTAAGGCAACAATCTGCCAAAATAATAAATTTATCCCAGTCAGGTGATATTTGTTTCTTGAAAAAAGCCTAATGATTAAATCACCCGAGCAGATAAATCTGGAAAAACCTTAGATACCTTAGCAAGTAAGTAGTCTCCGTAAGTTCCACGAAATTCGTGAACGCTAGAACGATCCCAACGCTCCTCTCGATTATCCCTGATTTCGACTTGTAAATCGATCTGCTCAATCTCTGCATTAAAATTTGGATCGAAAAAGAATGGGAATGAAAGACGATTGTTTGGAGAACTGTTGAAAACGCGATGGGGTGTAGAGAGATAATAGCCTTTAGTCATGCGATCGAGCATATCGCCAATATTGCAGATAAATGAATTAGCTATCGGAGGGGCCTCTCTCCAAGAGGATTTGGTTTTTACTTGTAAACCCCCATTCATATCCTGTCTGAGAATTGTTAATAATCCATAATCTGTGTGTTCTCCCACTCCCCAGTGATATTTTGCAGGATCGCGATCGCAGTGGGGAGGATAATTAAAGATGCGGAATAACACTAACGGATCGCTCGTATAACGATTAGCAAAGTAGGACTCTTCTAAATCTAAGCTTAAAGCGATACCACTCATTAGTGAATGGCCCAGATTTGTCATTGCTTCAATATACTTAAGCACTAATTCTCGCAATTTTGGTAAGCTATCTGGAAAAAGATTAGCTCCATGTAAGGGAATTTGGCTTTTGACCAGGGGATGATTAGAATCTAATTCGGAGCCAAAATAAATTCCTTCTTTAAGATCTGCTAAACCGCTAGTTAATTCATCACCAACTGGAAAATATCCTCGCCATGCTTTTCCCCCATTACTCATACTTATTTTGATTTTTTCTTGATTATCTAGGGCAAAAAAATCTCGACTTACAGTTTCTAATTCCAATTGGAGCTTTTCATCTACTCCATGACCGATAATATAGAAAAATCCATACTCACAGCAAGCTGCTCTTATTTTTTGAGCTACTTGATATCGCTCTTCTGTTTTTGATATTAATGAACTTATATCAATAATCGGAATATTCATTTTTTTGACAGTTGAATTATAAATAATTGACGTTACTTGAAACATACAATCATCGCTCGAATTCAAGCTGATTTTTAAACAAATTTTTATTTACTTTTATGCTCTTAACTATAGGGGATTAGCTAGAGTTCCATCGCTTTAAAAAATCCAGAAATATCCGATCTAGACTTGAGATGATAAACTTGTTTTGTTTGACTGGCTTTGCTGATATATTCGCGATATTTAGGTGTCAGACGAGTATGACAAAGCCAAAGAGTTCGATAGCAGTTGAAAGTGCTTTTTAAGATCGGGCTATTTTCGGGCCAAGCTTCGGGTTTTTTAAAAATGCTTTTAATTAGTCTTTTAGTAACCCAAAAAAAATGTATTTGTAAAGGTAGATCGAGATAAATTAACGTATCTGCTGCTTCAAGTCTTTGCCACAAAGTTTCCATAGAGCCAAATCCATCGACGATCCATTTTTCTGAGTTGATAATGCGAGCGTGTGACTGTCGATAATCTTGATATTTAACTTCTTTTCCACCAACCTCATACTGAATTAGATCTAAAGGATAGAGGGGTAAATTAGTAATTTCAGCTAATTTTTGGCTAAGAGTAGACTTACCTCCTCCAGTATTTCCAAATACAGCTACTTTTTTCATTTTGGATTCCTTTTATTAATCCTTTTTCGATAGTTCGATTAGTAACTAAACACAGATCGAACTACCACAAAAAGCAATTACCAACTACTTAGCGACAACAAAATTAACTAACTTACCAGGTACGACAATTACCTTTTTAATTTCTTTACCGTCGAGATGCTTTTTACCAATCTCCGAATTGCGGGCTAACTCTTCTAAAGCTTGTTTGTCAGAACTTGCAGGTGCTTGGATTTTACCGCGAAATTTACCGTTAATTTGAATCACTAAAGTAATTTCATCGACAATTAAAGCAGCGCGATCGACTTCGGGCCATTTTTGCTGGTGAATGGAATCATTATTACCTAATTGATGCCATAAATCTTCGGCGATGTGGGGGGCAAAAGGTGCTAATAGTTTAATTAAAGTATCGATACCTTCTGCATAGACGGGAGAATTTTTACATTTAGCATCACCTAAAGCGTTTCTCAACTTCATTAATTCGGAAATAGCAGTATTAAATTGATAATCTCCTTCTAAGTCTTCGGAAACTTCTTTAATCGCTGTATGGATCGATCGCCTGAGATCTTTTTCCTCTTTGCTTAATTTATCTTTACGTTTCTGTTTTGCCGAGGCAGGATTAGCAATAAAATCTTTTACTATGTTCCAAACCTTATTTAAATAGCGAAATTGTCCTTCAACATCAGCATCATCCCATTCTAAATCTTTTTCTGGGGGTGCTTTAAACATAACAAACATTCGCGCCGTATCCGCACCATAAGCGTCGATGACATCTTTGGGATCGACACCGTTGTATTTAGATTTGGACATCTTTTCGTAAAATACGGATAAAGTTTCGCCAGTTTCTGGATCTTGAGGATTTTCTGGATTAACTTTTGCAGCAGGAATATATTTACCAGTAGTTGGGTTTTTATAAGTTATTGCTTGTACCATCCCCTGAGTTAACAAACGCTGAAAAGGTTCGTCAACATCAACCAAACCGCGATCGCGCAATACTTTAGTAAAGAAACGAGAGTAAAGTAAGTGGAGAATAGCGTGTTCGATCCCACCGACGTATTGATCTACACCCATCCAATCGTTTACTTTATCTTTGTTAAATGCTTCTGTTTCATTATTTGCATCGCTGTAGCGCAAGAAATACCACGAAGAATCGATAAAAGTATCCATCGTGTCTGTTTCTCTTTTAGCAGGTTCGCCGCAACTGGGGCAAGGTACATTTACCCACTCGTCTATTTTGGCTAGAGGTGACGGCCCCCGACCGCTAAATTCAATATTATCGGGTAATTTTACGGGTAGATCCTCATCGGGTACTGGCACTGTACCGCAGCTAGGACAGTGTATGACGGGAATTGGCGCGCCCCAATACCTCTGACGTGAAATTAACCAATCTCGCAGGCGATACTGGATTCTCGCTTTACCGTAACCCTGTTTCTCGGCATATTTAATTATTTCAGTTTTAGCGGCGATCGAATCCATCCCATTAAAGAGATCGGAATTTATGACTACTCCGGGATCTGTATATGCTTTTTTAAGTACGGCTTTTTCATCTGCTGCATCGGCCGGTACTATTACTGTTTCGATCGCCAATCCTTTTTCGGTAGCAAATTTAAAGTCACGAGTATCGTGTGCGGGTACGCCCATTACTGCACCAGTACCGTATTCGTATAATACATAATCGGCGATTAAAATAGGAATTTCGCGATCGTTGAAAGGATTTATGGCTTTTCCACCGGTTAAGATGCCTTTTTTCGGTTTATCTTCGGCCGTCCTCTCAATTTCGCTTTCGCTGGCGACTTCTTTAATAAATGCTTCGACTGCTGCTTTTTGTTCGGGGGTGGTTACTTGAGCCGTTAAGGGATGTTCCGGTGCTAAAACTACGTAAGTGACACCATATACCGTATCGGGGCGAGTAGTAAAGACGGCAATTTTCTCATCCATTCCGACTACAGGAAATTCTAAATATGCACCGACAGATTTACCGATCCAGTTAGCCTGCATCAATTTTACTCGTTCCGGCCAGCCAGGTAACTTATCTAAATCGTTCAATAACTGTTCGGCATAGTCGGTAATTTTAAAAAACCACTGACGCAATAATTTGCGTTCTACTTTCGCCCCCGATCGCCAAGAATAACCCTCGCTGTCAACTTGTTCGTTAGCCAAAACAGTTTGGTCGATCGGATCCCAATTTACGGCCGCTTCTTTCTGATATGCCAAACCGGCCGTTAAAAATTGTAAAAATAACCATTGCGTCCACTTGTAATAATCTGGGGAACAAGTAGTAACTTCGCGATTCCAATCCAAAGATAGACCCAAAGGCTGTAACTGGGCCTTCATAAAGTCTATATTTTGATAAGTCCATTTTGCTGGAGGAATCCCGCGATCGATCGCCGCATTTTCGGCCGGTAACCCAAAAGCATCCCAACCCATTGGATGGAGTACCCGATAACCTTGCATCGTTTTCAATCGGGCGATCGTATCCGTAATTACATAATTACGAACGTGACCCATGTGTAGGTTACCACTGGGGTAGGGAAACATTGACAGAGCATAAAATTTGGGCTTATTTTTATCCTCAGAAGTTAAGTATAAACCCTCATCCTGCCATTGCTGTTGCCATTTTTGTTCTATTGCGGCTGCTTTGTACTGGGACTCCACAAAATGTATCTCCGGGCGACTCTCAATATTTTCTCTTATTTTGACAGATCTGGTAAAAGAATATCTTTTATTTATTGTTTCTAGTTCCTGTTATTTTTTCAAAAAAGTGTATTATAGCAATAGCAAGAGTTAATACTTAACATGAAATTAAACTCGATCGGCACGATCCAAAAACTTCGAGAAAATCTAAAATTCGCAATATCTATTCTTAGTTTTTTATTGCGATCGTGACCTTAAGGCCTTGACAATATCTCAAAATCACCAGTAATTTCAAAAATGGTAAAAGTGCTGCTTTGGGGCTGAATCTCACCGCTAACAAGGTTGGATTGGCTGGTAAAAGCTGTGTTTTAAATTGCCTACTTCGATAGAGCGAACCATTATTTGAAGTGAAAAATGTAGAAATAATTTTAGCTCGATTATTTCTCAACAAACAAGCGATCGCATTGCAAATTTTGCGCGTCGCTAACCTGAAAAAAAGTAACAAATTTGCAAAAGAAATAATTCTACCAATCTGTTAAATCAAAGGAGAACAAATGAAATTCGCTAAAGATTTCAAAAGTCCCGACCCCGTTCCTCAAGAGGGCATCGAACAAGCGATTAAATTGATGCAAACTGGTCGGATGTATCGCTATAACTTTAATGCAGAATTTCACGAAGAAGATGCCGATCTGTCCTTGCTAGACGATCGAGAAATAGCTAGCGAAGTAACTAAGTTAGAATACGAATTTAGTCGCTATTTAGGATATAAATATGCCGTAGCAGTAAATTCTTGCGGTAGTGCTTTATTTTTAGCTCTAAAAGCAGCAGGAGTGCAGCATGAAGACAAAGTATTTACTAATGGTTTTACTTTTACTGCAGTTCCTTCTAGTATCGTTCATGCTGGTGGAATTCCGGTTTATGTAGAATGCAATTCTAACTATATTATCGATCTAGAAGATTTGCGCCATAAAATCGCGGCAAATCCAGATGCAAAGTATTTTATCTTATCCCATATGCGCGGACATATAGCTGAAATGGATGAAATAAAAGCAATTTGCGATGAAGCCGGAATTTATTTGATTGAAGATTGCGCTCACAGTTTGGGGGCTAAATGGGATGGAAAACACGTCGGACATCACGGCAAAATAGCCTGTTTTAGTTCCCAAAGTTATAAAATGTTAAACTCTGGTGAAGGGGGATTTGTTGTTACTAACGATGAAAAAGCAGCAGCTTATTGTATTTTAGGTGCTGGTTGTTACGAGAAATTATACAAGAAACATTTAGCTCGTCCTTTTAACGACGAGATTTTTGAAGAATTAAAGCCAACTGTTCCGGGTTTTAGCTTGCGAATGAACAACCTAACTGCTGCGGTTATTCGACCTCAAATAAACAAATTAGAGGCTAAAGTGGCTCAGTATAGAAAAAGATACGATCGCCTGATCGGTTTGTTAGAATCTGTGGATCGCATTCGCATTCCAAATCCTCCCCAAAAGTGCGATCGCGCTCCTTCTAGCATTCAATTCAATCTCTTAAACTTATCTACTAAACAAGTAGAAAGATTCGTGAAAGAAACTGCTGTAAGAGGAGTTAAAATCGCTATCTTCGGTCGATTAGATAACGCTCGTTACTTCAAAAATTGGCGTTATTCTTTTACAGAAATGCCAGATCTCAAACAAACAGATGAAATTATTTCTTGTGCTTGCGATTTGAGAATTTCACTCTCATTCTCCCTCGAAGATATTGATACTCTCGCATCTATTGTTAAAGAAGTTCTCCAAAATATAGTTGATGAAGCCGAACAAGAGAAACTGTTAGTTTCTAAAGTATAGATTTTAACCTAAATAAGTAATCTAAAAATAAGTCCCGAGTATATTTGAAATAGCTATCTTTAAAGCTAGATCGAAATACTCGATCGGATTTTTTTGAAAATCGAATAAAAATAATTTGAAAATCTCAAAAAAAATTAACAAGGTTGACAATAAAGAGTATCTTTAAAGAAATTAACCGAGGGATTAATTAACGGCGATCGCCGCAACAATTGCTTTAGTCAATCCCTCTAAAGTATATTCTCGAGCCTCAATATCTACCCGGCCGAACAATTCGAGACATTTCTGGGAAGTTTGCGGGCCGATCGAAGCAATCGCCAGTTTTTCGGCTAAAGACTGACTATTTTCTAGAGATTTTAAAAGAGTATTAAAATTTTGTACTGTTTTAGAGCTAGCAAAAGTAACAATATCAATTTTGCCTGTTTCTAAAGCTTTTTTAGCCTGTTCAGGAATGCGATCGGGACATTTAGACTCGTAAGCTGCAACCTCAGTAACGATCGCTCCAACACTAGTTAATTCTCTCACCAATACTTCTCTACCACCAGTTTCAACTCGAGGAAAAAGAATTTTTTGTCCTTTGACAGGTGGGGGAAAATGTTCTACCAAAGAATCAGCTACAAAATTTGGCGGAATAAAATCTGGATTTAAACTGTATTTTTTCAAAGTAACTGCAGTCTTTTTTCCCACTACAGCTATTTTAATTCCTGCTAAAGATCTCGTATCCTTACCTAGATCGTCAAGACGATCGCAAAAATACTCTACCGCATTAGCAGAAGTTAAAATTAACCAATCAAAGCTTGACAAATCGGCGATCGCCCGATCCAAATCTTGCCAAGAAGAAGGAGGTGTAATAATTAAAGCTGGCATCTCGATCGCCCTAGCCCCTCGATCTTGCAATAATTCCGTAAATTTAGCCGACTGAGAAGCCGAACGAGTTACTAAAATAGTTTTATTTGCCAGAGGTAAATTCATTTGCAAATTTTGCCCCAATTTCACCACTTCGCCAATCATAATGACTGCTGGAGAGAGATTAAGATCGGCAGTGCGATCGACTATATCAGTTAAAGTACCAAAAAATACTTCTCGATCGCCAAGGCCGCAGTTACGAATTATTGCAACTGGAGTTGAGGCTAATTTACCTTGCAATAGCAAGCGATCGACAATTTTGCTTAAATTGCGAGTCCCCATTAAAATAACAAGAGTATCTATCTTTGTCAGTGCTTCCCAGTCGAGTAAATCGGGTTGATGGCCGCTGAAAACTGCAAAACAACGACTGAGATCTTTTTCTGTGAGCGGTATTCCTGCTAGTAGTGGTGCGGCTATAGCCGAAGAAATGCCCGGAATTAATTCAAAAGCGCAAGCTTCACGCTCTAAAGCCGATATTTCCGGCCAAATGCGCCCAAATACTCCCGGATCGCCGCTTTTTAGCCTGATTACTTTTTTTCCCTGCAAACAATAGGCGATTAATAATTGATTAATTTTTGTTTGGGGAGTATTTTTGACCCCACCCCGCTTACCAACATCGATTTTCAAGCAATCGGAGGGGGCTAATTGCAAGAGTCGATCGTCGACTAACGCATCGTAAATTAATACTTCTGCAACGGCGATCGCTTCTTTTGCTTTTAAAGTCAGATAACCTTCCCTACCAACTCCGCCACCGACTATATATACTTTTCCTGACATTTTACTTCGTTTCTCTGTTGGGCGATCGCCTGAATTTGCTGTAAGTAAATATACCATTTACAGCTTGCCTTGCGATCTCCGCGTAATTATTAAGAATATTAATATTTTTTTTATTCCCGAAAAAAAAGATTGCATTTTAACGTACCATATTTAAAATTGAGTTAATTATTTAAATTTTTTCAAAAAACTTGAAAATCTCTAATTATTTTTTTTAGTTATTTTAGTAATGGTATTGCTATTTAGTATGGGAAAAACTTAGCAGGGCAAAAATAAGTTATTAACAACTTTAGTCGATCCGATTGAATAAAATCGGGCGATCGCAATGGGGATCGAGAGTAATGAGATTTTCGAGTGCATTAGTCTTAATTTAGATCTCGAAAAAATTACGGTTAAAGTTTTATTTTAAAAGCCACTAAATTGAGATCTAAGCTATCGAACAAATTTCGGATCTATCTCTCAAAATAAAATCGAAGATCGTGGAAATTAATTTTTAAGATCTAACTCAATTTATTTTGCATAAAAATCAGATTTACATCTGTAAATAAAGCAGAATGTATCGGTCGCAAAAAAAAATGTAACTTAAGAAGCATTGAAATAGTTTTGAAAAAGTTAAATCGGAGCAGGATCGACTTTTTAGCTGCATTTATCGAAGTCTATGCTATCTTATGTGAAGATAAAAATGACGCAAAATATATAGCAATTGAGAAATAGGCTCTATACAAGCAGGAATAAAGCTATTTCTCTACCTAAAAAAGTAACCTTATGGTTATTTTTGTTACTGTAGGAGTAAGACGATGAGTTTATAATAAGAAATAAACCTAAGAGTGCGAACAAGCAAAACAAATATAAGCAATAGTCTTCAAGCAAAATTAAAACAAACAAACAGCTAAAAAAAAATTCACTAGCTTGATAAATAAATAAAAATATTTTTGGGACTTTTATGGACTATAAACAAGAAATAATCACCACAATTCATGACTTTGGTTGCAATTTAGAATTCTTAGAAGATAGACTGACTCAACTGAGTGAAGAATCACCAACTGCAGTCCTAATACCTGCCTTATACGATGAATTAGAAAGACCAGCACTAGCACAAATTAGAGACCACCTCAAAGAATGTCATTTTGTTAAAACGGTCATAGTCTGTCTTTACGCCAAAACTAAAGAGCAATATATTAAAGCAGTCAATTTCTTCAGTTGTTTGCCACAAACTACCAGAATAATTTGGGAAAACGGCCCGAGAGTAACCGAATTATTAGAAAAATTAGAAGCAGGAGGAATCGATCTGCTCAACTATAAAGGAAAAGGAAAAGCCGTTTGGTTGGGACTCGGAGTAGCAACATTAGAAGCAGAAGCGATCGCCTTGCACGATGCAGATATCATTACTTACGATCGCTCTTACCCGTTAAAACTACTATTTCCCCTACTAGAAAAAGAATTCGGGATTGCATTTAACAAAGCATATTACGCGCGCATCGGTAATTATCCTCGCAGCTTTCACGGTAGAGTAGTACGCTTATTTGTTGCACCCCTGCTCACAGCACTAACAGAAATGTTCGGCTATCGCGACTATTTGCGCTATCTCAGTTCCTATCGCTATCCCCTGTCGGGAGAATTCGCCCTCACCAGCGATTTAGCTCTCAATACTCGCATTCCCTGTAATTGGGGCTTAGAAGTAGGCTTGCTTGCAGAAGTTTATCGTAACGTAGCCAAAAAAAGAATCTCCCAGATCGACTTGGGTGTATTCGATCACAAACATCAAGTTATCGGTAAAAGCACCGACGAAGGACTCAGAAAAATGTGTCGCGACATTCTGCGATCGGTTTTACGCACCTTAACCGAAACAGAACAAGTAGTTATTTCTCAAGAACACATCCACGCACTGCGAGTCAAATTTAGACGCAAAGCACAAGACTTTACTCGTCAATATTTTGTAGACGCGCGTTTTAATAACTTGCAATACGATCGCCATCAAGAAGAAGTAATTACTGAAGTATTTGAGAAAGTGATCGAAGAAGGAGGCCAGCACTACTTTCAAGATCCGGCCAAAGCTCAGATTCCCGACTGGACTAGAGCATTAGCCGTAATGCCAGAACTGCGAGAATACTTAAAAAATGCGACCATCGCAGACGAAAAAGAAGCAAAAGGATTAATGGTAACCCATTAAGATTTTGAACCAGAAGGATTAATTCGCGATCGAATTCAACTCTTGAATTGATGTTGGCATCCAGACATTAGCACTGCATTTGTTTAATTTTTGAATTGCAAATGTTGGATTTGTCCCCTGAGACGGGAAAAATATCAGTGAAACCCCCTGTCAAATATCGCAAAAACATGGAGTTGAAGTCTCATCGGTTTATATCCTTCTTTGAACCAAAACAAGCAACTGAATTATGCATGACAGCTAGTGTCGAAAAACTACCCGATCGAAAAGTAATTTTTGAAGAGGGAGAAGGGCCCGATTTTCTTTACTTAATTTTAGAAGGTAAAGTTGAGTTTAGAAAATCACAAAACGGGAACGAATATAAAACAATAGCTCATGCATTAGCTGACGATTTTTTTGGTGAATTTGGCATTTTAGACGGCCGACCTCGCAGCGCGCAAGCAATTGTCTGCGATCGCGCCACTTTAGCCAAAATTCCCCGCCAGCATTTCATCGAAATTTTAGGCAAAACTCAAATTACCGTAGTTTTGAACCTGTTTTCTTATATTATCGAGCGCATCAGAAATACAACCTCAGAATACGCTAAAGAATTGGTCTATAAAGATAGAATGGTGTTGCTCGGAGAAATGGTAAACACCATCATACACGACCTCAAAAGCCCCTTGAGTGCCATTAACCTAGCCAGCAGTTTAGTTAAAGAAATACACCCCGATCCAGAAACAGAAGAATGGTGCGATATCATTAAAGCTCAAGCGCAACAAATGTTGTCGATGGCTCAAGAATTACTAGAATTTTCTCGAGGTGAAGGAAAGCTTTACAAAGAACCGATTAATTTGATCGAAGTATTAGGCATTTTTGAAAAACTCAATCACGCTTATTTTCAAGAATCAGAAGTCAAGTTAGTTATCGACTGTCCTGAATATATCGTCTTCAACGCAGACCAAAATAAAATCTTGCGAGTATTGCAAAATCTAGCAAATAATTCAGTCGATGCTTTTAACAAGCAAGGGGGAGTAATTGAAATTTCTGCATCGACAACTTTAGAGTCAGTCGAAATCCTCTTTCAAGATAACGGGCCCGGAATTCCCGACTCGATCCGCGATCGCCTCTTTGAATCTTTTGTCACTTATGGCAAGCAAACTGGAACTGGCTTGGGAACTGCGATCGTCAAATCTATTATTGAAGCCCACGGTGGAACTATTTCTTTTGAAAGTCGCAAAAATCGCGGTACTACTTTCAATATTTCCATTCCGATCGAATAGGTTCGATATCAATAATAAAGATCTTTCTGTTTTCTAAAATTAAATAATTCTTGGGGGGTAATTCGTTCGTATTGCTCAAAAGGTTGATGAACCCAAGGATTATCCGGCAAATAATCGACATAATAATCCGGTTTAATTTGAGAACAACCCTTATACCAAATTACTCCCGTACGGATCTCTTTAATCTCACGATCGTAATGTTTGTAAAGCCAATTTAAAGATTCTTGAAGGCTCACACCAGAATCTACCAAATCATCAATTAAAAGCACCCGATCGCCGAGGCGATCGCCAGTCATGGCTAAATGTTCGGAAATGGTTATTTTGCCGCGAACGCGATTGTTTTCCCCGCCATAGGAAGCAGCAACAAGAACCGCTAAAGGTTTGCGAAACAGACGACAGAGAATATCTCCCACTCTCAACCCACCTTTAGCGATCGCCACGATCGTCTCAAATTCCCATTCAGAGCGATCGATCGATATCGCTAGGTTTTCTATTTTTTGATGGTATTCAGGCCAGGAGACATATAAATCTGACATAAGATAATAATTTCAATTGATTCGCGACAGATACGGTAATTGTAAAATCTGACTACAAAAAAGGTCTATTCGGTTGTTATAACTAAATTTAGTAACATACATTACTATCAATTGCGATCGCGCCTGAAAATGAACCAATCTAATGCTTCGACTGCTCCAGAATCAGAAAAACTCAGCTTTGCAACTAAATTAGCTTTCGGTGCTGGAGATATGGGGCCGGCAATGACTGCCAATATTTTAGTATTTTATTTATTACCTTTTTTTACTAACGTGGCCGGTTTACCTGCTAATTTGGCCGGTAGCATCTTGCTGTGGGGCAAAATTTCCGATGCAATCAACGATCCTTTAATCGGAATAGCCAGCGATCGCACTCGTACCCGTTGGGGTCGTCGTTTACCTTGGATGTTATTTGGGATAATTCCTTTTGGGATAGTCTTTTTTTTACAGTGGATCGTCCCCGAATTTAGCAGCGATCGCGCCGTTAATACTTGGTTTTTGTTTGCTTATTATATTGCGATCGGCGTACTATTTAATCTCGCTTATACTGCGGTTAGTTTACCCTATCAAGCCCTCACACCAGAATTAACTCCAGATTATAACGAGCGTACCAGTCTCAACAGTTTTCGTTTTACTTTTTCGATCGGTGCCAGTATTTTCTCTTTGATTTTAGCTGCTTTTATTTTTCAAGCTTTTCCCGAAGATCCTGCTTTGCAATATTTAATTTTAGGTACTGTGGTCACAGTCTTCTCGATCGTACCTTTATTGTGGTGTACTTTAGGGGTTCAAGAAAAAGGTAAAAAAACGATTCTCAATCCAGCTCAAAAAAAATATTTAGGGATATTTTTAACAATATTAGGCAGCTCGTCTTTTGTTTATGGAATTCTGCCCTTGCCAAAACCAGAAGCAGGTTTATTAACAACAATTCTTTTAATATTTTTTGGCATTCTTTTAGTTACTTTTGGCTCTAATTTAATTGTTGCTAAACCAGAAGCGAGTTTGAACGAACCTAGAAAGATCGCCTCAGAACTTAGCAGTAATACTGAAAATATCCCCATTCTCCAACAATTAAAAATTGCTTTTAGTAATAAAGCTTTTTTATATGTAATTGGAATTTATTTATGTTCTTGGCTGTCAATTCAGTTGATTGGGGCTAATTTAATTTATTTTGTTGTTTATTGGATGGGCAAAGATAATGCTATTTCTAGTTTAGTAGCCGTAGCCGTTCAAGGCACGGCTTTATTATTATTATTCGGGTGGAAAATTTTAAGCGATCGCTATGGCAAACAAGCAGTTTATTTTATGGGGACTGGTGTTTGGATTATCGCTCAAATCGGTCTATTTACCTTACAACCAGGTCAAGATATTTTAATGTATTGTTTGGGAATATTAGCCGGTTTTGGCGTATCTGTGGCTTATTTAATTCCTTGGTCGATGGTTCCCGATGTGATCGAACTAGATGAATTGCAAACCGGCCAGCGTCGCGAAGGGATTTTTTACGGTTTTATGGTCTTGTTGCAAAAGTTTGGTTTGGCGATCGCACTCTGGTTGGTTGGAGAAGCCTTAGAGCGATCGGGCTTTATCGAAACAGTAGCAGGTCAACCCGCACCAATTCAACCAGATTCGGCATTACTTGCAATTCGGATTGTTATCGGCCCTTTACCAATTGTATTTTTAGTTTGCGGTCTGATTTTAGCTTATTTTTATCCTATCACTCGTGAAGTTCACGCTGAAATTCGTTTAAAATTAAAGGAGCGTCAAAATAATTCTCCAGAAGCTTAAATTGGGAAACTACAAAGCTGAAGTCAAAAAGGTTTTTTGTTGCTTTTTATTAACGCTCCAACTTTTCTAAAAAAGAAATTCTTGTTACTTAGGAGCGCAAAACACAAACTCTGAACTAAAATTATATTTAAGATAAATAATAAATTATTTTATCGGTCGAGGATGAATCCAATCGAAAATACTTCTTTCTTTCAACAAGCAATCGAGACAGTAGAATCTTTACCAGAAGACGCTCAACAAATCTTAGTAGACATCATTCAAAAAAGACTCAAACAGAAACGAAGGGACGAACTGGTTCAAGAAGTTGCAGCAGCAGAAGAAGATTACGCAAGAGGAGAAGTAAAATATGGATCTGTAGACGATTTAATGGCGGAGTTAGAGTGTTGAAAACTTTAGTGTGGAGTTCGGCTTTCGTACGCGCTGTTAAACGTTTAATCGGTCAAAACCCTCAATTTAAGAGTTCTTTAGGACACACTTTAGATAAACTCGCAGAAAATCCTTTTAACCCCACTTTAAAAACCCACAAGCTTAATGGAGAATTAGCCGGAAGGTGGTCTTGTTCGGTCGATCGCAGCAATCGAATTTTATTTAAATTTACCAAGGATAACGATTCTGGTCGAGAAGAGATTTTTTTATTGACTATGGGTTCTCACGATGAAGTCTATTGAAAAAATCTCCATGATTTAAGATCTAACCTTCCTGAACTTTGCAA
The DNA here is from genome assembly GCA_030065265.1 of Prochloraceae cyanobacterium. Classification (GTDB taxonomy): domain Bacteria; phylum Cyanobacteriota; class Cyanobacteriia; order Cyanobacteriales; family JASJDA01; genus JASJDA01. The sequence continues at coordinate 19,287 of JASJCW010000033.1, forward strand.
AGAAAAAAATTTTATATTTCTATTAGCAATTAACTTAGGTTAATTGCTTTGTAAATTTATTGAGATTTGAAATAATAACACCAATCTTACCACCTTTTGAAGGTTTAGCAGTTCAGTTGAAGATCGTTGTTAAGAAAAGTGAAGATTAGCTTTTTAGCAATTGATACGTGGTATTGGTAAAAGTCTAATCTACAACGATTTAAACTGTTTTCTAATCAAAATACTACTACTTATGGTCGAAGTTTGCAAGATAGGACTAAGCAATTTTTGATGTGTTATGTTCTTACTTGCAATTATTTTTGTTGTAGATTTTTACAAGGAGATTAATATTTACCAAAGAAAGGATATTTGAGTGAAAAAATTAGCATTAATTAATATTTTTGCCTTCAGTTCGATCGCTTTCATTTTAGAATTTGAGCCTGTTAAAGCAGAGAATAATCTCAGTAAAATAGATGTTTCAAGGCGATCGCAATTACAAGCGATCGAAGAGCAAAAAATTATTGCTCAAAATACAGAAGAAGAGGAAGAAATTCAAGAAATTGAAATTACAGTCACTGCAGAAAAAGAAGAAGAAAATCTTCAAGATGTTCCTATCAGTATAACTCCGATTACTGAATCAGAAATTGAAGCTAGCGATATTACTAATCTTAACGGTATTGCCGGAAATACTCCGAATTTTTCTACTTTTTCACCTTCCCGTAATTTTGCTATTTACAGCATTCGCGGTTTGAGTAATTTTAACTTTCTTTCTCGCGATCCGGTAGCTATTTATATCGATGATATTCCTTACGATTATACTGGATTTATCGGGATAGATATCCCCGATATTCAAAGGGTTGAAGTTTTGCGAGGGCCTCAATCTACTTTATACGGTAGAAACGCACAAGCCGGAGTTATAAATATTATTACTAAACCCCCATCTAATAATTTTCAATTTAGTAGTAATACAGGTTACGGTAACTATAATAATCTCGATTTGCGATCTAGCATTAGCGCGCCAATTATCAACGATCGCTTATTTTTTCGTCTTTCTGGAAGTTATCAATCTAGAGATGGATTCACAGAAAACAAGTTTTTAAATACAGATATTGATTCTCAGTCTGGATTTACCGGAAGAGCAAAACTGCTTTGGCAACCTTCAGAAAAATGGCATGTTGCCGTTAATGCTTCTGTAATTGATTATCGCGATGGCGCACAAACTTACAAGTTTTTAGATGGTTCAGATCCTTTTAAAATCGAGCAAAATTTTGATGGTTTTAGCGATCTTAGTAGCGATACTCAATCCCTAAAAATAGTTTACAAAAACGATAATTTTAACGTAACCTCAATTACAGCTCGGCGTTTTTCAGACCAGAAATTTGAAAACGAAGTGGATTTAACCGTTGACGATCTTTTAACTCAAATAGCAGCATTAAATTCAACCGTATTAAGCCAAGAATTTAGAATTCAATCTCCTGAAAATGCCAAACAATTTACTTGGTTAATTGGTGGATTTTTAGAAGCAAGAGATTTTAACGTTGATGAAGAAGGTTTAAGATTCGGTAGTGATAGTTTCAACCCTGGAAAAAATGCTGCTTTTGCCGAAATTAGAGACAATATTTATGCCATTTTTGGTAGAGTAAGTTACGAACCGATCGAGTCTTTGACAATAGCAGCAGGATTGCGCTACGAATTTTTTAATAGCACTTTAGAAAATAGAAAAGATAGTTTTACTCCTGCCGATGGTTCGCCGATAACTATTAGCAATGAATTCAAAAATATCGAACAAAATGGAGAGGAAATCTTACCTAGTTTTAGCATTCAATATCGCTTCAATCCGAATGTTATGGCTTATACTAGTGTTGCCAAAGGTTATAAACCTCCAGGAGTTAATTATCGTGGAACTAACCTAGAATTGTTAAGGTTCGATCCTGAAAAAAGTTGGAATTACGAACTCGGTTTAAAGCTTGCTGGATTCAAAGAAAAATTAATCGTCAATGGCGCGTTTTTTTACAATCCAATAACTGATTTTCAAGTTCCCATACCTGGTAACGATGGATTTTTTAGAGATATTGCTAATGCTGAAGTAAATATTACTGGGTTTGAATTAGAAACAAGAGCAAATATAACTCAATCGTTAACTGCGATCGCGGGATTTGGTGTGGTTAATGCCAAATTAAGTGAATTTATTAATCCTTTAACTGGCAATAATGTTAGTGGCAATCAGCTTCCTTATGCTGCCGATTTTACTTACAATTTAGCTTTACAATATCGCTCAGATTCCGCCATATTTAGTAGAGTTGAAATTCAGGGTTTAGGCAATAATTTTTTTGACGATGCTAACCAGTTCAGACAAAGTCCTTTTGCTTTAGTTAACGCTAGAGTTGGATATGAATTTAACGATAATCTCGGCCTTTATTTTCTAGCAAATAATATTTTCGCTCGGGAATATTTAACTACAGCAGCAAATTTTGGCAGCTTAGGTAATATTGTCAGTTACGGGCCCCCAGCTACTTACGGGTTTCAATTCAGAACCAAATTTTAAACATGAATAAATTTACATTACTGGCTACTTTATACGTGGCACAATTTTTGCCTGTTGCTTTCTTCAGACAGACTTTTCCTGTCTTTTTACGACAAGAAGGATTGTCCCTTGAGACGATCGGCTTAACAAGTTTACTCAGTTTACCTTGGACGCTAAAATTTATTTGGTCGCCCCTAGTCGATCGCTATGGTTGGCAAAAAATAGGTCATTACAAATCTTGGATTTTACTAATGCAAGCTATGTTAGTGTTAACTATCTGTTTTTGCAGTTTTTTAGATATTCAAACTAATTTTAAATTTCTCTTAGGCTGTTTGTTATTTGTGACTTGTTTTGCTGCAACTCAAGATATAGCTACCGATGCATTAGCAATTAAAATATTATCTTCAGGCGATCGCAGTTTTGGCAATAGCATACAAGTCGGGGCCAATTATTTAGGGGCGATGATTGGGGGTGGAGGAATTCTAATTTTGCTCGATCGCAGCGGTTGGAATCAAAGTATGCTGGTTATGGCATTAGCTATTTTTTTATTATCAATTCCAGTAATATTTTATTCCGAAAAATCCTCGATCGAACCGCAAGAAAAAGAGAGATTTAATTGGCTTGCTTTATTTAATTTTTATTTTATTCCCGGAATGTGGCGTTGGCTGCTGGTACTATTTTTATACATGATGGGAATCTCGATGGCTTGGATAATGCAATATCCCATGCTTGTAGATCTAGGGATTTCTTTGAGCGAAATTGGCTTGATGAGTGGTATAGTCGGCTTTAGTGCTGGTTTGGTCGGTGCTTTTGTGGGGGGACTTTTAATCAAACCCCTCGGTGCAAAACGATCTTTGATAGTTTTTGAAATTTTAATCGCGATCGCGATCGCTGCTTGGTTATTACCAACTTTTGGTTATACTAATTTACCTTTACTTTACATTCTTTCGATCGCATTTCAATTTGCTTACAGTATGGCATTAATTCCGATGTATTCGATTATGATGGATAAAAGCAGAATCGCCAATCCGGGATCTGATTTTACTTTACAAGTTTCTTTGGTTTTTGTTGGCAGCTATTTAACTGGAAGTATTAGTGGCTATATTGCAAATTGGATCGGATATCGTGGAGTATTTGCTCTAGCTTGTGTTATTTGTTGGATCGCTGCGGTAATTGTTTGGCAAGTATTTGTTCTAGAAAAGGTTGTTAGTTAATCGATCGCAATTTTAATCTTAAAACCATTTTCTAAAATAATTGTTACAAATAGTTAGTAAAAAAATAATTAATTGATTAATAAAAAACTTCTGACTTCGAGTGAAGCATTAAATATTGTTAGCAAGTTTTTTTCTTCTAATTAATCTGAATATGTGAAATTATATTTCAGCTGGCAAGACTTCTGATTGTGAGATAATTAATTAAAATCAATTATTTGCAGTAAGTATAGCTATATGAAAAGAGTTATGTTTGTTTGTCGAAAGAATTCCTGCAGATCTCAAATGGCTGAAGGGTTTGCTAAAGAATTAGGTCAAGATAAAATTACGGTTAAAAGCTCCGGTTTAGAAGCATCTGAAGTCAATCCTGGCGCGATTGTCGTAATGTCAGAAATTGGTATCGATATTAACAAGCAGACTTCCGATGCTTTGAGCGATTTTCAACCGGAAGACTTTGATGTCGTAATTTCTTTATGCGGTTGCGGTGTTAACTTACCTAAAAATTGGTTGACAACAGAAGTATTTCAAGATTGGGAATTAGAAGATCCGGCTGGAAAAGATCTGGGAATCTTTCGCAAAGTTAGAGATGAAATTAAACAAAAAGTATCCCAATTAATTTCATCTTTGGATTAAATTTAATTGTTTCTATTTAGAGTTTTTTTACCATAAAAATGCTATTGGAGTCGTCTCTGGTGTGTTAAAAATATGGCGCAGTTTTTATTCTCAAATCTTGTCTATTTTATTGAAGAGAATTAAACAACATATTTTTCCATTTGGCAATATCAATTGATTTAATAACTGTTATGTTAGGAGCTTTTTTTAATACTTCTAATTCATCAACTACCGTTTGACCCCTTGTTAATTCGCTCTTTGTTTCTACATCTACAAAATATTTAGCTTTTTTTTGAACGATGCTCGGATCTAAAGCAACTGCCATTGCGACGGGGTCGGCTAAAGTTAAACTAGGTGCTTTTTGAATTTTGATACTGGCTTGAAGTGCCGTTTTATTACATTCGATCGCCAATTTACTTAATTTTGTCGGATTTGCTTGAAGGCGATCGATTTCATCTGGAAGTACAGCAGCTTCGTTCCTGCTCAATTCCCAACCTACCATTTCAATTGGCATTCCACTATCAAAAACAATTTTAGCTGCTTCTGGATCGACCCAAATATTGTATTCTGCTGCTGGGGTAACGTTGCCAACGCAATTAGCCGCACCTCCCATAACTACGCAACGTTTTACATCCGATGCGAGCGAAGGATCTTTCAAGAGTGCTGTGGCTATATTAGTTAACGGCCCTAGAGTAACTAAAGTAATATCGCCTCGGTTTGCTTTAATAGTATCGATAATCTCATCGATCGCATTTTTGTCTCGAGCTTTTAAAGTCGGTTCGGGGTAGTTGTTATCGCCCATCCCGTCTTTGCCATGAAACCAATAGGAATACTTGCTATCTCTCAGTATGGGTTTGCTAGCACCGAGATATACCGGAGTGGAACAATCGCAGGTTTGTATGGTGTACAGTGCATTTTTTGCCCCCACATCTACGGGAACGTTTCCATTGACTATAGTTACGGCGACAATTTCAACATCCGGCCAGCGATGTGCCATAATCAAAGCCACCGCATCATCGGAAGCAGTGTCGGTATCGATTAAAAATTTACGCACTTACTTTCTCCAATTGAATTTATGCTCTACTCTTAGAGTTGGCTTTCAATCTTAAACTACTTCCTAAAAAGGACTCCCAAAATTATCCAACTCCTTTAAATTTGGTCAAGCGACCAATTGAGGTCTGCCTAGAAATTTAGAGTTTGGTAGGGAAATTTAGCTCGCTTCAACATCTGTGTTACATTAGCAGTCAATAGCTTCAAGCTTTTATTGTCCGTCGTGGCAGGAACTTTCTATTTTCGCCAATATCTACAACTATAGAAATGAGGGTCAACGATGACCTGAAGCCATTTTGATAGCTTCAGGTAATTTACGTAATTTGAAGAGATTAAAGATCCCAAAAATCGGGCCTGTGGCTAATATTGAAAAAGCCCACTGCCAGCCAAATGCTTCGACTAATGGTGGAATCGTGCGGATCGAGAATAAAGTGAGTAGAAATCCTAAACTTGTTTGCATTGTCAGAGCAGTACCCACGTAGCGCGGATCGCTCAATTCGCTGATAGCAGCACTAAACTGCGCGCTATCTGCAACCACCGCTATCCCCCAAATAAGGCAGACAACGGTCAGCCAAAAGGGTGAATTGAAAAAAAATCCCACTACTAAACAACAGCTACCAGAAACAATGAGACTAATCGAAGCGATCGTCGTGCGTCCCCATCGATCGGCGAGAATTCCAGCTAGAACGCAGCTAAAACCGCCGCTTGCCACGACAAAAAAACCAGCTAAACGGGCCCAGATTTGATTCCAACCTGCTTGCTGATAACTTTCTAAAAGACATAAAGGAATCCACGTCCACATTGCATATAATTCCCACATATGTCCGAGATAGGCAAAGTTAGCCAAACGCACGGCGCGGTTAGTAAAAATCGAGCTGGCGTAATACCAGTTGAATTTCTTGGCTCGAGCCAGAAAAGGGCCACTTTTAACGAACCACTCGGCAATGCCAGCAGCAAACAACGCAGCTAAAGAAGCGACTAATAAAACTGTGCGCCACGAGGCTAATCCTTCTGAACCGGAAAAAAATGGTATGGCGTTGAGTAAATGAGGGAGTGCCGATCCGATCGTTAATGCTCCAACTAACAGGCCGATTCCTAAACCGCGATCCTCTTTGCACCAAGTTGCCATCAACTTCATACCTGGTGGATAAATTCCTGCTAAAGTGACTCCAGTGAGGAATCGCATCAGCAAAGCTGGTTCGGGGCTGTCGATCGCAACGGCGATAATTCCATTAAAGATCGCTCCTAAGAAGGCACTCACTGCAAAAAGACGTTGTAAAGATAGGCGATCGGCTAAATTTAGCAGCCCACTGGCCATCGCTCCGATCACAAAGCCAATTTGCACGCTCATGGTCAACCAGGATTGCACTGCGCCAGTCAATTGCCATTCCAATCTCAGTTGAGGCACTACTGCTGAAGCAGAAAACCAAAGAGACATAGCCAGCAATTCAGCAGCAGATAAAATCCAGAGATTCTTCCACTTGCGGCAATTTATCCCCATCGCGGCTGCTCGTCTAGGTTAAGCCCTAAAGCAGTTTTGGCAACAATTTCGTGAGTAAGTGCGGAATTAGCAGGATGGAAGCGTCCGGCTCTGGCATCGCGAAAGAGATGCTCAAGTTCGCTCTTTTTAAACATCCCGAACCCACCGGAAAGTTCTAAAGCTCGATCTACAATTTTCCAGGCACTTTCGACAGTATGATATTTAAGCGAAACAATTTTAGACGACCATTCGTGGTCGTAATCGACTCCGTTTGACCAATCTTCGGCAATTTTTTCAAGATGAGGCCCGATAGTATCTAATTCCAGAATCATCTCGCCGATACCGTGCTGCATCTCTGGATGATGGGACATGGGACGATTCATCATCGCTATAGAAGTTTTCTGTTTTGCTGCTTCAATAGTTAAATCTAAAGCCCGTTGAGCGATCGCATAGTAAACGTTAGCAAAGCCAATATCTGCCCAAGCAAAAATGCAAAGTACGAAGAAGTCCGCTCCACCAAATCCGGCCGGTAAAATTCGGACAATGCGATCGTCGGGCACGAATACATCTTCTAAAATCGTATCGTCACTGCGAGTAGCTCGCATTCCCAGCACGTCCCAGGTTTCTTTAATCTTGTAGCCAGGAGTATCCCGGCGCATGAAACCATGAACGATCTTGGGATTGTTCGGATCGCTCGAATCCATGCCGTGAATTCCCAACCAGTCCCAAACTGGGGTCAAACTGCCAAAGGATTTGCGTCCGTGGAAGCGATATCCCCCTTCGACTCGCTCGGCTTTGGTGGTAGAGTAAAGGAGCGGTACGTCGTTTCCTTGTTCCGCGTGTCCGGCAGCAAATACGTCACCTTTTCCGGCTCTTTCTAAGATCCATTCTGTCGAGCGATCGCCCGTGCGATATATGTCTGCGGCTACCCCAACCCAATAATTGTGCATGTTGATACACAAAGCAGTAGCTGGCGCGTAATAAGCCAAGCGTCGAGTTGCTCGGGCGACCTCAGCGATGGTCATTCCCTGCCCTCCAAACTTTTGGGGAACCCCCATAAGTAAATATCCGGCTTTTTTTAACTCATCAAAATCTTCCTGACAAAAGCGATTCTCGCGATCGTAGATTGGGGCTCGCTCTCCACAGTGGGTCAATAGTTCTTCACTCAATGTCGGAGTATAAGTTGTTGACATTTTAATTCTCCTAACTTTAAAATCAAAATTATTTTCTCGAACCTAAAAAACCGAGTTTATTTATTCAAAATTGGACTCTACCGAAAAATCGGGCCGAACATCAGTGTGGCAGCGACAGGATCGATTTTCAAAGTAAGCTTTCGATTAGAAAAGCAGTCAGAGAAGGCCAAAATTAGTTTAGATCTTGCTACTTTTGACCTCTGTTACTGAATTGCGATCGATTAACCGAAATTGCTTTGAAATGGGGTATTGTTGCCATTTTTTAACCTCAACCGTTTTTATTTATTAGGTTGAGGAGTCATCCGCAAGTAAGATTTAATTTCAGTGACACCTTTAGGAAACTTCTGTTTTGCTTCAGCTGTAGGAATAGAAGGGGCTACAACTACATCTTCTCCATCTTGCCAATTAACTGGAGTAGCTACTTGATACCGGTCAGTTAGTTGTAAAGAATCAATGACCCGCAAAATTTCATTGAAGTTACGACCCGTACTAGGAGGATAGGTCAGAGTTAATCGCAATTTTTTGTTTGGATCGATGATAAAGACAGTGCGAACAGTTACTTTTGGATCGGCATGAGGATGAATCATTTCATAAAGATTGGAAACCTTTTTGTCTGAATCTGCCAGAATAGGGTAGTTCACTTTGGTCTGCTGAGTTTCATTAATATCTTGAATCCACCCTTGATGAGATTGATTATCATCAACACTTAAGGCGATAATCTTAACATTGCGCTGGTTAAATGCTGGTTTAAGCTTAGCAACTTCTCCTAACTCAGTCGTACAAACAGGAGTATAGTCTGCTGGATGAGAAAATAGTACCACCCAACTATCTCCCGCCCATTCATAGAAAGAAATATTCCCCTGGTTAGAAGCTTGGCTAAAGTCAGGAACTGTATCCCCTAGTTGAAGAGACATGATTTAAAGCTCCATTTTCTAAAATGTAATCAAAGCTATTTTCTATTTGTTGCAGGTATTTTAATGGGAATTTTACGAATTGAGCGCGAATTTTCAAAGGGATTGACTCTGAGCAAAAAATATTTCTCGTTCGGCTCAAAAAAAATTCTCAGAATAGTTTTTCATTTATCAAGAGAGTAAGCGATCGTCAGAATCAATATCGATCGATTTATCTTTAACAATTCTTACTTTAAATTATAAAAATAAAGAGCTAATTACTGGAAAGCTTTGTTGCAATTTTTAAAAAAGTTGTTTCTTTTACAGCAATCAGCAGAGTTCTTGAGCTTGAGAAGAAACCGGAGGCTATAGTGCTGGCTATACTTTTCTAGCCGGAATAGTTTTATTTTCAGGCAGTCTTTATAGACTTAGTTTAACAGGAGTTAAATTATTAGGAGTAATTACACCAAGAGGGAGAGGAGCTTTTTTAGTAGGTTGGGGTTGTCTGGCTTGAGCTGCAAGCATTTTTAAATAAAGAGATGCTGCTGGTTTGGAACTCAGGCAGTAGTAATGGGCAAAACACCATGGAAGACGAGCGTCAAACTTTAGAATCAGGTTTATTTTTCATTATTGGGACTGGTAGATGCGGTACGACACTATTACAAGCGATGTTATCGCAACACTCGCGGCTTTTAGTTCCACTGGAAACGGGATTCTTGACGAATTTAGAACCAGCAATTCATTTCAGCGATCCTCTCTCAGACAGCGATATCGATCCCTATCTAGACTATTGCATTCAATACTGGTGGTGGCCAGCTTTGGGAATCGAGAGCGAGCGTTTTTGTCAGCTAGTGCGCGGAGGGATGCGCTCGGCACAAGAAATATTTTTATGGTTGCTTTGGCAACTAGCAGCGGGCAGTGGCAAGGTCAAAATCGGAGAGAAGACAATTGGCAATTGGCGCAGAGTAGATCGCATTCTTGAGTTGTTCCCAAAAGCTAAATTGATTCATATCTATCGAGACCCTCGTGACGTGGTTGCTTCACTTTTGAATCAAGAGTGGTGGACAGCTAAATCAGTTGTGCCGACTGCAATCTACTGTCGCGAAGTGCTTGCTATTCTCAAAGTTCGCGAACGGAATTTAAGAGAAAATCAACTTCTTCAAGTAAAATACGAAATTTTAGCAACTCAGCCTGAACTAGAGTTGAAGAGAATATGTAACTTTCTTGACGAAGAATTTGAGCCGCAAATGTTGCGCTTTGACTCGCGAAGCGATCGCGGCTATGTAGATGCAGAAGCAGATTGGAAAGATCTCACTCTCAAGCCCCTAACCAAAAAAAGGATCGGAGTTTACCGAGAACTACTCACACCACAAGAAATTTGGACAGTCGAGCGGATACTTGGAAAACTACTAATCGAGTATGATTACAAACCAGACTCCAAGATTTACCAACGTCTCCAATGGTGGATTCCCTATCTAGCAGAAAGGATTAAATGGGGATTAAAGTGCTTTTTAATCGGAGGTGCATCCCGCTTCGTTGATAAAAATCCGGTGCTTAAAAAGCTCTCAGAAAGTTTGACTGCTTCAACCTGAATCGAGAACTGCTTGCGAGCAAAGATGAACCAAAACAGGCACAGATCGCTAAATAACGTGAATCGAGTGTTTGACAACGCCTCAATAAAGATAGCCTTTTTGATTAAAAGGAACAAGATCTGGTTGTCTGTTACCCTGAGAGTCTGTAGCTCTAGCTAACAATTGATAATGACCCGGTCGAGCATTCCATTCGAGATCCCATCTTACCCATGCTTGAGATAAGTTAGGTTGTCGCAACCTAGCTAGTTGCCAGTTTCTACCATTATCTAGACTGACTTCTACTTTACTAATTTTGTCAACCCCAGACCAAGATCTGCCTCGCAAAAGTCGTTTTCCCGAACTAATTTCACCATCCCAAGGTAGTTCAAACCCACCTGAAGCTAATATGACCGCCGCAGTTTCGAGGGTAAGAGTTTTTTGGCCTCGTTTAATTTTAATCCCGCTAATTTGTCCTTGAGTATTTTTAATCAGTCCGATAGCTCTTGTTTCGTACCAAACTTCAATGCCTAAATCTACGGCTCTGGCAAATAAGCTTTCGATCGAACCAACTCCGCGACCAACTGCTTTGACAACTAAACCCCCCCAAAAATGATAGCGTCCTTTTGATTTAAATGCCTGATTGCGATCGAGCAATGCGAATTTCACTCCTTGTTGATGCATCCATTGGATCGTCTGGTAGGAAGAAGATACTAAAGTTCTCGCTAAATCTCGATCGATTTTACCTTGACTGAGACTAATTAAAGTTTCGAGATAATTTTCTTCTGTGTAAGAACCGAGATCGCATTGAGCAGCTCTCGTTTCTGTCAATTCCGGTAAGATTTCTCGGATCTGATCTAAGTTTTTATAAGCAAAACGAATCGCCCCGTCAGTAAAATAAGAGTTGCCACCTCGAGCTTGTTTTGGG
>JASJCW010000342.1 GCA_030065265.1 Prochloraceae cyanobacterium
ATTTTGGTCTGTGCCGCAATGTTTTACGGGACTGGTCTCACCAAGGTTTATTACCCGGTGTAGTTAAATCTAGTTGGTAATAATTTCCCTTGTAGAGATGTTCTATCGAACGTCTCTACAAGGGAAATTATTACCAACTAGATTTAACTACACCGGGTAATAAACCTTGGTGAGACCAGTCCCGTAAAACATTGCGGCACAGACCAAAATCGCGATAATATCCTCTCGGTCTACCTGTAGCCAAACAACGATTGCGTTTGCGAGTAGGGGCACTATTGCGAGGTAATTGCTGGATTTTGCGATGAATTTCTAATTTTTGTCTTTGAGAAGAAGCCGTGCGAAATTCTTCTTTGAGAGCTTCACGTTTAGCTTCGTATTTTTCTACCAGACGGGCGCGTTTTTTCTCGCGCTCGATCATAGATTTCTTGGCCATAAATTTTGCTAGTATTATTTACTACTATTAACAGAGAGTATTCTCTATCATATCGAATTACAATTAGTTATTGTCTCAGCGTACTGAGGGGCACAAATTAGCTAACTGACAATCTTTACAGTTGGGCGATCGCGCTTTACAAATTGCTCTGCCATGATATATTAACCTAATCGACCAGTTTTCCCAATCAGGTTGAGGTAACAAAGCCATTAAATCTTTTTCAATGAGGATCGGATTGTCCGATTCTGTCAATCCCAAACGCGTGCTGAGGCGTTTAACATGGGTATCTACCGTTACTCCGACAACGATTCCAAATCCGTGAGCGAGGACAACATTAGCTGTTTTCCTGCCAACTCCGGGTAAAGTAACTAATTCTTCCATTGTTTGGGGAACTTTACCGCCATATTCAGCGATAATTTTTCGAGCTGCTCCTTGAATATTTTTAGCTTTATTACGATAAAAACCAGTAGAACGGATCTTAGTTTCTAATTCTTCGAGATCTGCTGCTGCGAAACTGGGAGCATCCTGAAAGCTTTGAAATAAAGCTGGAGTTACTTTATTTACTCTTTCGTCAGTACATTGAGCCGAGAGAATAGTAGCGACTAAGAGTTGTAGGGGTGTTTGGTAGTCCAGAGAGCAAGTAGCGTTGGGGTAGAGACTTTTTAGTTTGACTAAAATTGCCTCGGCTCGTTGCTTATTTCTACCCGATTTACTAGCAAAACTCACGGATAGATCCTATTGAAAAAGTTGTTGAAAAAATTCGAGCCGAGTAGTATCGCGAATAATGATTAACATTCCCAAACCGAGCAATAATACTATGCCAGTTTGCATAATATTTTCTTGGATTCTAGTGGGTAACGGTTTGCCCCGCAATCCTTCGATCGCCAAGAAAGTTAATTGACCGCCATCGAGAGCGGGTAAGGGTAAGATGTTAATGATAGCTAAGTTGATACTAATTAAAGCAGCAAACTGAAATAGATTCGCCAAATCGTTTTGAGCTAGTTCCGCACCCACTGCTACTATAGCTATCGGCCCTGCTACTTGTTGGGCAGTTTCTTGAAAATTGGTGATTAACTGCCAAAAGCCCCCAATTGTAAGCATAGTGATGCGATCGAATTCTTTAGCCCCAACTGTAAATATTTCCCAAAAACGATCGGGATGACGGCGTATAATTTGATTGTTCGGCTGGAGCATAACGCCAATTTTGCCTTTACCATCTTGACCGACAGTTGGTATTAAAGAGATTGTTTTCATTTCTTCGCCTCTTTTAACAGTCAAATCGATAGATTTATTGGCAGAATCTTGAATTGTAGTCATTAAAAAATCGATTCCTTGCTTAGATGCTTCTAAATCTCGATCGTTAACCGCAAAGATCGTATCTCCTGCTTGAATACCAGCTTTAGCTGCTACGGATTCTTGTTCGTTGAGGACTTGAGGAACTAAAACCCCAGGTAAATAATTAATTTCTTGAATGCCGATGGTAGCAACTTGACCTACCAAAAGTAAATAAGCCAAAATTAAATTAGCTATCACTCCAGCACTAATCACGATCGCTCGATCTAAAATAGGGCGATTGCTCAATAAATTAGGATCGTCAGGAGGAATTTCACTATCGGGATCTTCGTCGGGAAAAGAGACGAATCCTCCCAAAGGAATAGCTCGCAAAGCATACAATGTCTCTGCGCCTTGATATTTTAATAAAGCGGGGCCGAACCCAATCGAAAACCCGTTAACGTGAATTTTTTGATACCTAGCTGCTAAAAAATGACCTAATTCATGAACGAAAATTAAAATACCCAAGACCGCGATCGCCGCCAAAACTGACATAATATTTAATGTTTTTGTAATTTCAAATCGTTTACTTCGTTCATTCTAAAACATTTACTTTTGAGGGTTAATCTAATATATTAGCGGCGATATATTGAATTTACTACTCACAAAAATAAAATAATGATTATTTGGCAAGCCTACAGCAACAACCCCAACAATGCCGATAATTTAGCTAAGATCGGACAGTGGTGGCAAGATCTCAACGATAAAGAAGTTATTTTTGCTCATCGACCGATTCCAGCAAATGGCAATTTGGGGGACATTGATTGGAATCATCAAAAATTTGACGAAAAATTTGTAATTTGCAAGGCGCAAATTCGCGGGATTACTCTTTATTGGCAAAAGAGCGCGGAGAAATCTGCAGATCGTAACACTGAACGCAATTTAACCCCCCGAAGACTGGAATTAGATCGTGAATCTCAACAACTTGATATCTACCCTCAATCTCAAGATCGATTGGTTGTTAGAGTCAGCACTCCAGAAATTGCTTATCAAAGCGTAGAATTAGAAAATCCTTTAATCGTTGGCACTTCGGTAGAGAATAAGTGTATTCTGCTATTACGCGATCGCATCGCCAAGGTACAAGTCAAAGTTACTTTAAATGCTGAAAGTTTGGCTCAATTGTTAGAAAATTTACCCCAATAATTGCAAAAATATATTTTTCAGTGCAATCTAGTCTCGTTTGTCCTTCTCAGATCTTGCAAAGAACTGTTACATTAAACAACAAGAAATCAATATCAAGCTAATAGTTATGAGCAATCCCATCCCGCCAAATCCAGAACCCAAACCGAGCTATGTTAAATTAGCGATGCGCAATATGGTAAGTAAAGGTGGTGTTTCATTACAGCACTTTTTTTTGACAGCGATCGGCATATTAGGATTTTTAATCGGCGTATCTTACTTAACTCGCTGATGCTAAAATGAGACAATCCGCAAACCACAAAGATCTGGTAGTAGAAGTTAACCTTCAAGATGTTTTTAGCTCCAATTCATCTTCTCTAGATCTTGGCGTACTCCCAATCGATCGGATTAGCCAATCTCAATGGCAAAACTGGTTTACTAGGTGGCTAGAATTACTCGATCCTCCTATCATCGATCGCCGTGTCTGCGAACTGACTCTTCGCCTCACAGACGATCGAGAAATCAAAGATCTTAATGCTAAATATCGCGATCGCAATCGACCCACAGACGTGTTAGCATTTGCTGCATTGGAAATAGTTATTCCCCAACCATCAGCAAGAGCCTTTTTGGAGGAGCCTCTTTATCTCGGAGACGTAATAATTTCTGTAGATACTGCATACAGGCAAGCCCAAGAACAAAAACATTCTTTAACCAAAGAAATTATTTGGTTAGCCGCTCACGGTTTTCTTCATCTTTTAGGTTGGGATCATCCCGACGATAAAAGTCTCAATCAAATGATCGATCGACAAGAAACTTTGTTGCAAATTGACAGTCTTAGAGATTATATAGATGAAATTAACTACTGAGAACGGAATCAAAACTAATCCACGTAATCGAGCTGAAAGTTTTAGCTTTTCTATAATGTCTTCTAAATCTATGTTAATGCCCACAGAGCCTAGTTCACCACTTTCTAATAATAGCGCTCCCCAGCGACAATTGGCATGGCAGGTTGCCCACAGCCTCTTAGCCAGTTTTAAATACGCTTGGGCCGGAATTCGCTATACTTTTACTACTCAACGTAATTTTCGCATTCATACTACAGTTGCAATTGTAGTATTAATTTTAGGGATTTATTTGAAAATTGAAGCCCTCGAAATGGCGATCGTTACCCTAACCTGCGCTATGGTAATGATCTTAGAGTTGTTAAATACGGCCCTCGAATCTTTAGTAGATTTAACAGTCAAACAAACTTATCACGAACTAGCCAAAATAGCTAAAGATTGTGCAGCAGGTGCTGTCTTAGTGTCGGCTTCTGCTGCTGTTATCGTTGCTGCTTTTATTTTATTGCCACCCCTGTTGGATTTGTTGTTCTAGACTGATAGTTAATTATTATTTTTTCCATATTTAGTAAATTGAACGTAAAATGAATAGCTAAAATATATTGCCGAGGGTTTAAGGCTTCGAGGGAGAATTCTCCCGATTTATCGGAGGGATGAAAGGGAGGGGATAAATTAACAATTTAGACACATAATTTTCATATACCAAGGTATTCACTTGTTTTATAATGCTTTGAAGTGTCAGAAATCTAGCTAAAAATTGCTGTAAATTGGCACAAAGTAACGCACCTAGAAAATTTGGAAATGGGTTGGATGCGAGAGTCGCACCCGTAAAATTCCAAGCGCAATTAGATGCATTAGTATTTTATAATACACTAGTACTCAGGGACTCTGAGGGAAAGAAATTGCCTGTAAAGTCGGGCTGTCGGGGGTACATAGTAGTTACTGTGTATCTAGATAAGTGGCATGGTGCAGGAATGCCTAACGGCGACGTTGGGAAGCCTACGATAAATCGCAGGAGGATGTCACTGTCCTCTAACGTTCCTTTGGAGACAAACGAGTGATTGTTGTTATCGATAACTACGATAGCTTTACTTATAATTTAGTTCAGTATTTAGGCGAGTTGGCCGCGAGCTTTCCAGTTGCATCCGAGATTAAAGTGTATCGCAACGATAAAATAGATCTCGATCGGCTCGAAGAGTTACAACCAAATGGTATAGTCATCTCTCCAGGGCCGGGCCGTCCAGAAAATGCTGGAATTTCCAAACAGTCGATCGAACAACTGGGAAAAACAGTACCAATCCTCGGAGTTTGTTTGGGACATCAAAGTATCGGTGAGGTTTTTGGGGGGAAAGTTATATCGGCCCCAGTTTTAATGCACGGGAAAACTTCGCAAATATATCATCGAGAAGCGGGTATCTTTAATGGCTTAGAAAATCCTTTTACTGCGACTCGCTATCATAGTTTAGTCGTCGATCGCCACAGCTTTCCCGAAGAATTAGAAATCACTGCTTGGGCAATTGAAGGAGAAGAACAAACGATTATGGGTATCAGACATCGCAAATATACCCATATCCAAGGAGTGCAATTTCATCCAGAAAGCATTTTAACTGGTTCTGGAAAAAAATTATTGGGCAATTTTCTAAAATCTCTCAACTGATTATTGTTGGTTAATTGTCAATCGATTTTAATAAAACTAAAAAAAGCAAAAAGAGTATGAAAAGGCGACATTTGATTCGCTACGGAGGGGCAAGTTTACTTGCAGCAATAGCAACTACTTCGGGATATAAAAGATCGATCGCCCAAGGTAATTCATCAGTTTCGTTGCAATGGCTGGGGCATACCTGTTTTTTATTTACAGGTGGTGGTTTGCGAGTTTTAGTGAATCCTTTTAGTACTATTGGTTGTACTGCAGGA
>JASJCW010000034.1 GCA_030065265.1 Prochloraceae cyanobacterium
GTATAAATATCCTTGCGATCGCGCTAAACCAATAAGTCCCGCTCGATCCAATCTTTGATAGTGAGGAAATTCTCGCTGTTTCACCTCTGTAAATAAAGAACTAGCGGCGATCGATCTGACTTGTTCTCTAGTGCCTATTTGCAAACAATATTTAGAAGCATTTTCGATAATTTGATTGTAGTTTTTGCTAAAATCATCCTCCATCGATCTTAAAATCCAAACTACTGCTAATCTTCCCGATGGTTTAAGAATACGATCGAACTCAGATAATGTCGCTATTGAACTGAACCAATGAAAAGACATGAAACAAGTAACAAGATCGACAGAATTGTCAGCTAAACCAGTATTTTCTGCCGTACCGTTGCTAAATTCGACTCGAGGATGAGGAGTAGCAGCATTTCTCATTTGTTGGTTTGGTTCTATGGCTATCACTGTAGCACCGCGAGCAGCTAATTGACGCGCAGCAATACCAGTACCCGCACCAATATCGGCAATAATAAGTTTATTTGCTTCTCCCAAACCTGCCAAGATAGCATCTAGGGCTTCGGCTGGATAATCGGGTCTATAATTAGCATAATCTACAGTGCGATCGGAAAATAACGCTAATGATGAGGGTTCGTTCATGAGTAAATCTAGTTTTACCACTTTTAAAATTATTGTTCTTTAATTCTTATGTCAAACTCTTCTATTACTGTCACAGTTAAGCTATTTGCAGCCTATCAAGAAGCTTATGGCTTGTCAGAATTAAAGTTAGAGTTACCAGCACAAACATCGGTAAAAGAAGTCCTCGATCGCCTGCTTCAAGAACGTCCAGAGTTACAAAAATGGCGCGATCGCACTCGTTTTGGTGTTAATTTACAATTCGTTACTGGCGATACTCCTTTACAAAATGGCGATGAAGTGGTAATGATTCCCCCTGTTAGTGGAGGATAGTGTTGAGGTCACAGGTCAGAGGTCAGAAGTAGCAAGTTTATAGATTTATGTAGTTCTGAATACTACTTTGGGGGATTTTCGCGAAAGTGAGGTGGTGGTGTTGGATAAATCCGATCGTGCGGCGATCGCAATAAAAAAATAAGATTATTTTGAAAATCGATCGCGCAGTTGGGAAAGTTATTTAAGTTCGATCGCTTCTCCTCTCAATTCAGATTCAATCTTATTCACAGGACTGAAATTATAATAACTATTACAAACACCAAGGATACCAGCTAATAAAATCCAACCTAGAACGTTTACGCGCCAATCGAAAATACTGACATCAAAAAGATTAAAGAAAATACAACAACTAAAAGCGACTAAATAAGTAAATAAAATAAGTCGATTTCTTTCTTTTCTTGCTCCAGCTTGCGACCAAGTTTTTAATAAAGTAATTGCGCGCCAAAAGATCCAACCAATTAAGCCGAAAAATAATAAAATCCCCAGAATGCCAACTTCAGCAGTTAACATTAAATATAAATTGTGGGGGTGTCCCATCCAAAGACCCATTTTTTGCTCGTACAATGGGGTAAAACTTCGCAAACCCCAACCAGTTAAAGGATCTTGCTGGGTTAAGTTTAAACAAAATTGCCATTGAGTAGATCTTAAAGTTGCGATCGGGCGATCGGGATACATTTCATCAGAAAGTCTGGCCCAAATGTATTCCGGGACAATTTTGCGGGATAATTCTTTAATTGGAGAAGGGCCGAAAGAAGCGATTAAAACATTAGTAATACCTAAACTGACAGCTAATACTAACCATCGCCAACCCAAATATATAGCAAAAGCCATAAAAGCAAAAAAAGCGATCGCCCAAGCATTGCGAGAGCTAGTTAAAATTAAACCAATACTGTCGGCAATTATGACTACAGTTAAAAACCATAAAATCGATTTTCTTTTTTCTTGTCTCTTCTTTTGTTTCTCTTTCCGTTTCCAAGAGGTATTTTTACCCTCTCCACATCTTGCTATTTCCCTATCTTCTTGTTTCTCTAACCGTTTCAATTTGCGATAGGCATCGATCCACAAACCCATTGCTAAAATAAAGGCGATCGCCAGATATAAAGCCAAAATATTGGCGTATGACAAGACAGAAGACATTCTACCTTCGGGATTGCCATTTGCGGCTAATTTCGTCACGCCAAAAAATAGTTCGGGAATTTCCCAACCGAAAAATAATTGACCGATACCGAGGACAACTACAATTAGTGATGGATAGGCGATCGATGAAGCTATTTGACGCAGTTGAGATGGTTTTTGAATTAGAGTCGGGAAGCTAGCTAATAAAGCCATAAAGGGCAAAAAATTAGCCATACCTAAAAAAGCATCTCCGGGCCGAAAAGCAAAGCCAGAAGTAACAATTAACCAAAGAGCTAAAATACCTAGTCCCCAGTTAAACTTATTGGCGATAATCTGGGGATAGTTGTGCTTGAAAATAATAAATAATGCAATAATTAACCCCAATCCTGCAAATGCTGGAAATAGAGGCAATATCAGTAAGCTACATATAATACAATTCCAAGCAAAGCTTAAATTTAGGGACATGGTTTAACGAGGACTAGGTAGAAGGTCAGGGGTCAGAAGTTCTAATATTTTACTTGTTCTATTAATATTAAATTTTTAAAACCAATTCTCAACTTAAACCTATTGCCTGTTACCTATTGCCTTCGCCCTGTTCCCTTCTTCAATAAGCAAATTCCCAATCGCTGCGAGTGAGACGAATTTGTGCGAGGGTGAAGATAGTGGGGATAATGCGAGTGTAATTAGTTGCGATCGCCCGCCAACCGAGATCTGCTAAAAACCAAGTCCACATTAGAGGCCCGACAATAGCAAATATACTTCTAGTTGCCCCATAACGAGCCGCATTAATTGCCATACCCCGTTTTGCCGTACTCAATGCTACATAATTGCTAAATTCTTTAGCGGCGATCGCGCCACCTGTGATTAAACTATTTTTAGCCACTTGATAAGTTGCAAAATGGATTGCAAACTGACGGGCGATAATCCCTAAAAGCCAAGGTTTGACCACCGAATTTAGGGCGATCGCGCTGCTACCTTTGAGGAGTAAATTAACGGGGTTGTGTTGTAATTGTACGGGTAGAGGTTGGGGAAGGGGTGATTTAGCTAAAGATTTTTGAATTTTTTGAGTTAAAGATTGTTTTTCGCGATCGGGTAAACGTTTCCAAGCTTTTCCCAACAAATAGAGAAATACTTCTGCTTCGAGATCTGTAGTCGACATTTGTTGAGAATAGGGTATTTTCAGGTAGCGACAAACTCGCAGCAACGCTTGTCGGTAAGTTACTTCTCTCGATTTTCCGCGCAATACAGTCAAACCATCTGCGGCTAAATAGCGAAAGCGATCTTCAATTGCATCCAAACAAGTATCGCGATCGAAACTTTGTATTTCTTGAGGTGGTGGGGTTTGCCAATAGTCTAAGGGATTGAAGCGACGACAAAACAGAATGTGAGTTAATTGTTGTAATTCTTCTTCTGTAGCTAAATTTAAAGCCGATCTCAGTTCGTCCACCTCAATACCTCCGTAACCCCATTTATAATTTATCGAGCGAGTGTTTTTCCTTATTTTACTCGCGGACAACTGAGACGAGTAAAATAAATCGTGCCATAATATTCCGATTAAGCGATCGATAACTTTTGATTATGACTTTTACTCCCGTATCTTCTGAAGAAATAGCTGAGGCCCTTGCTACGCCAGTAGACTTTGATTTTAATTTACCAGATCCAGAAGATGAAGATCTTCGAGAAGATGAATTTCAAGAGCGTTTGGATGCGGTTTGGAAAGTATGCGATCGCTTCGATCTGCAAACTGATATTTGGCGCGGTAGAGTTTTAAGAGCGGTGCGCGATCGCGAAAAAAAAGGTGGTGACGGTAGGGGTACGGGTTTTCTTAACTGGCTTAAAGGTCGAGAAATTACTAAATCTCAGGCCTATGCTTTAATTCAATTAGCTAATAGTGCCGATACTTTATTAGCAGAAGGACAATTAGATCCTGAAACTATTAATAATTTTAGTAAGAGGGCTTTTGTCGAGACAGCTAAAGCCGATCCAGAAATCCAAAAACTAGTCAGTGAAGCTGCACAAAAAGGCGATCGCATTACTCGTCGCGAAGTCAAACAAATTTCAGATGAATGGACGGCAATGAATTCGGAATTGTTGCCAGAAGAAGTTAAAGAAAAAGCGACTACTGGTGCGTTACCTCCGCGACATTTAGCACCTTTAGTAAAAGAAATGGAGAAATTGCCAGATTCTCATTTAGAAGCAATTCAAAAAGAAGTAGCTGAAAATCCCGATGTCGATACCGTTAAAATGCTCACCTCTGATGCTAAAAATCTCGCTAAATATCTTGATGCTGCCGCGCAAGTACAAACTCTTAAAAAAAGTCCGATCGATTTAGAAATGGCTTTAGAAGAAGCTTTAAGATTGGATTGTTTGAATGTTGCTGCCGATTTAGTAAAACAGGCTACTCAATTAGAACAAATTGTTAGTAAATTCTTTCTTACATGGAAAAGGTTAGGAGGTACTTGGGATAGGTTATATGTCGATACTGGGGCTAGCAATCCTCATTTGCGATCGATGCTCAATAGTTTAGAATCTTTGACTAACGATACTCTCGAAGTCCAATTAGATGATGGGGGCGATCGCACTATTCGTTTAAAAGTTATTAGTGAAGATCGCGATTAAATTTGTTTGGATAGAACGAGTTAAAATTAATACTTAATTTGAGAAGTTTTAAAATCTAGGATTAATTTTCGCTTCTATTCTCACCACTTTTTAAATTTTTTAAATACTCTTTTAAAACCAAAATGATGAACAATTATTTCAGAATAAGATCGACAGATATTTTTAGGAAAATCAAAGTCAGAGCGATCGCTTTTGATTTCTTTTTAGTTTGTTTGGCTTTAACAGTTGTTTTTGCCCCAATAGAATCGTTCTTTCCGAGAGTGAATGATTGGTTCTTTAGAGAAAACTCTTTATTTCTTTCTCCTCTTGCGATTTTAATTTCTTTAATTATTTCTTGTTGGATCTTTTTAAACAAGTTAAAATTCGATCGCCAAAGTTTAAAGCTAATTTGGGGTAAATTTAATTTAAAGAAAAAAATGTGGTTGTTGGTTCTAATTGTAATTTGTGCTGAAACTGTATTGAGTACAGGGATTTACGAATTAACAGCCTTTTTTAGTTCCTTAGTTTCTCAAGATTTTGTTAAACTCGCGATCGCAGAAGCAAACTACAATCTGACTTACAGTGGCGATAATCTCTTTTTAAAGATTCTCTTTTGGCTATTTTTATTTACTGTATTAATTTTAGTTGCGCCTATTACTGAAGAATTTATCTTTAGAGGGGTAATATTGCACCGATGGAGCGAAAAATGGGGTGTAATTCCTGGAATTTTGATGTCATCTTCTTTATTCGGTTTAATTCACGGCAATCTCTTTTTTATTGGTATTACAGTTTCGGGAATAATTACGGCTTTATTGTATATTAGAACTCGCAGTTTAACCGTTGCGATCGTTCATCATGCTTGGCATAATTTGATTTTCTTAATCGGTCATTTCACCGCAACCAATTTACCGATAATAACCAATCCTCAAGAAATAACAATTAGCTATTTATGGTACGGTATTTTTAATCTTGTTTTAGCAATACCCGCTTTGATATACTTCTTGAAAATACCTAAAAATATTAGAGAATTACCTTATTTTGTCAATCAAAAGAGCGAGCCATAATTTAACATAATGAATGATTATCTCAAAACTGAATCGGGCGATCGATATCTGTTTAGCAAAATGAAAGTCCGGTATATATTTCTGGAGCTATTTTTAATCCCGATCGTTCTTAGTATTATTATGGCAATAATCTGAAGTATTTATCCTCCTCTCCAGGAAATAATTGAAAATCAAGAACATCAGTTCGCTCCTTTTTTTGCTTGTCTTTAATATCTCTTTTGTGTATTGCGTTCTGTTACCCTATTTTTAAAAAGCTCTATGCAAAACAGATATATATAGGACAATTAGTAGGAAAATTTCCATTTAATAAAAAACTATGGTTGCCAGTTTTTATTACGATCGCTGCCAATATACTTCTTTGTTGGGGGATGGGTCGAGTAAACAGGTTTTTAAATACAGTTATTTTCCAAAACCCGATCGCAGAAACAAATTAAAATTTTATTTATGATGGGGATAATCTTGCTTTAAAAGTTATTTATTGGGGACTTTTGTTTACTATTTATGTAATTATTTTACCAATAACAATAGAATTTATATTTAGGGGATTGATACTACATCGATGGGGGACAAAATAGGGAATTATTACCGGTATTTTAATGTCTTCCTTTTTGGATGGTTTAATTAGCTTTTTCCAAGGAATTTTAAGCTTGATATCGTTATTAATCTGGAATATAATTCAAGCATTTTTATACATCAAAACTCGCAGTTTAATCCCAGCAATAATCAGTTATGCTTTGCTTTACTTTATTAACTTTGTGAGTCTTTTTATTGAGACAAATTTAGATACCATCACCACTAATCCAGAAATAACATTTTTTTATTTGTGGGTTGGAATAATATATATAATCATGTCAATTCCGGCTTTAATCTACTTTTTAGAAATCCCGAAAAATATCGAAGCATTACCTTATCTTGCCAACGATCGCCCTAATTCTTAATCCCAGTCGAACCGATACCTTGAATGAATTGACGCTGACCGATTAAAAACAATAATAAAACTGGAATAGTAGCAATGACAACAGCAGCCATTAAAAGCGGCCAATTATCGGTAAATTGGGCTTGAAAATCCGCCAAAGCCAACTGAACTGTTTTCAATTCGGGAACATTAGCAAAGACTAAAGGTTTAAATAAATCGTTCCACTCGCCGATGAAAGTAAATAAAAATAAAGTAACTAAAGCAGGGCGAGATAAAGGTAACATGATTTGCCAAATAATTTGCAGCCTATTTGCCCCATCCAAGCTAGCAGCTTCTTCTAAAGCGATCGGCACGCTGGCAAAATATTGACGCATTAAAAAAATGCCAAAACCATTAGCAGCAGTCGGTAAAATTATCGCCCCGTAAGTATTAATTAAATGACCCCATTTGAGAACTAAAAAAATCGGAATAACTAAAACTTGAAAAGGAATCACTAAAGTAGCTAAAAATACTAACAATAGAGTTTCTCGGCCGCGAAACTGCAATCTTGCTAAAGCATAGCCAGCCAAAGCAGAAGTAAAAATTTGTAGCCCAGTAACCGCTAAAGCTACAATCGTAGAATTGAAAAAAGCTAACAAAAACTTGCCTCTTTCCCAAGCCTCCAAATAATTAGCAAAAGTCAAAGAAGATAGTAATGAAAGATTGAGATCGCCAGCAGAAAAAGAAGTTAAAAAAACAATAATTAAAGGTGATAAAACGAAAATAGCCCCCAATATTAGCAAGACAAAGAGGGAAAATTTGATAAATGTTGCAAATAACGCGCCTATTTTATCCATAAATTGAGATCCATTAACACTACAACTAAACAAATCGTCAAAAGCAGCTTACAATACTGAAATCGGCAAAATATAGAAAACGATCCGCGAAAAAAATCAAAGATCGTCAGTTTAGAACAGTTTTAGCTAAGCTAGGAAAGGAAATTGTTAGTAGAAACATTGAAAACTAACTCGTACAAGGCCAAAAATTACATCGTAGTAGTTACCCATGAGCGATCGCCAGCATTATTAATTTTACTCAGTGACCCTTCCCTTATGTAGACTAAGAAATAGTCTCAAAGCATCGAGGAAATTCTCGCTTCTAGTGCTAGATCGCCCGAAGACGAGTCAAAATAACCAAAAGGAGTAGCTAAATCGATAAATGTTGTGCAAACAAACTAACTTCGTCAACTTATTACAGAATAGGGCAATAAATACACCAGATAAAAATGCTTTTACCTTTTTGGCTGATGGAGAAACAGTTTCGGGTCAAATTACGTATCGAGAGTTAGAAAAAGTTGCTAAGGCGATCGCCAGCCGCTTACAACAACATAACGCAAAAGGGGAACGGGCTTTATTGCTCTATCCACCAGGTCTAGATTTTATCGCCGCATTTATGGGATGCTTGTATGCAGGAGTTATCGCAACCCCGGCTTATCCACCTCGAGCCAACAGGTCGATCGAAAGATTGCAAGCGATCGTCTCCGATGCCGAAGCTAAATTTGCTTTGACCACTACAGGGTTATTAGATCGCATTAAAGGACGCTTCAGAACTAACGATAATACAGAAATTAAATATATAGCTACCGATAATATTGAAATCGATTTAGCATCCTCCTGGCAAGAATTTTCACCAGCTCGAGAGGATCTTGCTTTTTTACAATATACTAGCGGCTCTACCGGAAAACCAAAAGGAGTAATGGTAACTCACGGTAACCTAATTCAAAATTCTTTGACGATCGAGCAGTGTTTTCAACATCCAAAAGATGCAATATCGGTTTCTTGGTTGCCACCGTATCACGATATGGGTTTAATCGGGGGTGTCTTACCTTCTATTTATTTGGGATGTTCGGTAATTTTGATTCCTCCAGTAGCATTTTTACAAAAGCCCTACAATTGGTTAAAGGCAATTTCCGAATACGGTGCGATCACTAGCGGAGGTGCAAATTTCGCTTACGATCTTTGTGTCGAAAGGATTACAGCGCAACAAAAAGCAAATTTAGATCTCTCTAGTTGGGAACTGGCTTTTAGCGGGGCCGAACCTGTAAGATCGGAAACGATCGAGCGTTTTAGTAATTATTTTCAGGATGTAGGTTTTAGAAAAGAAATATTTTATCCTTGTTACGGGATGGCTGAAAGTACCCTAATAATAACCGGAGGAAATAAACAGGATCGGCCAGTATTGCAAAAGTTTAAATCCAGCGCGATCGCAGAAAATCAAGCTATTATTAGTGACGATCGTGAAGATGATGTGATAACTTTAGTCGGTTGCGGTAAATCGGTACAAGAGCAAGAATTGGCGATCGTCAACTCAGATACTTTAACTCGTCTCGGCGATAATCAAATTGGGGAAATTTGGGTTGCTAGTGATAGTGTAGCTCAAGGTTACTGGCAACAAACAGAGAAAACAAAAGCTAGTTTTGATGCTTATATCGGGGATACTGGAGAAGGGCCTTTCTTACGTACTGGGGATTTAGGCTTTTTAAGCGATGGGGAATTATTCGTTACCGGACGTTTGAAAGATTTAATTATAATTCGCGGCCGCAATTATTACCCTCAAGATTTAGAATTGAGTGCAGAAAAGGCCCATCTTGCTTTAAGATCTGGTTGCAGTGCTGCTTTTTCTGTTGATGTCGATGGAGAAGAAAAATTAGCGATCGCAGTTGAGGTAAAACGAACTCATCTGAGAAAATTAAATCCAGATGAGGTAATCGATGCGGTTACTAAAGCAATTATCAAAGATTGGGAATTGCGTCCCCATGCAGTAATTTTAATTAAAACTGGCAGCATTCCCAAAACTTCTAGCGGCAAAATTCAGCGTCACGCTTGTAAAATAGGTTTTGAAAAGAATACTCTTAATGTCGTCTCTCAGTGGCAACAAGAAAGTATTTCTAGAGAAAGCAATGTAGTCGGAGCTTCCTCGATCGCAGAAACAAGAAATATTCACAGTAATACAATTCAATCTTGGTTGATTGCCAAAATTTCCGCAAAATTAAGTTTAGATCCCAAACATATAGATATAAAAGAACCTTTAATTAATTATGGTTTAGATTCGGTTGCTGCTGTGACACTTTCAGGAGAATTAGCAGAATGGATCGACCGCAAAATATCGCCGACTATAATTTACGATTATCCTACTATCGAAAGTTTAGCAAGCTTTTTAAGCGAATCTGCGATCGCACCGACTCAAGATATTAAAAGCAATAATAACAGTCAAGAAATTGCGATCGTCGGGATGGGGTGTCGTTTTCCCGGTGCAAATAACCCCCAAGAATTTTGGCAACTATTGCGCGATCGCGTCGATGGAATTACCCTATCCCAAAGAAGTTATCTCGAACAACAATGGGGTGGTTTTTTAGAAAATGTCGATCTTTTCGATCCGCAATTTTTCGGCATTTCTCCCCGCGAAGCTAGTTCCCTCGACCCCCAACAAAGATTATTATTAGAGGTAAGTTGGGAAGCTTTAGAAAATGCTGCAATTGCTGCGACTAGTTTAGCGCGATCGCAAACGGGTGTATTTATCGGTATTAGTAGCAGCGATTATTCTCTTTTAAATGCCAACAATGTTGATGTCTATTCTGGTACTGGTAACGCCCACAGTATAGCAGCAAACCGTCTTTCTTATTATTTAGATTTGCGCGGGCCTTCTCTAAGTGTAGATACTGCTTGTTCTTCTTCTTTGGTAGCATTACACTTAGCTTGTGCTAGCCTCAGAAACGGAGAATGCAACCTGGCGATCGCCGGTGGGGTAAACTTAATTTTAGCCTCAGAATTAACTCAAACCTTCTCTAAAGCTGGGATGATGGCTGCTGACGGACGTTGTAAAACCTTCGATGCTAGTGCTGATGGTTACGTGAGAGGGGAAGGTTGTGGCATAGTAATCCTCAAACCTCTCGATGCTGCAATTCAAGACGGAGACAACATTCTAGCTGTTATTAAAGGTTCTGCTATCAATCAAGACGGTCGCAGCAACGGTCTAACCGCACCTAACGGATTAGCACAAACTAAGGTCATCAGTCAAGCACTAGCTAATGCCAAAATAGCAGCAGCAGATCTAGATTATATTGAAGCACACGGGACGGGCACATCTTTAGGAGATCCGATCGAAGTTAATGCTTTGAATGCAGTATTGAGTGGCGATCGCCTTAAAAAATGCGCGATCGGATCGGTAAAAACAAATATCGGTCATTTAGAGGCTGCTGCGGGAATCGCTGGTTTAATTAAAGTGGTGTTATCTTTGCAAAATCAGGAAATTCCTGCCAACCTGCATTTACAAAAATTAAATCCTCACATCAATATCGATACAAATGCGATCGACATTCCCAGAGAAATACAACCCTGGAAAAGCAAAGATAAACCTCGTTTAGCTGGAGTAAGTTCTTTCGGTTTCGGCGGAACTAACGCCCACGTTATCCTAGGAGAATATCATAATAAACCCGTCGAGCGCAGCGATAATAAAGTCCTTCCTAGCAATATTTTTACCCTCTCAGCAAAAACAGAACCCGCATTAAGGCAATTAGTTAAGAAATACGAAGAATACTTGACAAAAAATCGCGAGGTAGAGTTAGAAAAGATTTGTTTTACTACCAATGGGGGGCGATCGCATTTTAAACATCGTTTAGCATTAATTGCCGATTCTACTGAAGATCTATTAAAGCAATTAAAAGAGGGTCAATATAAACTGGGGACAGTAGAAAATAGTAATAAGAGAAAAATTGCTTTTCTGTTTACAGGACAAGGCTCGCAATATGCAAAAATGGGCTATAAACTGTACGAACATTTTCCAGTATTTCGAGATGCGCTAAATCGCTGCGCCGCAATTCTCGAATCGGATTTAGAAAAGCCTTTATTAGAAGTAATATATTCTTCCGGTGCAGAATTAGATAAAACTGCTTATACTCAACCAGCATTATTTGCTTTAGAATACGCTTTAGCTAAGTTGTGGCAATCCTGGGGAATCAGTCCAGATCTGGTAATGGGTCATAGTGTAGGTGAATATGTCGCCGCAACGATCGCCGGAGTATTTAGTTTAGAAGATGGCTTAAAATTGATAGCTGCACGAGCAAAATTAATGCAAAAATTGCCCCAAAACGGTCAAATGGTGGCAGTGTTTGCGACAGTGGAAGAAGTGGAAACAGCCATCAAAGGATTAGAAAATAGATTATCTATTGCGGCGATCAATGGAGATAAAAGTATCGTCATTTCTGGGGAAAGTTCGGCAATAGAAAAAGCGGTCGCAAAATTAGAGAAGAAAAAGATTAGAAGGTTGAATGTTTCCCATGCTTTCCATTCGCCATTAATGGATGGAATGCTGGATGATTTTGCAAAAGTAGCGCGAAAAATAAACTATTCTCAGCCTAAAATCAAGCTGGTTTCTAACTTGACGGGAGAAATAATCAACGAGGAAATAGCTACGGCGCAATATTGGGTAGATCACGTCAGAGGAACGGTAAAATTTGCTAAAGGTTTAAACTGTTTGGCAGAAAATAACTGTCAAATCTTTTTAGAAATCGGCCCGAAACCAGTTTTACTAAATATGGCCCGTCACTATTCCCAAATAAAAGGATTATACTTGGCAAGTTTGCGATCGGACAGCGACGATCTAAAAGAAATTTTATCCTCTTTGTCGGCTTTATATTTACAAGGGATAGAAATAGATTGGTCTGAATTTAATAAAGGGTTTGCAACTGAGAAAATAATCTTACCAAACTATCCATTTATTCGTCAGCGTTATTGGCTCGAAACCGAACGGAAAAATAATATAGTTAATAAAAAAGCTCTCTCTTGGCAAGAAGAACTTTATCAAGTTAAATGGCAAATTGATAATAAAGAACGCGAAAAGCGTGAATTAACTGGAACATGGTTGATTTTAGGCGATCGCCAGGGATTGGGAGAAAAAATAGCTAAACTTCTCTTAGAAGATGGCAAAGAATGCGATTTAATCTATAGTTCCGCAGAATTAGAGGATTATTTTGCAGGAGAAACAAACAATTTACAAGGAATAGTCCATCTCTGGAGTTTGAATACTGCTGAAAAAGAAAACATCGAAGCCGAATTAAAATTGAGTTGCGGTAGTGCTTTAAAAACAGTTCAAAATCTTCTCAAAAAATCCAGCAATGCAAAAATTTGGTTCGTAACTAGAGGAAGTCAACCAGTTAGAGAATCTCAATTAAATAATATTGCAGTAAATCAAAGTCCGATCTGGGGTTTAGCTAAAGTAATAGCATTAGAATGTCCTCAGTTATGGGGAGGTGCGATCGATCTTTCAGCAACACCAGAAATAAAAGAAGCAGATCCGATCTTAGAAGAAATTAAGAAGGTTACAACAGGTGAATATGTAGCTTATCGAGACGGAAAACGCTATTTAGCTACTCTAGAAAAAACAGAAATAGCAGAAAATAAATCCAATTTTGAAACATATACTCTAAAAAGCGATCGCACCTATTTAATAGCAGGTGGTAATGGTGCATTAGGAATTACTGTAGCATCCGAAATGTGCGATCGCGGTGCAAAATATTTAGCATTAATTAGTAGAAGCGGCAAAATAGCCCCAGAAAATCAAGAAAAAATCGCAGCATTAGCAAATAAAGGCGCGAAAATAAGCATAATTAAAGCAGATATCGCCGATGAAAGCGAAACGTCCCGAATATTTGCCGAAATAGCCCGAAATATGCCCCCCTTAGCCGGAATAATTCAAGCGGCTGGAGTAATAGAAGATAGCACGATTGTCAACCTATCTTGGCAAAAATTTACCAAAGTTATCGCGCCGAAAGTGCAAGGAACTTGGAACTTGCATCAAAATAGTAAAGAACTATCCTTAGACTTCTTTGTAACCTTCTCCTCCGCAGCATCCCTATTAGGATCTTTCGGTCAAGGAAATTATGCAGCAGCAAACGCATATATGGATGCGATCGCCCATTTCAGAAAAGGGTTAGGATTGCCTGGATTAAGTATAAACTGGGGGCCTTGGTCGGAGATAGGAATGGCATCCAAGACCAAATTAGCAACCAAAGCACTCAATTTAATCCCCAAACAGCAAGGAATAGAAACATTATTTAATTTAATTGCCAATGCCGAAACGCCACAAATAGGCGTAGTTTCCGTCAAATGGGATGCGATCGCCGCACAATTTCCAGAAGCAGCAAAATCGTCCTATTTCCAACACGTAGCAACTCCATTATCTGAGGATACAGCACAACAAATCCAAAGATCGCAGCCGAAAATATGCCAAGAATTGTTAAAAATGTCCTCTCAAGATAGAGAAACATTTATTATCGATTACGTGCGATCGCAAATAGCTAAAATTATCCAAAAAGATCTTGCAGAAATATCAGCAGAAGATAACTTATTAGATATCGGTGCAGATTCGATCGCCATGATGGAAGCAATCGATCGCTTCAGCGAAGATCTGCAATTAACTATCTATCCTAGAGAAATATACGATCGACCCAAAATAAACGTCTTAGGTAAATATATCGCCACAGAATTCGATCGCATCAATAATACAACATTCCAGAAGGCGATCGGAGATTCACAAGTAGCAACTACTCATAAAACCTCTCTACTCAATAAAAATAGATCCGCATCCAAACAAAAAATAACCAAAAAAATTCCAGGTGTAGTGTTTATCCTCTCATCACCCAGAAGCGGATCTACTTTACTAAGAGTAATGTTAGCCGGACACAATCGTTTATGTTCCCCTCCAGAATTACATCTTTTACCCTTCGAGACAATGAGTCAAAGAGAAGCAGAATTAGGTAAAAGCCATCTCGGGGAAGGATTGCAAAAAGCATTAATGGAATTAAAAAATAGCGACGCAGAAACAGCTAAAGAATTAGTCGACGAACTAATTAAAGACGATCGCAGCATTCAATCGGTTTACAGTCAACTGCAACAACTAGCAGGCGATCGCATTTTAGTCGATAAATCACCAACTTATGCCTTCGATAAAGAAACTTTAGCTCGAGCAGAAGAACTATTTCAAGATGCCAAATACATCCATCTCGTCAGACATCCCTATTCAGTTATAGAATCCTTTGCGAGGATGAGAATGGATAAACTCTTAGGAGTAGAAGAAACTAACCCCTACGAGTTAGCCGAGTCAGTTTGGGCTAAAAGCAATCAAAACATAATCGAATTTTTAGAGAATATCGAAAGCGATCGTCACTGTCAAATTAACTACGAAGATTTAGTAACTCAACCAGAAACAGTGATGAAATCTGTTTGTCAGTTTTTAGATCTGCCCTATTCTAACTCTTTGATAGATCCTTACTCGGGCGATCGCATGACAGACGGAGTTCACAAAAAATCCATGTCTCTAGGAGATCCTAACTTCCTCAAACATCAAGCGATCGATCCGCAACTAGCCGAAACTTGGAAAACGATCCAACTACCAATCCAATTACAACCAGAAACAACTCAAATAGCAACTAAATTCGATTATCAACTACCCAACGATACAGTAGAAAATGAATCGCCAATTTATGCGATGGTAGAACATTTCTTAGAAGTTAGGGGCATAAAAGTATGTCTTTGTACTTGGGGGCCGCCATCAGCACCCTTAGTATTGTGCTTGCATGGTATTCTAGAACAAGGTGCAGCCTGGTCTGAAGTAGCGGTTCGTTTGGCAGCAAAAGGCTATCGAGTAATTGCCCCAGACTTGAGAGGACACGGCAGATCCGATCGCCTCGATCGCGCCAGTTCTTATAATTTAATCGATTTCTTGAGCGATATCGATACGATCGTCGAAACAGTTACCGATAAAGCCTTTACTTTAGTCGGACATTCTTTAGGATCTGTGATTGCAGCCACATTTGCCAGCATTCGACCTCAAAAAATTAAAAACCTGTTTCTAGTAGAAACTATTTTACCCTCAGACTCAGAAGATCCTGAAATAGTCGCCCAACAACTAGCAACACAATTAGATTATCTCGCTTCTCCACCAGAACATCCAGTATTTCCTGACGTTTTAGCAGCAGCCGATCGCCTGCGCAAAGCCACACCAGCATTATCGATGTCTTTAGCGATTCAACTAGCAACCCGCATTACCGAACCATGTGCTGGGGGAGTAAGATGGTGTTGGGCTTCTTTATTGCGAACCCGCGCTGGTATTACTTTAAACGGAATTGGCAAATCTAAATATCTCGGTTTGTTAAGAAGAATTAAAGCCCCAATTACTTTGATTTATGGCGATCGGAGTAAATACAATCGAGAAGAAGATTTATCCCAACAACAAGAAGCAATGCCAAAAGCAGCAAAAGTAGTCGTTTCTGGAGGACATAACCTGCATTTAGAAGCGGCTTCAAAATTAGCCCAAATTATTGGTAATGGCTAGGTTAGAGTAACGAGTTTTTCAGTTTGAAATTGGTCAGTTAATTTCAATATCGATAGGATAAATAACAGATCGCTTCTCCTTGCTAACTACTACCTAATTTAAATTAATTAACTCAAATTTTTATGATCGATAAATTGCAACAAATTTTGGAAATACCGCTAGCTTTTTTATCTTTTTGTTTTTATAAAATAATGAAACTGGCGATCGGATTTTTATATACAATTTATCTCCGTTTTAATCAAGAAAAAGCCAGTCAGTGGCGGGTTATTTCCCAAAAACTAATAGATACGACCCTCTCGATGCCCGTTTTAATGACCAAAGGGCCGCGTTGGAATACTCACGCTATTATCGGCACTCTCGGCCCTTTGAAAGTTGAAAAATATCTGGAAATCAACCGGGAAATAGCCGATAGTTCTGCCGGATCTTGGATAATGGTTATTTACGATTTTCCAGGTTATAAAACTATTACCAATCTAACTTCTTTTAAGAGTTCCCAA
The DNA here is from genome assembly GCA_030065265.1 of Prochloraceae cyanobacterium. Classification (GTDB taxonomy): domain Bacteria; phylum Cyanobacteriota; class Cyanobacteriia; order Cyanobacteriales; family JASJDA01; genus JASJDA01. The sequence goes on from JASJCW010000034.1 coordinate 16,494, forward strand.
TCTGAAACATGGCAAAAAATTGAACTAGAATCGGGTAAATATACCATCGGTTTGAGATATTACGATCGGGCTGAAAAGATATATTTGCCCTCAATTAAAGTTGATGGAATTCAAATAGTAGATCGAATCGAGGTCGATCGCAATATTAATGATTTTTACAAACAAATAATTGAAAGGAAAAATTGGTTTTATTCAGCCCTGCACTATTATATTTTTACTATTTTAAAATGGCGCAAAATCTTGCCAGAATCTTTCGTGAAACAAGAATTTCTCCCCGTCGGCGCGCCCGATACAGAATTTTTATACGGTAAATTAGAGCAAAACAATCGTTTAGAAATAGAATTACCTCGAGATATTTTAGAAAAATATCAAGCTTATTTGACAGTTTACGATCGCGCTAGTTTACCATTATTTTGGCATAAAATAGAATCGGAAAAATATATTACAGAATCAATAGAACAGAAGGGATATTATTTAATTAGAATGCGACAAAAAAAACCTGGGATAGAAAATAAACATAATATAGAACAACAAATAACAATAACAGAAAACCAAACAGAACCAGTTAAAAACAACGAGTAACAAGGCAAAAGGCAAGAGGCAAGAGGTTTTAAGTTTGAAATTGCTTCAGTCATTTTAAATTGGTAGAACAAATATTTTGTTTGAACCCCTGACCCCTGACCCCTGACCTGGGGCGCAGCCCCCAACCTATGACCTCAAAAAAATGCGCCTTGCTCCTATTTCCCGATCCTCCCCGCTTCGTTTAAGATAGCTATGGCACACTGCAAAGCCGATCCCAGACCGATCGAAAACTCTTTTATGTAAATTAAGCAAAATAAACTGCAAATTATGCCAAAAACAGAACGTCGAACATTTTTGCTAGATTTTGAAAAACCTCTTTGCGAACTAGAATCGAGAATCGATCAAATTCGCGAACTAGCAGAAGATACCAAAGTAGATGTTTCCGAAGAAATATCAAAATTAGAAAAAAGAGCGGCACAGTTACGCCAAGAAATATTTAAAACTTTAACACCACTGCAAAGATTGCAATTAGCCCGCCATCCGCGCCGGCCTTCAACCTTAGATTACATTCAAGCAATTAGCGACGAATGGTTTGAATTACACGGCGATCGCTGCGGTTACGACGATCCGGCCTTAGTCGGAGGAATAGCTCGCATCGACGGCAAAAGCGTCCTCATGCTAGGTCATCAAAAAGGTCGCGATACTAAAGATAATATCGCTCGTAACTTCGGTATGGCATCTCCCGGAGGTTATCGCAAAGCAATCAGGCTCATGGAACACGCCAATCGTTTCAGAATGCCTATCTTAACATTTCTCGATACTCCTGCGGCATGGGCTGGAGTAGAAGCCGAAAAATTCGGACAAGGAGAGGCGATCGCTTATAATTTGCGAGAAATGTTTTATTTTGACGTACCGATCGTTTGTACTGTAATTGGTGAAGGTGGATCGGGGGGAGCTTTAGGCATTGGAGTGGGCGAAAAATTGTTGATGTTTGAACATGCAGTTTACAGCGTCGCACCCCCAGAAACTTGTGCGGCCATACTTTGGCGCGATGCCGGAAAAGCCGAGCAAGCTACATCAGCCTTAAAGATGACCGCCAAAGAATTAAAAGAATTAGGAATTGTCGATCGCATTCTCAAAGAACCAATCTGTGGGGCACATTCCGATCCTCTAGGGGCATCAGCCATACTTAAAAAGGCTTTATTAGAAACCTTAGAAGAATTATCTCAAATTAGTCCCGAAGCAAGACGAGACTTGCGATATCAAAAATTCCGCCAGATTGGGATTTTCTCGGAAATTGGTTAAGAGAGGATGTTATAATTGCTAAGTCAATAATATTTAACAATTTTAATTTTGTAACAAAGTTAAAGTAGTCGACGATCCTACTTCCACTTCTATGACTCGAAAACCCCGATTTATAAATTGTTAAGATGAAAATAAATAATCGAAGATAGCTTTGAGAATCAATTTTTAGATTAACTTAGTTGGGAATTTTTCAAAAAGTCAAAATAGTCTTTACTATTGCCTTTAAGGTAACAGAAAAACATTGATAACTAAAAATATCAGAACCAAAAACAAAATACTGCATCTTAAGATACTAAGTTCCTACCCAGTTAGATTGAACTTAAATGCACCTAAAATATGCTGGGTAAAGCTAACTCATTTATCTGTATGGAGTTAATTAAACTTTGGAGCTGATATTTAGAGACAACAGTGCGGCACGAAGCTATTTACTCGCCAGCTCGTTGGCGAACAACGGTAAGCCCAGTCGCATTCACCGCAGAAATATAAAGTTTCATTCGTCTTGTATTTCTCGGCTGCTTGTAATTAAGCGGTGTTTTTCAGTTGGCCTGAAATATTTAGGCGATTTGGATTTCATCGATAGTCAGCAAATGCAGGATTTGATTAATGAATTCTCCAACACCAAGAATGCGAGCAATTATCACTGGAGCTAGTAGCGGTATTGGTGAAGCAACAGCTTTAGCCTTTGCTAAGGCAGGCATCGACGTAGCTTTAGTAAGTCGCTCTTTCAAAAAATTAGAAGCAGTAGCTAAAGCAGCAAAAGCAACAGGAGAAATAGAAGCAAAAGCTTATCAATTAGATCTGAGCCAATTAGATTCAATTGTGACGCAAATCGAAGCGATCGCCTCTGATTTTGGCCCGATCGACATTTTAGTTAATAATGCCGGAATGGCTTACACTAACGATCTTAAAGACACATCTCTGGCAGATTGGCAACAAGTCCTTGACTTAAATCTTACTAGCGTGTTTCAATGCGTCCTTGGTGTCTTACCCCAAATGCGCGATCGCGGTTCGGGAACGATAATCAATATTGCTTCGATCGCTGCTTCAACCCCTTTTCCTGGTTGGGGAGCTTATAACGTCAGTAAAGCAGGCTTGGTTGCCTTTTCTAAGACTTTAGCAGCAGAAGAAAGAAGTAACGGCATTCGTGTGGTTACAATTTCTCCTGGTGCGGTAAACACTCCCATTTGGGATACTGATACGGTACGAGCAGATTTGAATCGCAACAGCATGCTCAACGCTCAAAGCGTAGCGTCTGTTATTTTGCAAGCTGCTTTGCTACCTCAAGAGGCTGTGGTAGAGGAAACGATCGTCATGCCCAGCGCGGGGACGCTTTAGTCCCCCACAAACAACTTTTTTATTCGATCGACATTTCTGTAACAGTTGAACTAACACGTAAATTATGACAATAGGTTCTTCCAACGGTTCTAGCCGCTCTAAATCTTCTGCGAAAAATGGTAAAAGTAATCAAAGAACTTTCAGCCAACCCGAAGATAAGACTGTTTTTACTAGACCCGATCGCAACACTCATAATGGTCAGCAAGTTTCGATTCATCCGACTGGCGAACCAGTTCAGGAAAATCTTGAAATTGCCGTGCGCGCTATTTTAGAGGGGGTGGGAGAAGATCCAGAGCGCGAAGGACTGTTGAAAACCCCCAAACGGGTAGCAGAAGCAATGCTGTTTCTCACCCAAGGTTACAATCAGTCTCTCGAAACACTGGTCAATAATGCCATCTTCGATGAAGGCCACAATGAAATGGTTCTGGTACGAGATATCAATTTCTTCAGCCTTTGCGAGCATCATATGTTGCCATTTATGGGCAAAGCTCATGTTGCCTACATTCCCAATCAAAAGGTTGTCGGCCTGAGTAAATTAGCTCGCATCGTCGATATGTACGCGCGCAGATTGCAAGTACAAGAACGCCTCACCCGTCAAATAGCCGAAGCCATTCAAACGGTCTTAGAACCTCAAGGAGTTGCTATTGTCATGGAAGCGACTCATATGTGTATGGTGATGCGGGGCGTACAAAAACCCGGTTCTTGGACTGTTACCAGCACTATGTTAGGTGTATTCCAAGAAGAGCAAAAAACTCGCGAAGAGTTCTTGAATTTGATTCGCCATCAACCAAGTTTTATGTAATTCCCGCTAGGTAGAGACGGTTGCAGCGTCTCTACTCAATTTTTACGATCGCTTCTTTACTCAACTAGATATTCTTTAACTTTTTTAAATAAATCAGCCACTTTATTTAAATCTTTCCGGCCGGGGGCTGATTCTACACCGCTAGAGAGGTCGATACCAGCAGGATTTGTCCGATTTATAGCAAGCTCGATATTTTCTGGAGTTAACCCTCCAGCTAGAAACCAAGGTAGGGGGGATTGAAATTCCTCTAAGATATCCCAATCGATCGCCAGGCCAGTTCCTCCGCGCATTTTTGGATGATAAGCGTCTAAAAGTAAAGTATCGACACAATCGCTGTAAACAGAAACCAGAGATAAAGATTCGGGAGATTTGACGGGGATCGCTTTGATTATTTCTAAGTCCGGCAGATCGGATTTTAATTGCTGACAAAATTCCCTAGATTCGTCTCCGTGGAGTTGCACTCCACTCAAACCAGCAACTCCTACTACCTCAATGATTTCTGACTTGCTTGCATTGACAAAAACGCCGATTTTATCTACTGTTGCCGGAATTGTTTTGACAATTTCTTTGATTTGTGTTGCAGTAACATAACGAGGAGATTTAGAAGTACAGATAAATCCTAAAGCTGTTGCTCCCAAAGAGGCGATCGCTCGGCCTTGTTCTACTTGAGTAATCCCACAGATTTTAACTCGCATTTGTTTGGAGGACTAAATAAGGTGTGTTATTTCCTACTAAAATTAGATAGTAATACCAATTCACCAAAATAACCCGATAGATCGATTTTCCCAATCTATTGACTCTTGCCTTGGGTCACCGAAATTTAGCAACTCTAAACAGAATCGATCTAACTGTTAAGTATTAAGACAAATTACCATTTTATTCTCCAATATTTTTATAATCGCAGATGTTTATGAAATTTTATCAACACAGGAGAGAAAAATTTAATGACATCTAGTTTATTTTTTGCCGTACAAACAACTTCTACTTGGAGCGTATCGGCCGGTTTAGTGATGCTATTGTGCAATTTATTTGCAATTTCCATCGGTCGCTTTGCAATTCAAAATTCTGGTGTCGGTCCCGATCTGCCAATTCCCAAGCCAGCTTTGTGGAAAAATTTTGGCGTTCCCGAATTAATCGCGACTACTAGCTTGGGCCATATTCTCGGTGCGGGTATGATTCTAGGTTTGGCAAATGCAGGCGCGCTTTAAATTTTACAGTAATGGTTTTACCGTCTGAAAAAATTTTAGATCTTAAAAATTTACATAGTCCAACAAGTTATTCTGAGATTGGCAAAACAATTTAATCTTGCCCGTCTTGGAACTGTTGGACTTTATATAATAAGTCATCATTAACCGAAGTATTGGAAAATAAGTATGTAAGATTTTAAATTTTCAGGGGTAATTGGTAAATAATTAACTGTCAGGGTAAGCACGTCCGGTTACTTTAAAAAAATTATAGTTTACTAATCTAACGATTCAATTATTAATATTTTGAGCAGTGAGAAGGGATCTCAAACAAGCACACTTCTGCTATAAACTAGAAATATAATCTTAATAGGAGTATAAAATCTTATTGGTAAATCAACGAACAAATATAAAAATATTCGGCTCAATCAGAGATTGATTTTGGGGTTTGGAAAAGGCAAATAGCAAAATAATAAAAATTTGCAAGTGAGGATTATCGCTATTTTCAATCAAGTATATCCCCGATCTCAAAAGTTGGAAACTTAAATTTAGATACAATGTATTGTATTGTGTAAAGCAACATCGAGACCGTTTCAACTGAAAAAGTAAACTTTTAAAATAAACAATAGAAATTCCGTGATTACTCTGAGTCTACTTAATCCCGATGGGGCACCAATTCAAAGCTGGAGCTTTAAAAAAGAATTAACTATTAAGGTTGGCAGAGCAACAGATAATGATGTTGTTCTCTATAGTGCCGTAGTTTCTCGCCGTCATGTAGAACTCAGACACAATGACTCGGATTGGGAAGTTGTCAATGTGGGAACTAACGGAACTTACATTGAAGGGAAAAAAATCAATAAAAGTAAAGTTGAAAATGGCACTATTTTGCGTTTGGCTTATTCGGGGCCGCAAATTTTAATTAGAATCGATTCGGGTGCCGAACCAAAGGCTAAAGTGGAACAGGGAAGCGATCGCCACCAAAGCAGATCCCAGAAAGCAGTTCTTAAAAGTGAAACTAATTCAATCGAAGAGACTTTAATTAGTAAAAAGCAACTTTAGATTATTTAAAGTTATCGATCGCCTTTGTTGTAGTTGCGAGGATAGTCTCGAAACTAGGCTTTTCACATCTATTTTCAGTATTGAGCCACAATAAATATTCTATATTTCCCGCAGGCCCGGTTATGGGAGAAGGAGTTAAACCGCAGTATTGCCAACCTAAGCGATCGGCAGTTGCTAAGACTTGAAAAATTGCATCTGCTTGGTCTTGAGGATCGCGCACTACTCCTTTTTTACCAACCCGCGATCGCCCTACTTCAAATTGAGGCTTAACTAATAAGATGACCTCTTGAGGTGCTACTAAGAGGCTTTTTAAAGGCTCTAAAACTTTAGTTAAAGAAATAAACGATAAATCCATTACTCCCAAATCAGCAGGGGATAAATCGCCGTACAATTGAGCTGGGGTAAGATAGCGAAAATTAGTTCTTTCTTTGAGAATTACGCGCTCGTCGGTGCGAAGATTCCAAGCTACTTGTCCGTAACCGACATCAACACCGTAAACTCTCGCCGCACCTGCTTGCAATAAACAGTCAGTAAAGCCACCGGTGGAAATACCACCATCAAGACAAATGCGATCGGCGACGGGAATTTTAAATTCTGCTAACGCTCGAGCTAATTTTTCTCCCCCTCGCGAAACATATTTAGGCTTTTCCCGAATCTCAACTTTAGCAGTAATATCTACTTCCGTACCTGGTTTGTCGATTAATTGTTGGTTTACTTTTACTTCTCCTGCACGAATTAATCTTTGTGCTTTTTGACGGGAAGCACAAAGATTGAGGTCTACTAAAAGAAGGTCGAGTCTTTGTTTAGCCAAGAATATTGCTGTTTAAAAAGAGCTGGTCTATATGGTAGCAAAATCCTTATTTAAAATTCTATTTTCTAAGTCTTGCTCTTGTTCTTCTAGTTGGGATGCTATTTCGGGATTGTTTCTATGTTGTTTCATTATTTCTTGAACTGAAACTTCTTGGTTATGAATTTTTTCAATAAATACAAAGAAACTTGGTGCTTGGCTTTCTAATTCTTTTTTTGCTTGTCCGTAACCATAGCGATAACTTTCACCTTTATATAATTTTTCTTTTTCTTCCCTATCTTGATAAGCCGATCGCAGATTTTTCATCCACATTTGATAGTTAATATTGGGAACGTAACCTTGAATCCAAGCTAAATATTGGTCTAGTTGTAAATTCCAAAATCTCAACACGTATTCTTCATAATTGTATTGACCGTTTGAAACTTTTTGACTGGTTTCAAAACGAATTTCATCGTACAATTTATTGAATTCTCTTGTGGTTAGATCTCTTTGCAGTTTGATTTGTGCTTTTAAGTTTGCTTTTTGAACTTCTAAAGAACGGCCGAAGGATACTAATTGAATACAACCTGTTAGGAAAATAAACAATGCTCCAATTGCTGCCGTCCAAGCAGCAAATACAATCGAAGAAATTGGAGTTGGTTGAGCTTGAGCTAAGAGTGTGAAATTTTCAATAATCATAATCTCGATCTAAAAAATATTTTACTACTTGCGAACGAGCGTTTTTTTTGCTGTTTTTTCAGGAAGATAGATCGAAGAGATTGGTTATCTTATGTTACTCGATCTGAATTTTCTTCCTTTTAAGGATTTTCAAAGTTAAAAGTGAGCTGTTGCTAAAATTTTAGCCTGAATAAATATTACCTGAAAAGTTGCTTCTGTCAAAATAGTCAATATACAGATCTTTATATGGATATTTGATTTTCGATCGCTTTTGTTTACATATATTTGCGATTTATTCATTTTTTTTAAATGAATAAATGTTAATTTATAGCAGTAAAATTTGATTTCGATTATTTAGATATTGATTTAAATTCCTGAAACTTGTGGCGATTTGATTAAAATAATTTTAACATCTTGCCAAGTTGGAATAAATTGGGAGCTAGTTTCGAGATCTAATTCTGATAATAGTTTCCAATCATAATTACGTAATAAGATGGAATTAAAAATTTTCATGATTGTTAAAGCTAATTCTTTGCCCAAACATTCTCGCAAACCCCCACCAAATGGGAGGTAGCTGTAAGGCTGTTTTTTATCTTCTTTGTTAAGACTGTTAAATGTATCTGGATTAAATAGTTCTGGTTGGGTGTATATTTCTGGGTCTTGATGGGTGCTTTTAAGATCGTAAATTACGTACCAATTTTTTGGTATTTGGTATCCTTGAAAAGAACAATCTTGAATCACTTTTCTAATTCCACCAGGTACGGGTGGAAAAATACGCAATACTTCTTTAATTGTATTTTCTAAATAAGTCATAGATTTAATTTGTTCTAAGTTTAGTGTTTGAGAATCTGCAAAACATTTTTGTTCTCTATTAAGGCGATCGCGAATATCTCGATGTTGTGCGATCGAGACAAAAAATGAACTTAATGCGGATGCAATTTCTTTATGACCTAAAAGAATCAAGTTTATAATTTGTTCTTTTAATTCTAAATCGCTCAAGTATTCTGTTTGCAATAATATATCTAAAGCATCGTTTTGTGGTTGTTCGCGATGCTGAATAATAATTTCATCTAGTTTGTGGAAAAGTTTTTTTCTGCTTTGTAAAGCGCGCCCAAATCGTGTTTGCGGAACTGGTAAGGGAATGCTAAATATACCCGAACTTAAATTATTTAATAGCTCGAATAATTCTGTTTTTGAAGCAGACTCTACTCCCAATATGATTTTACAAATTAGATCGAAACTATAGTTTTTCAATTCTGGATATAGCGCGATCGCGTCGCAATTAGACCATTTCTCCAGGTAAAATTTAGTAATTTCTGAGCTTATCGTAATGTATTTTTGAATAGCTTTTTCGTTAAAAGAGCGAGATAATATTTTACGGCTTTGTTTGTGTATTTCTCCTCTTTGCCAAGTCAAATTATTCGTACCAAAAATTTTTTTTGAATTTGGAAAAGAACTATTGACAAAATACTTGTTTTCATTGCTTAAAATAAATTTATTAGCTTCTTTTCCGTATAAATAAATAAAATTCATCCCCAAATATCTAGTTTTAAAAATATCGCCGTATTTTTGACGATTTTCTTGCCTAAATTTTGGTCTTCTCATTAAGGTTAAAGTTTGACCAATAATAGGTAAGCCTAAATTACCTGGAGGTAAAGGAAGCAAGGGACGATCTTTCATAATTCGATAATAAAAATGCTAGATAAATAACAATTAAAAAATCCCCTTCTGTTTAGAAGAGGATTGCAATGCTAATTAATTAATAATGAGTGCCAGATTTGCGATGGTGTAGGGAAGTTAGACCTTCAGATTGTAATAGTTTACCTTGCTGCGCGATCGCATAAACTAACCAATGATCGCCGCATTCCATGCGATTGTCTACTTGACATTCTACATAGGCTAAAGCATCGTTGAGAATTGGAGAGCCGTTGCTAGCTTCTTCGGTTGCTACATCCACAAAACGATCTTCTCCGGGGGCGAAAGGCTTAAGAAAATGTTTCATTAAAGGGATGTGATTGCCTTCTTGTAAAATATTGAGAACGAAAGTATCTCCGCTATGCATTAAAGATTCGATCGCCCGATCTTTGGCAACTGCAACTGTCAAACCTGGAGGATTAAAGGTGGCTTGAGATACCCAGGATGCAAGCATTGCGCCGCTTATTTCTCCTTTTTTAGCCGTTACCACGCACATCGAGCCGACTATTCGACCTAATGCTTGTTCGCTGCGATTTGCTCCAGAATAAACTGTAGATTCTTTAGCTTGCCTAGTTTTTTTAGATTTTTTTAATGCTTGAGCGAAATCAGTTCCTGCTTCTTCGCAAGTTTTGAGGGTAACATCGGTGGGTTTAAACTTGATGCGAAGGGTCTCGAAACCGAATTTATAGCCTGCATCGCGGAATTTTGATTCTAAAAGGTCGATCGCTTCTCCACTCCAACCGTAAGAACCAAATACTCCGGCTAGCTGGTTTTTATTGGCACTTGCTAGGGCAATACCTAAAGCTGCTTGGATCTGGGTGGGTGCGTGGCCTCCTAATGTTGGCGATCCGATAATAATTCCGGCGGATTTTTCGACGATTGCTTTTAGTTCTTCTGGATCTGCTGATTCGGCATTAATTGATTCTACTGCTACCCCAGATTTAGTTATGCCTCTGGCGATCGCTTCTCCAATTGCGGTAGTATTTCCGTAGGCCGAGGCGTATATTAGAGCAACGCTCAGATCTTTTGTATTTTGGGTTTTCAACCATTCGCGATAGGAATTGGTTAATTCTTGAATACTGTGTTTGATTAAGGGGCCGTGTCCGGTAGCGTATATCTTAGCTGATTTAGCGGCTATTTTTTCTAGGTCTGAAGTTACTTGACGGGCATAAGGTGCAATTACACAATCAAAATAATAGCGTCTATCTTCGAGATCTACTTGCCAACCTTCATCAAAAACGCGATCGCCGCAAATGTGCGCGCTAAAAAGTTTATCGGTAAATAGAACTTCTGTTTTACGATCGTAGGTGCAAACTAGGTCGGGATAACGGGGGTTTGAGGCGAGAATGAATTCTAGTTTGTGTCCTTTTCCTAGATCGATATTTTCATCACCTTTAATTACTTCTATTTTTAGCGATCGTTCTACTAAAATTTTACGCAAGGATATTGCTGCTGGGTTGGAACAAACAAAAGTAATTTGGGGAGCGATATCTAGCAAAGCTTCGATTGTTTTGCACCGATTTGGGTTAATATGACCTAAGATTACATAATCTATTTTTCTCGGGTCAACTCGATCTTTTAATGCGTCGATAAAGATATCAGTAAAAGATTCTCCTGGAGGATCTAATAATGCAATTTTATCCCCTTCAATCAAATAAGAGTTAGCTGTAGTTCCTTTTTGCAGTCCGTATTCGATTTCAAATTTGAGTCTGTCCCAAGTTCTAGATCGCAGAACTTTAATTTCGTTTGTGACTGGAAATACTTGTACGTCTTTTGTTTTTTTTTCTAAGTTGATTTTCATCTTATTTTCCTGGCGACTGTTTTAAAAACTCAATATTTTTATGGTATTTTTAATTTTTAATTGTTAATCTAACCATTTTAATCAATTGTCTAACTAACTAAATCCATAAATATTTATTATTAATTCGCTCGGCTTGCTTAAATTAATATTAAGTTTATATTTATCAGTCTACACCTACTTGCTCGACTTTTATATTATTTTTTTTCAGTCAACATCGAATTTATTTGGTAAATATTCGTGACTAGCTTTGTGTAATTCAAGAAGGGACGATCTGAGAAGGTCGTTTTACAAATGAAGCGGGGAATTAAACCCAAATGCAGAAAATATAGGTCAAATTTGTTAATAAATCGCCGAGCTGTCAATTTTCAAATAGTAGCTATTCAACTAGCTTATCTATTTATCTTTAAATAACTAGTTTGGCTTATTTTCCGATCTAGCTAAAGCCTCGATCGCCTCGATAAATTCAGATTTACCTTCTTGATATCGCTCTCGATCGCCTTGATGTTGTTGAAGTAGTTTTATTTTTAGCTCGGCATATTGTTGGGCAATTTCTGGGTGTTTAATTAAATAATCTCGAAAAATAATATGTCTTTTCCAATCATTACTATTTATTTCCCAAACATGGAGATTGTGGGTACGAATATCTTTTCCTTTGATAAAAAAATGCCTTCTAGCTAAACCGTATTCTCCCATATAGGTATAACCGAGATTGGCGATCGGCTCGATACAAACTTTTGCTGTTTCAAAGTTTTCAATAGCAATGGCAATATCTAAAATAGGTTTAGCAATAATCCCAGGAATAGAGGTGCTGCCAATATGTTGAATATCTAAAATATAATCGGCTACTGCATTTTGCAATAGTTCTTTTTCTAATTGAAACAGCCTCGAATATTCTGAATTATAAGGTACAAATTTTAGTTTTCCTCGCTCTAAACCAAGCATTAAATTAGACCTCGATTTTCTAAGATCCAAACATTGGATGAGGTCAGGATTTACTATTATCAAATTAATTCAAGATTTTGAGAACTTGACATCAAATATGCTAGCAAAACCTCTGACCTCTAACCGCTTATTAGTAGTGATTGCCAACTCTGCGATGGTGGACTGCAGTTAAACCCTCTGGGTTTGATACTCTACCGTCAGAGACTTTACTGTACACTACCCAGTGATCGCTGCATTCCATGCGACTAATTACTTCACACTCTAAATAAGCTAATGCATCGGTAAGAATGGGAGAACCATTTTTAGCTGTTTGAGTATTAACTCCAGCAAAGCGATCGGCACCGGGTTTAAAGCGTTTTAAGAAGTGTTTCATCATCTTTTGATATTTACCTTCTTCTAAAACATTTAAGACAAATCGATCGCCGACTTGCATTAAAGATTCGATCGCTCTATCCTTAGCAACAGCAATGGTCAATCCTGGGGGTTCAAAACTTGCTTGAGAGACCCAAGATGCTAACATCGCACTAGTTATATCGCCTTTTTGAGCGGTAATAATGTAAAGTCCGCCACTCAAACGTCCCATAGCTCGATCTAAGTCGCTATCGATGGACTTCATTTGTTTGACCAAGCGATCGATGCTGACTAACTGGCCGATATCCGTTCCCGACTCTTCGCATTTTTGATAGCAATATTCGCAAGGAGTCTTTTTCACTCTAATCGCTGGAAAGGCTTCTTTCAAACCAGCTTCTTTGAATTTAGTTAATAATGGGTCGATCGGTTCGTCGTCATCGCCGTAAGATTCAAACATACCGATGACTTGTTTTTTGGGTTTGACTGCGGCTAAGATAGTGCCGATATTGGCGGTAATTTCTTTACTGTGACTGCCAGATAAAGGTGGCATCCCGATCACTATACCAGCGGAGCGACCGACTAATTCGTTTACTTCTTGAGGATCTGCTGATTTTAGATCCATCATTTCCACTGCAACTTGAGTTTTAGTAATACCTTTAGCTATAGCTTGAGAAAGGCGATCGCTGTATCCGTAGTCGGAAACGTAAAATAATGCGACAGTTTTGTCTGCTTGTGCTTTAGCTTCGCTCCAAGTACGATATCTTTCAATCAGCTCGCGGACGTTATATTTTAATAAGGGGCCGTGTCCGTTAGCAACTATTTTAACTTCCCCTATTTTGTCCATTCTTTTGAGTGCGGATAGGACAGATCGCGCGTTCGGCCCCATCAAACATTCATAATAAAAACGATAGTCTGCTTCGATCGCTTTTAAGTCTTCGTCGTAAACTGCTGCAGAACAATAGTGCATTCCGAATACGTCGCAAGTAAATAATACGCCAGTTTTCCAGTCGTAACTTAACATCGTATCGGGCCAGTGCAAGTTAGGTGCGTTGATAAATTCAATAACGCGATCTTTACCTAAATCTAGTTTGTCACCGTTTTTAACTATTTTTTTGTTGTATTCTTGATGGACGAAACCGTCTAAAAATTGTAAAGCTACTTTAGTTCCGACTACAGTAACATCGGGAGCTAATTCCAGAAAATCTTTTACTAAACCGCTATGATCTGGTTCGGTGTGGCTGATAATAAGATAATCGATCTCTTTTGGATCGATTAAACCAGTAAGAGTATCTAGGTATAATTTGCGGAATTTTTCGTGAGAGGTATCTACTAGTGCTATTTTCTCTGCGCGAATAAGATAAGAATTATAGGTCGTTCCGTTTTGTAAACCAAATTCAATATCGAAGCGATCGCGATCCCAGTCTAAGGATCTGATGGTTGTCGTATCGGCCGCTATGTCTACCTCGGTTTGTATCGTTAACCGTTTCGCTGTTTTTAAGGGAGTTGTTACCATCCCAGTCTCCTTGTAATATTCTTTTGTTATCTTTTTCTTTACTTTCTTTATTTTGACACGGAGATTTATTTACGGCTTATTAAGATCTTTACAGTTTTCCGCAATAGTTCGCAATATTAATATATAATTAACAGATATATGAGTAAAATTGATG
>JASJCW010000035.1 GCA_030065265.1 Prochloraceae cyanobacterium
GGCCAAAGAGATATAAACTCAGACATTGGCTGCTCTGACGAGTTATTAAAAATCAGTCCCCAAACTGATTTTAGCAGCACAAACATATGTTATTTGACTAAAGTAATTTTGACGGCTAAACTATACTATACAATATTCTGACAAAGTGCTAATAATTAGAAATCAGCAATGCGATCGTAAATTTCTAATACTTTTTTTTCTCCAGTTTTTCCAGGTTGAGAGATAGAATGTTCCATTTCAATTAATCCTTGATATCCTTTCGATTGAATGTGTTTTAAAATATTTGCATAATTCATTTCGCCGCTAGTTGGTTCGGTTCTTTTCGGCGCGTCAGCAATTTGAAAAATAGCAATCTCATCCCAAACGCGATCGATATTTTCGATAATATTTCCTCCTTCCATTTGTGTTTGAAAAGTATCGAAAATCAATTTAACCGCCGGACTATTTACTGCTTTAACAATTAAATAAGCATGAGTAATCTTATTTTAAAAAGTACCGTGCCAGATTTTTCCGGTGATAGCTTCTATTCCTAAAGTAATTCCTGCCGACTCTGCTAGTTCGGCGCAATATTTGAGATTTTCAATGAAATTTACTGTCTGATAATCTCTTTCTAAACTAGGATCTGAAGGCCCGGAAACATTAGTAACGTATTTGCCATTTACTCGTTTTGCTACTTCAATAGTTTCGCGAAGTTGTTCTAGTAAAGCCTCTCTAGCTTCGGTTGAGTCGCTAGTAAAAGTAGGGCGATCGAAGATTAAATTATTTACAAAACAGCCCATTTCTAGATCGTGTTTTGCTAATTCTTGACCGATCTTTTCTTGAATTTCAACCGGACGCATTTTGAGAAAATTATCTTCAATTCCGGCAAAACCGCGATCGGCAATAAATTTAATTTGGTCGATCGGATCTGCTCCAGCATGATAACGAAACATAACATCATCTGGCGAATTTAATCCAATATGGGGCGCAAATTTCATTGTTATTTTTAGCTCCAATTTACGGATATCTAAACTTATTTAACTTGATTTAACATTTCCATCTCTTCAGAGGTAAGAGAAATAGAAGCAGCAGCGATATTTTCTTCTAAATGACTAATAGTTGTAGTTCCCGGAATTAAGATAATATTCGGGGCGTAATGTAGCAACCAAGCTAAAGCAATTTGATTGGGTTTAACTCCTTTTTTAGTGGCAATATCTGCTAATATTCCTTCTGCATTGGCTAAAGGTGCGCCGCGTTTTAAAGGATGTGCGCCAAGAGAACCATAAGGAATAAAAGCAATGTTATTTTGAGTACAGTAATTTAAAACATCTATATTAGTAGGATCGCTAATACTAAAACGATTTTGTACTGAAGCTATTTCGACAATATTTCTTGCTTCTTTAATTTGTTCTACAGTTACGTTCGAGATACCAATGTGACGAATTTTACCTTGTTGTTTCAGTTCTGCTAATGCACCTATAGATTCGGTAAAAGGTACTTTGCGATCGGGGCGATGTAATTGATATAGATCGATTCTTTCTAATTTCAATCTTTTTAAACTAGCTTCGACACTATTTCTGAGACTTTCGGGTCTACCATCAGCTTGAATATTATCCGGTGCGGGTTTATTAATGCCACCTTTGGTAGCAATTATTAAATTTTCTGGGTATGGATGCAAAGCAGAGGCGATAATTTCTTCATTGAAACCCGGGCCATAAGCTTCGGCCGTATCGATAAAGTTAATTCCAAGTTCCAAAGCACGACGTAAAAGCTGTTCTCCTGCTTCCCAGTCTGAATAAGGGCCGAAATTGCCAGGTTGTCCGGTGAGTCTCATTGCACCGTAACCGAGACGGTTAACTACTAAATCTTTTCCTAGTTTGAAAGTGTTAGGAGTATTGCTAGTCATAATTCACCTTAATAAGAAATTACTTGTCTGTCGCGCCAAAATTTACCTGTCTCTTTCCTTGAAGCCTCAGTTGCTAGCCAAATTGCAGTATCCGCTCCTTGTTCGGGGGTTCTTGGTGCAGATGCACCGCCCATATCTGTTCTCACCCAACCAGGACAGATCGAATTTACGACAATTCCTTTAGAATTTAGAGCATCAGCAAGCATAATTGTTGCGCCGTTGAGTGCTAATTTAGATAAACAGTAACTAGGAACGTTTGCAGACAAACCATTTATTTCCCCATAACTGCTAGAAACATTAATTATCCTTGCATCTGGGGATTGTTCTAGAAGCGGTAAAAATTTTTGTACCATCTTAATTGCACCAAAAGTATTGGTATTGAGAGTTAACTCTAAAAGTTCGCGATCGATGGTGAGAATGTTTACACCTTCGTCGGGATAAATACCTGCATTGTTAATCAAAACATCTAAGCGATCGATTTTTTGATTTATGGTTTCAAAGGCTCGATCGATCGAGCGATCGTCACTCACGTCTAACTCGATCGCAATAACTTGACCTAATGTTTCTAATTTCTTAGCAGCTTCAGTAGCTTTGTCGAAAGAACGAGAAGTAATAATGACTTCGTAGCCTTTTTGTAATAAACCTCGAGCGATCGCCAATCCAATACCCCGATTAGCACCCGTAACTAATGCTGTTTTGTTTTCTTTGCCGTTCATGATTTCTCTCTATTGCGATGCTTGTATTAAAATTTTTCTGCCAGATCGATAATGACTTTGCCAATGGCTTGTCCGCTATCTTGAAGATCGTGAGCGGTAGCCACTTCGGATAGTGGGAAGCGTCGGGCTATATTATGATGCAAAGCACCCGCTTCTAAAGCGGTGGTGATATCGCGAATAGCTGCCAGTTTGGCTTCTTGTGGCATCGTATAAACGAGTATGGTGCGAAGATTGATATTCCTCATCATTAGGGATAAAATCGGCAAAGCAGGCGCATCATCGGGATTAGCAGCATACATGGCAATCGCACCGTTAGTACGCAAGACTGCATCGGCAACCGCTAAATTTTGGCTAAAATTAACATCGACGATCCGATTTATTCCTCTTTCTCTGCCAGTAATCTCGCGAATACGTTCTACAACATTTTCACTTTTGTAGTTAATAATGTAATCTGCACCAGCAGCCTCAGCAATTTTGGCTTGTTCTTCGCGACTTACCGTAGTAATGACAGTTGCACCACCCCACTTTGCCCATTGAACCGCATAATTTCCGACTGCACCAGCACCACCCGTAACTAAAACAGTTTTTTTGGCGATCGAACCGTCAGCAAAAACAGCACGATGAGCGGTCATTGCTGGAACGCCAAGACAAGCCCCCTCAACAAAGCTAGTATTGTCTGGTAAAGTTACTGCTTGTTGGCTGGGTACGATCGCATATTCCGCAGCAGTTCCAAATGCTCTTTTTTGTTGCGCTTCGTAAAGCCAAACTCGCTCGCCAATGCGATCTTTAGATACTCCTTCCCCAACACTTTCTATTACACCCGCGCCATCTTGATGGGGAATAATGCGCGGAAAACTCTGAGGAATACCGCCCCAACCACTCCGAACTTTAGTATCGGAAGGATTTACCCCAGAAGCAAATACTTTAACTTTTACTTCCCCCTCACCAGGTTGAGGAATTGGTATCTTTTCGTATTGAATGACCTCTTTTGCCGCACCTTGTCGATCGTACCAAGCAGCTTGCATTAATTGTTCTTCGTTCATAATTGTTACCTCAGTTAAAATAACAAAATCTTAAATAATTTCCTTCCAAATCGTCATCTGCATGGGTTCGGCAAGCAGAGGCTCGATATTCTCAAAGTAAGTCGTTAAATATGGTGATTTTTTGTGTTCGTCACTGAGAAGAAAGTCTTTATCTGCCCAAGTTTCATAAAGCATAAGCCGATCGGGATCGTCAGGATTTTCGTGCAATTTGAGACTGACACAAGCCCATTCTTTAAGCACGTGAGGCATTACCGCGAGGGTTTCTTGTTTGAGTCGATCGACTTTATTGGCTTTAGCTTTTAATTGAACCAATAAAATAACTTGTTTGCCGTTCATGATTTTATTTACTTTCTCTTTCGGTTTACGATTTGGCATAATTCCAAGTCATTTCGTAGCTGTGGGAATAAATCTCGATGATATTGCCCCAAGGATCTTCGCAATATACAAGTTGATAACCCGAACCTGGAAAGATTTCCCAAACTTGGCTGCGTTGTTTGCCTCCAGTTTCGCTAATTTTTTCGGCTAGTCCAATTACATCAGGATCGCTAATGGCAATATGAAAATAACCATTTTTCCAATACTCCATATTGTTTTCTCGTTGTCCGGCTTCAGGATCGTCAAATTCAAATAGTTCTAATCCAACTCCGTTTCCTGTTGCTAAATGAGCGAAACGTCCGCGTTTTAATCTCGAGCCTAAAAGATCTTTTGCCATACGTCCGAAATGAGTATCCTCGGGAACTAGATCTAAAGGGCCGAGAATCAATCTATAGCCCAGTATTTCCTGATACCAGGCGATCGCTTTATCTAAATCTGTTACTGTTAAGCCAATATGATTGATTGTTCTGGGATAAGAATTCATAATTACACCTCAATCGCTCGATCTTTATCCAGCAGTTAAATGTTCGTGTACCAGTCGCCATTCACCATTAAGCCTTTTCCACATATGAGTACCTAACTGTCTCAGTTTTGCTTCTTTTCCGTCTTTGGACTTGCCACCACCAGCAAACGAAAATGTAGTGACAGCTAAATCTCCCTCAATTGAAATTTCTAAATTGTCTTCTAACTGAACTTCCCAGTAGCTAAAATTCTGCATTGCTGGTATCCACGTATCGAGATATTCTTGCAGGCTGTGTAAAACTACAAGATCGCTACCATAATTATCAAATACCACAATTTCCTTTTCTCCTGTAGCAAAAATGTTCTCTAAACCTTCTCCTGTAAACGGTTTATCTTTCGGACTCCAGATCGATCGCCATTTTTCTGTTAGTTGACGAATTTCGGTTTCATCTGTTTTTGTTTGGGATTTGATATTTGTGTTCATTTGCTATGTTTCCTACTCGAATGTTTATTTTTACTGTTACGTTGCGTAAAATATATTGGCAAAAAAATGCGAGTTTTAGTTAATCTCTAATTTAAGGTTGAAGTGAAGAAGGTGCAGAGAGATGTTCGTGTAACATTACCCAACGCTTATCTCTTTCTTCCCAAATAGCTGTTTGTCGCTGAAGCATTTTCATTTCTCGATCGTCTGGTGTTTTTGCCTTAATAGTTTGAGTTACAGTAGTCCAGACAAGATCGCCACGTCGATAAACTTGTAAATCATCGTGAGGAGTTAGGCTCATATTAGCAACAGGTGGATATGCTGCTTTCATCTCTTCGGGGTTTGCAAAACTATGGGGAGTGACTGCATCAAAAAAAATGAGTCCTTTATTATTGGCATAGACTGAAAAAATATATTCCCAGTTAGGAACTCCATCTGAGTTACTCCAAGCTTTGCAATATTCTTCGATCGCTTTTTGGAATATCTCGATGTCTTCTGGAAGATTAATTTGCAAGGAATTATTAGTCACGATCTAACCTCATTTTGTTTCTACTCGAATAATTACTTTATCGTTACGTAACGTAAAATATATGGTCAAAAAAATGCGAAAGTCTTACTATTTCAACCAACCGCGACATAATTTCATCAACATCGGCATTACCCAATAAGTCATTAAATACACTAAACTGCCTGTTAAAATCAAGGTGCGAATCGGTAAAGGGAATAAAGCCAGAAATTCGCCAAAAAAGTGCAGAATAATCGTGATTAAAGGATAAATTGCCAACCACGTCAGTAAAAACATTTTATAGCGCGGTGGCCGCTTAGGAGATGAAGATAGTCTGGATTTACGGTAGGTAGTCATCGATCGCATTTTAGATTAAACTTTTTATTAACGTTACGTCACGTAATTAATATAACGAGAAGGAAATAAAGATGTCAAGGTCTAAAACAAAAAAAGCAGTAAAAGGAAGGGGAAGACCGCGATCGCCCGAAACTCGCGAGAAAATCCTCAAAGCAGCCTATGAAATGCTGAATCAAGTCGGGTTTATGGATTTAACCATTGAAGGAGTAGCAGAAAGGGCTGAAGTAGGAAAACCGACTATATACAGACGTTGGAAGAGTAAAGCAGCATTAGCGATGGATGCCTTTTTAGAAGCAGTAAACCCAGAGATTGCTTTTCCCGAAACTGGTGCGGTAAAAGAAGACTTTAGAGAGCAAATGCAAAAGATAGTTAAACTGATGAACAGTCCGAGAGGGGAAGTATTAGCCAGCGTAATTGGTTGCGGACAATCTAACGAAGAATTAATCGCAGCTTTTCGAGAAAATTGGTTAATTCCGAGAAGAGAAGACGCAAAAAGAATATTTCAAAGAGGAGTAGAGCGAGGAGAATTAAGAGAAGGTATAGATGCAGAAATTGCGATCGATGCTTTATACAGTCCGCTTTTTTATCGTTTGCTGCTCAAACATCAACCTTTAACAGATCGATTCGTCGATGAATTGGTGGACATAGTTATTGATGGGTTGGTGGTTAAATAGGATATTCTTTGCAAAGGTATTAAGAAATGTAAACGATCGCCTATTTTCGCCTTCCAGACGCTGAACTATAAAGTAGTTAAATTGATTGTAACCATATGTAGGGAGGCAAGAGTCAATGCCTAACTCCCTACCTAGTTTTCTCAACTAACTTGAAAATCTCGCCGTCTGGGTGCTAGCAACCGGGGCCCAAACCTATTTTGGCAGCATAAACAGCCCGATCGCCCAATTCATCTTCAATTCTCAGCAAGCGATTGTATTTAGCAACCCTTTCGCTGCGACAAAGAGAACCAGTTTTAATTTGTCCGGCCCGAGTTGCCACGGCCAGATCTGCGATCGTAGTATCTTCAGTTTCGCCAGAGCGATGGCTGATCACGGATCTAAAACCTTTGCGAGTTGCCAGGTCGATCGTTTCTAAAGTTTCAGTTAGAGAACCGATTTGATTTAATTTAATTAAAATCGCATTAGCAGCACCGAGATCGATACCTTTTTGCAAGCGAGTGCGGTTAGTAACAAAGAGATCGTCACCGACTAATTGAATGCGTTTACCGAGGCGATCGTTGAGCAGCACCCAATTATCCCAGTCGTCTTCTTGCAAAGCATCTTCGATCGAAATAATCGGATATTGAGAAACTAATTTATCTAAATAATCGATAAATTCTGCCGGAGAATGGGCACTACCATCGTAGATATATTTACCATCTTGGTAAAATTCGCTCGCAGCAACATCCATAGCTAAAGCTATTTCTTCACCAGGTTTGTAACCAGCTTTTTCGATCGCTTCAATTAACAAATCTAAAGCTTGTTGGTTCGAGGTTAAATTAGGTGCGAAACCTCCTTCATCGCCAACACCACCGGAAAGTAAATTTTGTTCTTTTAAAACCTTATTGAGAGTTGCAAAAACTTCCGCACCCCAGCGCAAAGCTTCTTTAAAAGAATCTGCACCGACAGGAAAAATCATAAACTCTTGAAAGTCAACATTATTATCGGCATGAGATCCGCCATTAATAACGTTCATCATCGGTACGGGCAGAACGTTAGCTAGAGGCCCGCCCAAATAGCGATAGAGAGGGATTTGCAACTCAGCCGCAGCCGCCTTAGCAACTGCCAAAGAAACTGCGAGAATGGCATTTGCACCCAAATTAGCCTTATTATCAGAACCATCGCGATCGAGCATGATGCGATCGACTTCGATTTGATTTAAAGCATCCGTATTAACCAATTCCGGGCGGATAATTTCTTGAATATTTTGAACCGCTTTCAAGACACCTTTACCGCCATAACGAGCCTTATCCCCATCCCGGAGTTCGATCGCCTCAAAAGTCCCCGTAGAAGCCCCGCTAGGGACTTGGGCCAGACCCATCACACCGCTTTCTAAAAGAACCTCGGCTTCTACAGTAGGTCGTCCGCGAGAGTCTAAAATCTCTCTAGCATCAATTTCCTCGATCGCCGCTTCTATTTTGTTTAACATTACTTGTTACTCGCTACTCTTTACTCAAATTGGTTTAACCATTAAAACGACGCAAGATCGTCCTGCAACCTTGTATTCCTCATCTTTAACCGCAAAACTCGCATCAATTTCGCAAATATTTTCCGGTAAAGGTTTGGCAGTATCAACAATTCTGTACCAGCATTGTCCTGCTTCGGGAGATGGCAACTCGAAGTTAAGATCCTCCCAGTAAGCATTGAGCATGATATGTAAATGTTCTCCCGCTTCTGGGTGACGAAGACTGTAAGCTAAAGTATGAGAATAATAAGACCAATCGGGCTGGTATAATTTGACTCCATGCCAAGTTAAGTGGGGTTTACTGCTGTAATTGGTTACTTCTAAAACACTTTCTTGACTGAAAAGCTCCAGTCCTTGAGTGAAGTTAATCAGTCGTTTGACAAAACACCAAAGATCGAATTGCTTGTCTACTTGCGACCAGTCGAACCAACTCAACTCGTTATCTTGACAGTAGCCATTATTATTCCCTAATTGAGTGCGCCTGACTTCGTCTCCCATTAATAGCATGGGAGTTCCTTGAGACATAAACAGAATAGTCAAGAAATTTTTAATCTGTTGCAAGCGCAATTCTTCAACTTCAGGATCTTGAGTTGCACCTTCTTCGCCGCAGTTCCAGCTAAAATTATCGTTGCTGCCGTCGCGATTTTTTTCCTTGTTAGCTTCGTTATGCTTTTTGTTATAGGAAACCAGGTCGTTTAAAGTAAAACCATCGTGACAGGTGATAAAATTAATACTGCGATTAATATCGGTATCCTCGCGCCTGTAAATATCGGGGCTGCCCAAAACTCGCGCCGCGATCGTGCCGATCGTGCCTAAATCGCTTTTGATAAAACGACGGCTATCGTCCCTAAAAGGCCCGTTCCATTCGGCAAACCAATCGGCTAACTCGACGAATTTTCCGACTTGATAGAGTCCGGCCGCATCCCAAGCTTCGGCAATTAATTTAGTTCCTGCCAAAATCGGATCGGATTCTATATCCCAAATAATATTAGAAGTCAAACTGCCATTAGTAGAGTCGATCGGCTGTCCTTTAGTATCTCTAGTCAAAACCGAAGCGAGATCGAAACGAAAACCATCGACGTGCATTTCCGAAACCCAATATCGCAGAGCATCTAAAATGAGACGGCCGACAATCGGATGGTTGCCTCGAACTGTGTTGCCACAACCGGTATAGTTACCGTAATAAGCTTTATTTTCCTCCAAGATGTAGTAAATTTTATTATCTAAACCGCGAAAAGATAAAGTCGGCCCTTGATGGTTGCCTTCTGCGGTATGATTGAAAACTACATCTAAAATGACTTCTATTCCAGCCCGATGTAAAGCTTTAACTAAATCTCTAAATTCATCTACCGGCCCGATCGCATCTTTAGCAGAACTATAACCGCGATGGGGGGCAAAAAAGCCGATCGTACTGTAACCCCAATAATTATCTAACCCTTCTGCGGCATCTTTAGGATCGAAATAATGGATCGGCAATAATTCTACTGCAGTGATGCCCAAATCTTTGAGATAGGGGATCTTCTCAATTAAACCGGCATAAGTACCTTGTTTGTTTTTTGGCAAGTCAGAATTGGGATTTTTCGTAAACCCGCCGACGTGCATTTCGTAAATTACGCTTTTAGAATAGGGCAAGTGTAAAGGCCGATCGCCTTCCCAGTCGTAGGTACTGTTATCGACAACTACCCCCCTCAAGGCGCGATCGCAGTTATCTCCGGGGGAGATCGCCGCTTTTCGACAGTAGATTTCGTCTCCTACTATGGCTTTGGCATAGGGATCTAACAATACCTTCGTTTCGTCAAAGCGATGACCTAATTCGGGAACGAACGGGCCTTTAACGCGATAGGCATAAACTTGTCCCGCACCGATATTGGGAACGAAAACGTGCCAGTAAAAAAAGGTTTTATTGGTTTGGGGATCTAATCGGATCGTTTGGGATGGTTCTGGTGCTAAAGGGCGATCGAATAGCAGTAGTTCGATCGCTTCTGCATGTTCTGAAAAAATACAAAAGTTAACGCCGTTGGGATATACCGTAGCACCCAAGGGAAAACTTTGACCGGGTAATATCATTATCTGTTTAAAAAGAAGATGGGGCGTGACGAGGAGGAGTTTCGCTGAAGTCAGAAGTCAGAAGTCAGAAGTATTTTTTTATGATTCACCCAACAGCCGACACCCGACACCCGTTGCGTAATTAATTTACCTTTGCTAGGTTAGCTTCTTTAGCTGCCATTGTTAAAATCAGATCGATCGCGCGGTTGGAATAACCCCATTCGTTATCGTACCAAGCAACAATTTTAAAGAAGTTAGCATTTAATTCTATTCCTGCTTTAGCATCGAAAATACTCGAATGGCTGTCGCCAATAATATCTGAAGAAACGATCGGCTCTTCGGTGTAGCCTAAAATTCCTTTTAATTCTCCTTCTGCAGCTTTTTTCATTGCTTGGCAGATCTCTTCGTAACTGGTTGCTTTTTCGGTACGGAAAGTAAGATCTACTACCGAGACGTTAGGAGTTGGCACTCTAAATGCCATTCCGGTTAATTTTCCTTTTAATTCTGGCAAGACTAAAGTAACTGCTTTGGCTGCACCTGTCGAAGCTGGGATAATGTTTTGACCTGCACTTCTACCACCGCGAAAATCTTTTTTACTGGGGCCGTCTACAGTAGGTTGCGTCGAAGTAGTTGCGTGGACAGTTGTCATCAAACCTTCTGCAAGGCCGAAGTTATCGTTTATTACTTTGGCAACTGGAGCTAAACAGTTAGTGGTGCAACTGGCGTTAGATACGATTTTATTTTCGGTGGGATCGTAGTTTTGATGGTTGACACCCATCAATAAAGTGGCAATTTTATCGGGATCTTTACTGGGGGCAGAAATTACGACTCTTTTTGCTCCTGCTTCTAGGTGCTTGCTTGCTCCTTCGTAAGTAGTAAAGATTCCTGTCGATTCTACGACATAGTCTACATCGTATTCTTGCCAAGGTAATTGAGTCGGATCTTTAATCGAGACGCAGGGGATTAATTTGCCGTTGACGATGATTCCTTCTGTTGCTGCTTCTACCGTACCGTTAAAACGCCCGTGAGTCGAATCGTATTTTAATAAATAGGCGATCGCGTCTGCTTTGACTAAATCGTTGATGCAAACAAATTCTATTTCTGGATTGTTAGCTCCGGCACGAAATACCAATCTGCCAATTCTGCCAAATCCGTTGATTGCTACTTTTACAGTCATATTTTTTCTCCTATAAATAACAATTAAAAAGTTTAGCCTCTATTTTCCTCTACCTTTATTTTTCTAAGCTTTTTATTATTTAGTATCCTAGATGTCATTTTTTCAAGTTTTAACTCGCTCTGCTAGATAAGTATATTTTTTGTTATTTTTTTTCTCTAAAACTTACGTTGATTTATTTTTTTTTACACGATATTTATTTTCGACAAAATTGGCGGCAAAATATTTATAGAGCGATTAAAAGATTATTTTTTCATAAAAGCGATCGAATGACAACAAATTCTTTATAGCAAAAGGCAAAAATAGAGATAGATCGCCTATTGTCAATAATCGCTCGCTAAAAGAGGAATCAATTAACATGAATTGGCAACAATCCGAACCAGAAAAAACCACTTTTTACAATTTAGAACCGGATTATACTTTACCATTATTAGAAATCTCGGAATCAGCCAAAGAAAAAATAATGGCTCGATTGCATTTTCTTTATGGAGAAACTGCGGCTAAAAAATATATTCTCGAATTAGAAAGAATTCTGAAAGTTCATTACGCACATAAAACAGAAATAGGCAGAATTAGCGAAACAGAATTTAATCTGCGCGATCGTTTTACGCAAAAAGATATTGTCTTAATAGCTTACGGGGATATGGTGCGAGGAGAAGGAAGTTCTCCCTTAGCTACTTTAGGTAGAATTTTAAATAGTATATCTGGCTTAAAAGAAATAATAAACACCTTACATATTTTGCCATTTTTTCCTTATTCGAGCGATCGCGGTTTCTCAATAGTCGATTTCAAAATCGTAGATCCGAAACTAGGTTCTTGGCAAGATATTAAAAAGTTAGGCGACAATTTTCAACTGATGTTCGATGCCGTATTTAACCATGTCTCGGCTAAAAGTTTACCATTTCAAGAACTATTAAACGGCAACCCCAATTATAAAAATGTTTTTACTACTTACAATTCTCCAGAAGAACTAACTCCCGAACAGCGTAAAATTATCGTGCGTCCTCGTACTTCAGATATCTTAACCAAATTCGATTCGATCGACGGGCCGATCTGGGTTTGGACGACATTTTCTCCAGATCAAATCGATTTAAACTTTAGAAACCCGGAAGTATTATTAGGAGTGATTGAAACCCTATTATTATACGTTCGTCGCGGTGCTAATTTAATTCGTCTCGATGCGGTAACTTATTTGTGGGACGAGCCGGGGACTACTGGGGCTAATTTACAACAAACCCATGAAATTATCAAACTCTTCCGAGATATCCTCAATATCGTCGCACCTAGAGTCGCTTTAGTTACCGAAACCAACGTTCCTCACGAAGAAAATATATCTTACTTCGGTAATGGCAATGATGAAGCGCAAATGGTCTATAATTTTGCTTTACCTCCTTTAGTGCTTTATACATTTTATAAAGAAGATGCGACTGCTTTATCTAACTGGGCTAAAAATATTCGCTATCCATCTTTGACAACTACTTTCTTTAATATGTTGGATACCCACGATGGGGTAGGATTAATGGGAGTAAAAAATATTCTTTCTCCCGAAGAAAGAAACTTTATCATCGAAAGAGCGAGGGAACACGGTGCTTTTGTTTCTTATAAAACTGGGGAAGGAGGAACAGAAGAACCTTACGAAATTAATACTACTTGGTTTAGTGCCCTTAATATAGATAACGGTTATGAAACACAAGATTTTCAAATTAAACGTTTTCTTGCTTCTCGAAGTATTGCTTTAGTTTTGCCAGGTATTCCTGGAATTTACTTGCATGGCTTAATTGGCAGTCGCAGTGATGTCGAAACAGTTCTCAAAACCAAATCAAAAAGAGATATTAACCGTCATTTTATTCGCGAAGAAGATATCTTAAATGCTTTAAAAAATCCAAAATCAAATCTTGCGATTATTGCTATAAAATTGGGGCGACTTTTAGAAATCAGAGTTAGACAAAGTGCCTTTCATCCTAATGGCGATTGCAAAGTATTAACGATTTCTCCGAGTGTTTTTTGCGTGTTGCGAATCTCTCCCGATTGTTCCGAGCATATTCTTTGTTTGACCAACATTACTTCCAAGGTTTGTCAGGTTAAAATTCCTTTATTAGAGTTAGGAGTTCCGGGGGATTATGGTAGCGAATTAGCCAATTTAACACCAGTCAATACTGCTCCTTTTTGCGCTACTCCTCGCGAAAATTATTGGTACGATCTCGTCGGTAAAAGAGGATGGCAAGTCAAAGAGCGCGGCTTAGAATTGAATTTAAAGCCCTATCAAGTTGCTTGGTTAATTCCTTTTATTGAATTAGAAAAAGCGATCGAATTTCGTTAAAATCAAATCCCCTTGGTGGGGACGGGGATTTTTTCTTGGTTAATATTGCGATACGATCGCCTTAACGAGAACTTAACACTTGAAAAGGAAAAATAAAATGGGATACGAGTTACCACCACTTCCCTATGACTACACGGCTTTAGAACCGTCAATTTCTAAAAATACTCTAGAATTTCATCACGACAAGCATCATGCTGCTTATGTCAGTAAATACAACGATGCGGTGAAGGGAACGGATCTCGACAGTAAGCCAATTGAAGAAGTAATTAAAACAATCGCAGGAAATCCAGAAAAACAAGGATTGTTTAATAATGCCGCTCAAGCTTGGAATCATAGTTTTTATTGGCAATGCATGAAACCATCTGGTGGTGGTACTCCTACCGGAGATCTCGCTAAAAAAATTGATGCTGATTTTGGCAGTTTTGAGAAATTCGCCGCAGCTTTTAAAGCTGCTGGGGCGACTCAATTCGGTAGCGGTTGGGCTTGGTTAGTCAAAGAAGGCGATAGCCTTAAAGTTACCAAGACTCTCAATGCTGAAAATCCCCTGACTAGGGGACAAATTCCCCTCCTAACTATGGATGTTTGGGAACACGCTTATTATCTCGATTATCAAAATAAAAGACCTGCTTATATCGATGACTTTCTCAGTAAGTTAGTTAATTGGGATTTTGTCGCTAAGAATTTTGCAAATGCTTAAAATTTAGATGCGATCGGCATGGATATAATTATTATCCATGCTTTTCCTCACAGGTCAGAAAAATGATAATAGATCCTCACTATCCAAAAATTATCCTTGCATTCGATTATCGCGCTCATAAAATTGCAATCGAACGCGATCGATTTGAAGGAGAATATATCTATGCTGCTTGGGTAAATTGCGATCTGAATTATGCTTTGGCCGTACCTTACGCTAAAACCTGTTCTGAAGCAATAAAAAAAGCAAAAGATTGGATCGATAATAAATTAGTTTAATCGCTCATTTGCGAACTTGCCAGCAAATTTAAGACATACTGATGCATAGCTGCATTTCCTTGTTGCTGATATAAAGAAGCTGCTTTTTGATAGTCAATTTTAGCTGAAGAATTATCTTGTAAATAAGCATAAGCAGTCCCGCGATATAAATATATTTCGGGATCTCGATCGTTTAATTTTACGAACTGGTTAAAATCTGAGATCGCTTCTTGATATTGTTTCAATTCATAACGGGCTGAACCCCGCATTTTATAACTTTCCATATTCTGCGGCTGAATTTCAATTACTCGGGTAGCTGTTTCGATCGCAGCTTGAAAATCTCGCGATCGCAGATAAGCCGAACTCATATAACAATAAGGATCGATCCGATCGGGGTTTATTTTAAGTGCTTCTTTACAGTCGGCGATCGCTTTAGGGTAATCTTTAAGTAGCAGGTAAGCAATTCCTCTATTTTCGTATCCGAGAGCATAATTAGAATCGATTTCGATAACTTTATTAAAATCTTCTTTTGCTTTCTCTGCTTGTAAGAGATTTAAATAGCTTCTGCCGCGATTATAATAAACTTCAATATTATTAGGATCTAAAGCAATAGCTCGATCTAAATCTTCAATTCCTTTTTGAATATTTCCTAAATAAGAATATGCTTTACCCCTTAAATAATATACCTCAGCATCGTTTGATTCGAGCTGTATGACTAAATTACAATCAGCAATTACTTTTTGAAAATCTTTAAGCTCGAAATAAACTTTTGCGCGATCGCGATAAGTTTCAATATTTGTAGGATCGATGTTTATAATTTTACTTAAATCCTCGATAGTTCCCGTTAAATCCCTGTTTAAATAACGAATTTTGCTGCGATTTTCGTAGGAAGTAATATCTTTAGGATCTAATTTTAAAATGCGATCTAAAATCGCGAGGGCTTCATCATAATTTTCCAGATTGTAATAAATTTTTGCTCGATATCTTTCAACTTCTAAATCTTCCGATCCCAGTGCGATCGCCCGATTTAAATCTATTAACGCTCCTTGTAAATCTTTTCGTCGAAAGCGAAGTATCCCGCGCTGATGATAAGCTTGTTTATAATTAGGATCTAATTCTATAACTCGATTTAACATTTCGAGCATCTTATTGTAATCTTTTAATAGTAGCAAACAAACTTGTGCTAGACCGTAATAGGCTTTTGCATTTGTCGGATCTAATTCTATAACTCGATTAAAATCAGAGGTTGCTTTTTGCTGGTTTCCCTGCATTAAAAACAGATTACCTCGACTATTATAAGCCTCCGTATTGCTAGGATCTATTTCTATGACGCGATCGAAGTCAATTATGGCGCGATCGCCATCCCCCAATTGTAGATAAGCCATAGCTCTGCTATTATAAGCTTCAGCATCTTCAGGATTTAGCTCTAAAGCACGATTGAGATTTTCTAACCCTCCTTTAGCATCTCCAATCATTACCTTGAAAGCTCCTGCGAATTTGCAAACTCCAGCATCGTTTGGCTTAAGCTTAACCGCGCGATCGAAATCTTCTATTGCTTGCTGGTTATTTTTTAACCCTAAATGCGCCATACCTCGAGCGTGATATACTGAAAAATCATCGGTCTGAATTTCTATTGCTTTGCTAAAGTCTTCTATTGCTTGCTGGAGATTCTCCAACATCATATAAGCACCCGCTCGAATTTTATAAGCTTCAAAATAATCCGGTTTGATACTTATAGCGCGATCTAACAATTCGATCGCAGCAAGAAATTCTCTATTTTCAAATTTTTTTCGACCTAGTTCGCAAAAATTCTTAGCTTCCATGCGTTCATCTTAAAACTTAATTTATACAAGTATTTTTGCATAAATAGTTTTTAACTTCAAAACTTTTCGCTCCGCCAAGAATAAATCGTGAAGATTAAAATATCCTTAAAAACACGCCGCGATCGCGCTTACGATTTTTTGCTGAATTTAATAATTATCGGTAATTATGCGATTGAATCATTCAATCTTAATTAATTAAATTGGAAGATAAGAATAAATAGAGAGATCGAGTTATTTAGTGATGAGAAAAAATTTAATTATTACCTTTTTACTTTTGATTATTTTGCTCAGTTCTTGTCAACCTAGAGCTACGGCTAGCTGGCGATTATTTGGCTGGAAATGTCAATTTACAATCGGCACTTGGTCTGTAGGTTTTAATTGCTATTAATTGTTTAGCCTCGATTGTTTTTTGATTTAAATAAAGAAAAACAATTGCTTTATATGCTGTTAGAGTTGATGCGCTCGATACTCCTTCTTTTAACTTTTATTTAAAGTATGGATTTGTCCCGTTTCAAGATGCAGCATTATCTTTATTTTTACCACTCAAGACAATTAAAACCCTTTTACATCTAAAATAAAGGCAAAGATAATTGGCCGGGAGTGACGTGAGATTGTCTCTGATTGTGATATTCCAAATGACAGCCAATACAAAGTGGAATTAAATTTTCAGGACGATTATCTTCTGGTAAATAATTACTATGATGAAATGATGAACTGACACAGATGGAACTCCAAAGACAGCAAAATTTAATCGCAACCTTTCTAAATTAACTAATTGGTATAAGAATCAAAAAGTTGCACCACCAGAACCGCAGAAACAAGTTATCATGCCTAATATCCTAGAGATTGCGGTTGCTTGCTGTCAAGATAAAGACGATCCTCGCTTATTGGCTGGTTTAACCCACGAATTGCGCTATGATTGCTTTAATTATGAGGAAGCCTTAAAAATACCCGCACCGATGCATTTAGCCAAACAAATTGAAGAATATTCAATTTATATCAACGATAGCGAAGAATTTGAAAATAACGATGTAGGAGATTTAAATATCGAGCCAGAAACAGGACAATATATTTTAGATTTTTCTTAAATAGCAATTTTTCTGTTATTTTAGAATTCTTTAGAGATTTAAATCTGCGATCGCTAGAATGCTGAAGTTTGAGATCCAATAACGATCTGATTGCATCAACCTAAATTCAGCTCTAATAGCTATTTGATTACAGAAACCTAAGCGATCGAGAGAGTCTAAGGTAAATTGAGGTATCATTTTATTGACTACTACAATCGAGCCTTACTTGTTTAGGACGATCCAAAATCTACAACACTTGTTGTTTTTTAGATTTTATCTAATAAGTTGTGCTATTTTCAGATCTAGTTGCAGCCGACTATTATCATTAATGGTGAATAGTTGAAAATGAAACCCGATCGATCTGTTGTTTTGCAAGGGTGAAAGTTTTTTATTAGATCGAACTCGGGTTAACGGAAGTTTTTGATTGTATATATGAGGCAAAAATAATGGCTAAACGTCGCAATTTAAAAAAAGAAAAAGCTCAACGTAATTTACAATATGCTCGCCAGTTTCGTCAAAAAACTTCTCGATCGAGATTCTCTGGTAAGAAAAATTACACCAAGACTAACGCTAACAAAGAAGAAATGACTGATAAACCCCAAGAATAAAGAGATCTTTGCCTTCAATGGCAACTCTTTTCAATAAAAAAACAAGGGGAGACTGACAATTAAGCAATCTCCCAATTGTAATCGGTCTTAATTTTGGCAAAAATGACTCGATAATAGCTGTTAATTTTGTCAGAAGTTGAGATTTTTTTACTTTGAATCGCTTCGTGTCAGTTGGGATGGCTGTTCGAGAAATTTAAAAACCGCAGGTAATTGTCCCCCCCAGAATTTATAATCGTGCTGCGCGCCATTAACGGGATAATATTCGACGATAAGAGTGCGATCGCCTTTTTTGAGTAAAGCATTGTAAAAAAGACGGCTTTGGGATTCTGGAACTATATTATCGGCCGTACCGTGTGCTAAGTATAGAGGCATAATCCATTCTTTTGCTCTTGTTTGAGGATTGTCTCTTCCCAACCACCTTTGGGGAAATTGGGCGAAAGAACCATAAACAGAAGTCATTAAACGATCTTTTGGCGTGTTTTCTTGAGAAAAGTCCCCCGAAAGACTCGCTCCTGCTACAAATAATCCTGGATTTTCTAGGGCAATTAAAGCAACACCCCTACCTCCAGTAGAAAGCCCTAACATGGTATTATGTTGTCCTTCCTCGAGCAAGTTGTGTCGTTTTTGGATTGTGGGAATAAATCTTTGTTTGATAAATTGACCGCCGGGAATTCGATTCCATTTCATGGTAGTTTGTGGATAATAACTGCTTGCGTAAAGAGTTTTACCCATTTCTGGCAAAATTAAAGCGTATCCGTAGCGATCGGCAAAACTGACTAAATTCGTATTTTCTATCCAACTAGTGCGTTGAAAATTCCAACCTGGAAGTAACAAAAGACAGGGAAGTAACTTTTGAGAAGTGCTGTTGTAATTCTGGGGAATATAAAGATCGTAAGCAACATCATCTACGTATAAATTTTTATTCCAACCTAGAGTTGCATTCGTAATTTTGAGATAATCTTTCCGAGGGAGCGACTGCTGTTGAATTTCGCTTTTTTGGGGAACAGTTTTCCAACCAGAAATACCGAATAATAGAGTTAAAAATAATCCAGAACTTACGATTTTTTGCCACATAATCGATCGTATTTTTATTAATGGCGATCGCACTAGATCCTACACTAGTTTTATTTTTTGCTCTGAATATTTTAATTTGTTTTAAGCGAGTGCAATTAAAATTATTTATTGCCAAAATATTTAGTCGCAAAATTATCTCGGCGATCGGGAGAAAGTTGTCTTGCTTTGAGAATAGCACCTGTTAACAAACAGTAAGCTAAAATACCAGATAGTGCTAAAGCCCAGCCTCCTAAAATAGCACTAGTATTCCACAAAGCATGAATTAGAGAAGCGATTAAATAACCTATTAACAGCAATTGCCACATTTTTTGCGGCTTCAGAAATGCCAAACCAATATAATAACCAAAATAGCCAGTATAAGCCATGTGACCGAAAACAGAACCGACAATTCGTGGAATTAATAACTGCAACCCCACCAATTGTCCCTGAGCTTCTCCAAATTGAGTTGATGCTTGTTGGATTAAATCGGGAACGTATTGTCCGAGGGTTTCTAGTAAAGTAAAACCCAAACCAGAAGCAGCACCTAATAAAATGCCATCTAAAGGTTCTTTAATTGCAAGTTTAGGGTAAAAAGCAATTTTACTTAACCCATTCAAAATAAATAAAGGTAAAGCTTTTAATAATTCTTCTGCTAAACCAGCCCCAAAAAAGAAACCGATAAAAACGACAAAAAAACTAGCATTGCTAGCAGGAATTTGTCCGGGTAAAATTTCTCTGAAAAGAATAGAAATAACCTTCCAGATTGGGCTTAATAATAATAAAGGGGTTAAAATTATCGGTAAAGTTAAAATCCAAGCCTGTTTCTTTTTGCCACATAATTGATAAATAAATAAAAATCCTAACCCGCCTAAAAATAAAGCTAATAAAAAATTAAAAATACGATCTTTACCTACTGTTGAAAATAACAAAACAACCCAAACAACAGTAATGATTCCCGGAAGCAAATAGCCTTTACTATGTAGTTCTTCACTCGATGCGATCGGCAGAAACTGACTTAAAGTAATTGAATTGCGATCGCAATGGGTCTTAACTCGAGTTGTCTCAGCAAATTCGATCGCCTTGATCTCTACATTACCCAAAACAAAAGTGCTGCTATCTGGCAAATCTAAACAACCATGAATTAGCTTTCTTCCATTTACGAATATTGGATTAGTTCCTCGTAAATTTTGAATTTGAAACTCTTTATTTGCTTGATTGCTAAAAATTTCAGCGTGCAAGCGAGAAACTCGAGGACATTCTAAAACGATATCGCAGAGATTCGGATCGCGACCGATCCGAATAACGCCAGGTTGTTTATTATTCGGATCGCTGAGGTTAATTATTTGGGAATATTGCCGGCCTTTTTCTTCCCAAAATAACGTGAATTTACTCATGGTTGATTAGTTTATTTTAAATCGTTTATCTTTATTTAAATCAAATTCTCGATCGCACTTTTAGTTAGCTTATCATTTTCACGATCGGATGTAATGCTAAGTAAATTTGTTTTGAGATGGACGAATAAAAATTTTCCCCATAATCTAAGATTAAAAACTAAACCGATCTAAAAATGGCGATCTTCAAAGTAGGAAACTTCGATCTATTAATTTAAGATAATAGTGTTTATTAAAAGTAGATCGAAAGATAAAAACCTCTATCTTTATAAAGATAAACACTCCAAATCTTTGCTATTCTTAAATCCGAACCAAAATTTTGCTATTTAAGTCAAGCAGAACCCCTAGTTACTTCCGAAGATCGGTATAAATTAGTAAGTTTAGCAATAATTTATAAAAATAGCAGTTAAAATGTCCCGTGATTTTTTATAATTTGTGTATTGGGCTGAGAATTTTTGATCGACCCAGGTCTTTGCCGCCCGATAAAGAAAAAATCTCATTTAAAATCCCCATATAATCCCTTATAAATTATAGATAGAGCTAAAGTTTGTGAACTCCCGATCCTACCTAAAAAATAATCTGGGAACTTCTCCGGTGTATGAAGTTCTCAGCAGGCAAAATAAACGCGAAAACAACGAAGATAGCTTTCAGGTGTTTAGTTTGACTCAAAGCGGCGATCGCCCGCCAATTCACATTTTAGCTGTTGCTGATGGAATGGGAGGCCACGCTCATGGGGAACAAGCTAGCGAACAAACTCTACGCAAATTGAGCTTATCTTTATTCGAGTCTTTAACGGTTGACTCCTCGATTAATTCTCCACCAGAAAAAACTTTAAAAATAACCAGCGATCGCCTCTCTAAAAACTTACAAGACGCGCTCAGATCGGCCAACGAACACATTCGTCGCATCGTCAAACAAAATGATTGGGGTGTTTCTGGTTCTACTGTTGTCGTTGCTGCTATTTTAGAAAACAAGGCCGTGATAGTTAATTTAGGCGATAGCCCTTTATTCCACTACCAAGCTCGTCAAAAACATTTAACCCAAATTACCGAAGATCATACAGTTGCGGGAATACTTCAGAGTTCTGGTAAAATTACTGCAGAAATGGCTCGCTATCATGAAGGTAGAAGTCGCTTGCAGTTTTTTGTTGGCTGTTCCCATCTCCCTAAAGAATTACCAACTTATAAGATCGAGTTAGAGCCGAACGATCTTTTATTATTATGTTCTGATGGCATTAGTGGTTCTTTGCTGCCTAAAGATATTGTTAATATCTTGGCTTCCCAAAAAAGCCTCAAACAGAAATCTCAAGCTCTAGTCGATAAAGCTCTGGCTAATAAAGAAACTGATAACCAAACTTTAATTTTATGGTCTCATTCACCTTCAGCGTCAGTCCAACAATCCAAAAATAATGCTGTTCCGTTAGGCTTAGAAACAGATGAAATCGAGCGAGGAAATGGTTTATTAAAGTGGTTAATTTTACCTTCAATTTTTCTTGGAGCTTTAGCTTTTGGAGCTTATTACTACTACGATAATTTTGTAGTTTCAAAAAATAGTTCTTCCGAACAGTTAGAATCAACTCCAAAACAAACAAGCGATCGAGAAGAAGTTAGCGAACAAGTTAATCCGAGTAGTGAAAAGACTGAAAATTTAGAATCCTTAGCAAAAAGACCCGAAGCAGAACAAAACGGGCAACAGCAGGTCTTAAATACCGAAGAAAGTCAAGCTATTAACCCCGCCGATTATTATTTTAGTTGCGATAGCAATCCTCAAACTCCTTCACGATCGAAACCTTATAAATTATATGTCAAATACAATCTTGAAAATGAATTTAATCAAGTTGAAAATCTTTTGTTAAGTGTATGTCCTCATCCTGACGGAGATCCGACTAAAGAAAGTTTCAAAAAAATTCCCAATGAATTGACTTTTGAAGTTTGGTTTAATAAGCCTAGCGAAATGGAAAACTTTAGAAGTGAAATAACCCAAAAAATGCGAGAAAGACGTTTATTTTCAGTTGAAATATCTCAGGAAAAGTAAATAATTCTATTTAGATTGAACATCATTTATTTATAGTAGAATCTATTTAATTATCAAAAGTAAAGCCGCGCAATTGCTTGCTCTTGGCAATCTCGACCCTTGCATATACTAAATTACTACAAAAAACCAACTCGGCTAAGTTAGAATCTTTAAGAATAATTACCTCGATGGATCGGATTCTGAAACAGTATTAAGTAATTTTTTTCTTTGATTCCTAAATCTTCCTATTTCTTCGTTTACTAATTCTGCTCTGCGATCGTTTACTTCTTTAAGCTGTTTTTCAGAACGGATTTCATCGTAAGTAAGCTTTCTCTTCCTATTAAAGGGAATAAAAAGATCGTACTTTGGCGGTTCTTGGGTATAGTGCCGATGAACAGTATCTACTTCATAAACATAGGATGGTTTGGTTTGAGCGGCAGTTTTTTCTATAATAAACACTAATCCACTTGCAGCAAGTAGAATCGTACTTGTTAAATATTTAACTTCAATCTTCATAATTACTAGCAAAGTTTACAGCAATAGCAATCTAATTAGTAACACTAAATCTGCAAATTTAGGGTATATTTTTATAATTAATAAATTAACTAAAAAGATCGAAAACTATCCAATATATGATTAATAATTTGGAAGAAGCTAGAATTAAGTAAGCTCAATTACAATATTTTTTCTAATTCTTCCTCGATTATTTTGGTAATTTTATTTGCAGCACCCGATCGCCCCCTAATTTCTCGCAAGCGATCGCGCATTCGCTCTAATTTTTCGGGATTTTCTAAGTAATCTAAAACTAAATTGGCAACATCTTTGGCTTGAAGATTGCCAATTAATTCGGGCATAATTTCCGCATTAGCCCATATATTCGGCCAGGCAAATAAACGTTTTTTTCTTAAGACTAAAAGGTTAATTATCTTGGCAAAAATAGAGCCAATCAAAGGTAAATTAGCTAAAATTCCTGGCAGTCCATCCCAAGATCTCATTGCATCTAATTGTTGAGTTGGAATTAAAACAATACTAGGTATTGCTAAAGAGCCTAATTCGGCTGTATTTGCTCCTACTGTGGTTAAACAAAGAGTACATTGAGATAAGCGATCGTAAGCTGGAAAATGAGTTATTAATTCTATTTTTAGTCCTTCAAGAGTCTTTAAATACGCTTTTTCTTCGAGATAAATTAATTCTGCTGGGATACCATTTACTAAGTTTAATACTGGGTTTTTATTCGGATCGGCATATTTAGCTAAAGTGGCTAAATCTAAAGTAGGAGCGACGGGAATGATAAATTTAATTTCGGGTCGTTTTTGAGCTATTATTGTTGCGATCGCCAGACATAACGGTACTCCTTGAGCTAGTTTCGCAGCTTTAGATCCGGGTAAAAGTCCGATAGTTGGTGTTAGTTGAGAACCAGTTTCTTCGACTTTATTTTTAAACCTCATCCTTAAGGGCGGGGTCTTAGATACTTCGGCGATTAAATCTCCGACTGTGGTAAACTTGTCGTGATATTTTGGGGGCACTTTATTGACAATAGAATCGTTCATAGCCCCAAAGCGATCGACAAAGCGATACCAACGAGCATCCCATTCAGCATAAATTACAGTAGCGTATTTCAGACGCTTGCCAATTACTAGGGTAAAAAACTGATCGCCACCCAGAAAAAGAACTACCCCTTTTTCTCGCCAGTCCCAATTATCTTTTGTTTTGCCCCAAATTAAAAAGGCTAAAAAATGTTCCGATGATTGTACCCGATCCACTTCAGGATAAGATAAAGCAATTTGAGCTTCTTGACCAGTACTGTGCGGACAAGGAGATAATATTATCGATATTCTGATTTTACTCCGTGTATCGCCCAATTGCTCCCGTAAAGATTTTACTATCGGGCGCACCCAAGTAGTTATTTCTCCCGGGCCGTTGGAGAGAATTAAGATATCTGCAGGTTTAACGGTCGAAAGAGTCATTGTCTTTTAAACTTAGAAATATTATCTAAAATACCAGAACAAATATATTAGATTGCCACGATAATTTATGGCGCGATCGCAATCGATTCAACTTGGATTAAAGTTAGATAACTTATTAGTTCGTTACTCGTAATTTATCTTTCTAACTGAATTAAGTTTACTTTTTTTAACTATTTTTAAAAGCAAACACTCAGCATTTTGTCAATAAATATTAAAAATTATCTCATCTTTGTTATCAAATTGTGTCAAATCAAAGCTTAAATAGCTATTTAGGGGCGTTTTTCTGTTAAAAACACATATATATCTCCTAGTTAAATGACAAACTAGGCAGATTCTGCCCTTATATATACACATATTTTCTACTTGGGGATCGAAGGAGAATACATATATGTTCACTCATGTCAAGTCCACCATTCGCCACATCGTTCCGAAAGAACTAGGACAAAGATCTTTACTAAAGGTGGTCTATGTCGTGCTAGAGCCTCAATATCAAAGTTCTCTCTCAGCAGCGATTGATAATATTAATCAAAATAATCCAGATATTGCTATTGAAATTAGCGGTTATTTGATCGAAGAGTTGCGATCGCCGGAGAATTACGAGGACTTCAAACGGGACATAGCAGAGGCTAATATCGTTATTGCATCGTTAATTTTTATTGAAGATTTAGCAGAAAAAGTAGTTAATGCGGTAAAGCCCCACCGAGACAATCTCGATGCGATTATCGTCTTTCCTTCCATGCCTGAAGTGATGCGTCTCAATAAAATGGGCAGTTTTTCGATGGCCCAGTTAGGACAATCTAAAAGCGCGATCGCCCAATTTATGCGGAAGCGTAAGGAGAATTCCGGGGCATCTTTCCAGGATGGGATGTTAAAGTTATTGCGGACATTGCCGAAAGTATTGAAATATATGCCTAGCGGCAAAGCTCAAGATGCGCGCAATTTCATGTTAAGTTTTCAATATTGGCTCGGAGGATCGGCGGATAATTTAGAAAACTTTTTCTTAATGCTGGCCCATAAATACGTATTTAAGGATTTGTATAAGGATAAGCAAATCGAGTACAAAGATCCGGTAGTTTATCCCGATATGGGAATTTGGCATCCTCTAGCACCGAAAATGTTTGAAGATGTCGAAGAGTATTTAACCTGGCATAAAATGCGATCGGATATCTCCGAAGATGCTAAAGATCCTCTAGCCCCCTGTGTCGGTTTAGTATTGCAGCGTACCCATTTAGTTACCGGCGATGACGCTCACTACGTAGCTATGGTACAAGAACTAGAGGCAATGGGTGCTAGAGTGATCTCAGTTTTTGCTGGAGGGTTGGACTTTTCTAAACCAGTAGATACTTTCTTCTGGGATAAAGTAGGAGGAAACGATACTCCTTTAGTAGATGCAGTAATTTCTTTGACTGGTTTTGCTTTAGTTGGGGGCCCGGCCAGACAAGATCACCCTAAAGCGATCGACTCCTTAAGAAGGTTAAATCGCCCCTATATGGTAACGCTGCCGTTAGTATTCCAAACCACTGAAGAATGGGAAAATAGCGATTTAGGATTGCACCCGATTCAAGTAGCATTACAAATAGCAATACCGGAATTAGACGGGGCGATCGAACCGATAATAGTTTCAGGAAGAGATGGAGTAACCGGAAGGGCGATCGCATTGCAAGATCGGATCGAAGCAGTGGCGCAACGGGCATTAAAATGGGCTAACCTACGGAAAAAACCCAAATTAGCTAAAAAAGTAGCGATCACTGTCTTTAGTTTTCCGCCAGATAAAGGTAATGTAGGAACTGCGGCTTATTTGGATGTTTTCGGATCGATTTATGAAGTGATGAAAGCATTACAAAATAACGGCTACGACATTCAAGAATTGCCCGAGTCGCCCCAAGCTTTGATGGAAGCAGTAATTCACGACGCACAAGCCCAATATCAAAGCCCAGAATTAAATGTAGCTTATCGGATGCCGGTGCATCAATACGAACGTCTTACCCCTTATTCGGTACGTTTAGAAGAAAATTGGGGGCCACCACCAGGGCATCTTAACAGCGACGGACAAAATTTACTGATCTACGGCAAACATTTCGGTAATCTATTTATAGGAGTACAGCCAACTTTCGGTTATGAAGGCGATCCGATGCGGTTATTATTCTCGCGATCGGCTAGTCCACATCACGGTTTTGCAGCCTATTACACCTATTTAAACCAAGTTTGGCAAGCAGATGCAGTATTGCATTTCGGTACTCACGGCAGTTTAGAATTTATGCCGGGTAAACAAATGGGAATGTCTGGAGAATGCTATCCCGACAGTCTGATCGGCAGTATTCCTAACCTCTATT
Source organism: Prochloraceae cyanobacterium (assembly GCA_030065265.1). Lineage (GTDB taxonomy): Bacteria > Cyanobacteriota > Cyanobacteriia > Cyanobacteriales > JASJDA01 > JASJDA01. The sequence goes on from JASJCW010000035.1 coordinate 26,749, forward strand.
ATTACGCCGCTAATAACCCTTCTGAGGCGACGATCGCCAAACGTCGCAGTTATGCCGAAACGATCTCTTATTTAACTCCCCCAGCAGAAAATGCAGGATTATATAAAGGGTTGAAAGAATTAAGCGAGTTAATCGGTTCTTATCAAACCCTCAAAGATACCGGTAGGGGAATCCCGATCGTCAATACAATAATGGATCAGTGTCGGATCGTAAATTTAGATCGCGATATCGATTTACCAGAAAAAGATGCCAAAGATTTAAGTGCCGAAGAAAGGGATAATATCGTCGGTTTGGTATATCGTAAACTAATGGAGATCGAATCGAGATTGTTACCCTGCGGACTCCACGTTATTGGTAAACCACCCACAGCAGAAGAAGCGATCGCCACATTAGTAAATATTGCTTCTCTCGATCGCGAAGAAGAAGGAATGTTATCTTTACCTCGTATTATCGCCAACAGCATCGATCGCGATATTGAAGAGATATACAGAAACAGCGACAAAGGCATTTTAGAAGATGTCGAACTTTTACAGAAAGTAACCGAAGCAACGCGATCGGCAGTTTCAGCATTAGTCCAAGCACAAGTAGACTCCGAAGGGAGAATGTCAGCTATTTCTAAACTGAACTTCTTCAACCTCGGTAAAAAAGCACCTTGGGTAGACGCATTACATCAGTTAGGATACGAACAAGTCGATCGCGAAGCCTTAAAACCCCTGTTCGAGTATTTAGAATACTGTTTAGAACAAGTATGCGCCGATAACGAACTAGGTGGACTGTTAAAAGGATTAGAAGGAGAATACGTCTTACCCGGGCCCGGTGGAGATCCGATCCGCAACCCAGACGTACTACCGACAGGTAAAAATATCCACGCTTTAGATCCTCAATCCATTCCTACCACAGCAGCAGTACAATCGGCCAAAATAGTCGTCGATCGCCTGCTCAAAAGACAAATGGAAGAAAATGGCGGCAAATATCCCGAAACTATTGCTTGCGTACTCTGGGGCACGGATAATATTAAAACCTACGGCGAATCTTTAGCCCAAATCATGTGGATGGTTGGAGTTAAACCAGTACCCGATGCATTAGGAAGGGTAAATAAATTAGAATTATTGCCCTTAGAAGAATTAGGTCGTCCTCGCGTCGATGTCGTTGTCAACTGTTCTGGAGTCTTCCGAGATTTATTTATCAATCAGATGAATTTACTCGACCAAGCGGTCAAAATGGCAGCCGAAGCAGACGAACCAATAGAAATGAATTACGTCCGCAAACACGCCTTAGAACAAGCCGAGGAGATGGGTGTCAGCCTTCGCAACGCTGCAACTCGAGTCTTTTCTAACGCATCCGGTTCGTACTCTTCTAACGTCAATTTAGCAGTAGAAAACAGCACCTGGGAAGAAGAGACAGAGTTACAAGAAATGTATCTCAAACGCAAATCTTTCGCTTTCAATTCCGACAATCCCGGGATGATGGAAGACAACCGTCAAGTATTTGAAGCTTCTTTAAAAACTGCTGAAGTAACTTTCCAAAACTTAGACTCTTCCGAAATCAGTTTGACCGACGTTTCCCACTATTTCGACTCAGATCCGACTAAAGTAGTCGCCAGTCTGCGGAAAGACGGAAAACAACCTACAGCATACATAGCCGATACTACCACAGCTAACGCCCAAGTACGCACTTTATCGGAAACAGTCCGCTTAGATGCCCGTACCAAAATGTTAAATCCCAAATGGTACGAAGGGATGTTAAAACACGGTTACGAAGGTGTTAGGGAACTCTCCAAACGTTTAGTCAACACAATGGGCTGGTCGGCAACTGCTGGCGCGGTAGATAATTGGGTCTATGAAGATGTCAATACTACCTTCATTAACGATCCCGAAATGTGCAAGCGATTAATGAATTTAAATCCTAATTCTTTCCGCAAAATGGTCGGAACTTTATTAGAAGTAAACGGTCGCGGTTATTGGGAAACTTCTGAGGAGAATTTAGACAGATTGAGAGAATTATATCAAGAAGTCGAAGACAGAATTGAAGGGATTGAATAAGATGCGATCGCCCGATCTAATCTTTTAATCTAATTTTATAGAGGCGTACTGCGGTGCGTCTCTACAATTTTTTGGAGTAATTTTGGTTATAGCAACTGAACTAGAGGTGAGGATAATAATTGTAATAGCAGGAAATAGGTAGTAGGTACTAGGTAGTAGGTAACAAATAAAATTGTCATAACCTTTGCTTCGACTGCTAGATATCAATTCCCTAAAATAATCCTACAAATCGATTTTCTGAATCTTTTGCCTCTTCCCTATTGCCTTTCTTAACTGCCAACAGAATCGATATTAGTCCAGGATTGGTATTAGCAGGAAAAGCTAAGATAGAGATAAAACTGGTTTTTAAAATTATGTTGACAATGCTAGGTATTTGGGTAGGAATTCTAATCTCGATCGCACTGACAGTCTTGTTTTTAAATTGGCGAATCAATTGGAGAAATGTCGAACAAGCAAGCGAACAATCCACTTCAGAATAAAAATAAGTTAAGTCTCCCTGTTTGCGATCGCGCAGGCTAGAAAGTTGCGATCGCGATCGATTCTTACTAATTACAACGATGATAGTCTTTAAATAGGTTGAAATTGAGTCAATCCAATTACCCCCAATTAATCCTAATAAACATTTTGATTGACTTTAGTTTTAAGGATTATCATGAAACTTACTAACTCAGAAAAAAACTCACAATTGATTATGGTTTATTTGCTAATCGATCTTAGTAATAGTCAGAATAAATAAAGAAAGGTTACTTTCTTTTATCCCAGGTTAAACGTCTAAAAAATTCAATAATTCGCAATAGATCGAGCATAATAAAATCGACCTAAACCGAAAATTTATCGGCTCAAATTCTAGTCAACCTCTTATTCAATTAAGTCCTACTTAAAGCTTGATTTGATAGTGCAGCAATAATGTTTTAAATATTGCGATCGCTACACTATTTTATGACTCTTGTAATTACCTTATATTGCTAAAAATCTAGCAACTAATATTGCAACCAATTCTAAAAAATATTCACTAATTGAGTAGTAGTTTTTAGGATAAATTTACGCAAACAATCAGATATGTTAATTGAAGAGATCCTTGGTTGGATAGGAACTACTACTTATTTAGTAGCTTATGTTTTATTGACAGTTAAAATTATTGCAATGGAGCGTTTATACCTATATTTAAATCTAATTGCAGCTAGTTTAATTATTATTGTTTCAATAGCAAAATCTTCTTGGTTTGTCGTTGCGCTCGATTTATTTTGGGCTGCTATCACTCTAACGAAACTTATTAATTATTCGCTTAAATTACCGGCTCGCTCGAAAATAATCTTTCAAATAATCATGGGAGTTTTATTAAGTATAGGTTTGAACAATCTCCTCTTAAAAAATTATCATTTTGGGATATCAATTTTAGCTAGCTGTTCGACTATTGGTTATTCATTTAGCTATTTACTATTCCTCAATCGACTTTTGAGAGTTAAAGAATTTCATTTCTGGAATTTTTTATTGGCAATAATTTTAATACCTCAATTGGTTTTAGATAATAATTGGCAAGTTATCACTATTCAGATCTTTTGGGCAGCAATAGCATTATGGGGAATCGCCAACAGAAATTATTACAAAAAAGCAAACTTATAAAGAGTAACGTTACGTCGTTAAAAACGTACTAAAAAATTACGATCTTAAAATTTGTCCCCTCAAACAGATTTAAAGAATGAGATCTTCTGCTTCGGTTACCGCTAGCAAGCAATCTTTTGCAAATCAAAAATTAGAGCCTGAGAAACATATGATTTATTCACCTACCGTTAATAAAGCCCGAGAATATTACAACAGTAATAGTGCCGATAATTTCTATGCGACGATTTGGGGCGGTCAAGATATTCATATTGGTCTGTACGATCGCGATCGAGCAGATAATATTTTTACAGCTAGTCACCGCACCGTGCAAAAAATTGCATCTCTAATTACAATTGATGCTAACACTCGAGTATTAGACATTGGCTCTGGCTATGGTGGAGCAGCACGATATTTAGCTAAGACTTTTGGCTGTTCTGTAGTTTGTTTAAATCTGAGCGAAGTTCAAAATCAACGCAATCGCCAATTAAACCAAGCCCAAAAACTTAATTCTCAAATTAAGGTA